>DASUXW010000031.1:0-5338 GCA_036377715.1 Gemmatimonadales bacterium
ACCCATCCGTCGAGCTCGCCCGCGAGCCGCGTCCTTGGCGCGACGGTCGTGCCGGCCCTCAGGTAACCTGACCAGCCTGACAACCGCCCTGCACTCACGCAGTCGTTGCACGTCGCGCCCGCCCAACCCGCTCCCACGCCCGCACCGATCCATACACCGTGGTGTGGCGGCTCCTGCGCATGGGAAACGACGGCGAGGAGCGACAGGCCGAATCCCGCGAGCGCGGTTCGCATGATCACCGGCGGCCGGTGCTCGCGAGGCCCGCTCCGAGTATCGCCCCGACCGGCAGGGCGATGACGGCGCTGCGCACCACGACACCTGGACAGCTCGATTTCGACCTGCCGTCATCATGCCCGCATGTACCGCTTGCGATCAGGGCCGCCGCGGTCGCGGTGACGAGTCCACCGATGAGTGCTCCCCTCCAGATCGACCGATGCGCACCGGTCTGCTCCGGGGACACTGCGGCCAGCCTGGAGAGCGTTGTCTGGGGGACGTGTTCGAGAAACACCGGCGAGAACGGGTTGGCCAACGAGTGATCGCCCACCAGGGGACGCGACGGTGCGGAAGCCCCGCTCTGGGCGTGCCCGGCCGTGGCAGCACCGAGCCCAAGGGCGGCGAGCACGAGAGCGAAACGTGTGTGCATCGGATCTCCCCCCTGAGTGGTGGAGCACCGGGTCGGCCGGCGCGGGCCGCTTCGCGCTTCTTCGGGGTACGATGTGAGACGCAAGTACGCTGAAACGATTGCGCCAGGAAGCAGATCTCGCTAGCGGTGTAAGCTCAACCGAACATCAACTCGCTGGAGCGAGTCGGACATGCGACGGAGCCGGGGTGCGCAAACCGGGCGGTCAGCGGCCAGGAAGTTTCACGGAGAGCCGGAAAGCTGTCGCAGATGCGCCACCCCGCGCACTGAATGCGTCAGGGTGCCGATCGAACCCGGGGCCGGCGGTGAGAGTCGGCTGTTCGGTGTCCTTTCGTACCCGGGCGAGGACGTTCTCGGGGCGATCGACAGGCCGGTCGACGCGCCGGTCGAGCCGATGAAAACGTTGAGCGACAGGCTGGTGCGGCTGGTCGGGATTTTCGGTGGCTTTAACCGGTGTCTGTACCACCAGGACCCGGAGCTGATCACGGCGTGGGAATCGGCGCGGCACGTGGTGAGCGGGCCGAAGGCGAAGGAGGTCGAGGCGCCGGCGGCGTAAGCCGTGAAGCAAATCCTGCGATGCGGAGGCGGACGGCTACCTTTCAGCACCCACTTGGCAGCATGCGGCTTCGACCCACCGAGCTTGGCCCGGAGCTCGGGACGAAGTCCTGGACCCTGGGCCGCATCAGCGACGATCCCAACACTTTTCCATCGAGTGCTTGTGAGGAGCGGCTATAGTCGGGGGACGAAATCAGCCGGCTCGCTACGGCAGAAACCGCTCCAGCCGATCCCGATACCGCCGACTCAGCCGCACCCGCGCCCCGCCGTGCAGCAGCACCACGTAGTCCCCGTGCGTCCACGGCTGGAGCTCCGCGACGCGGTCCACGCGCACGATGGTGGAGCGATGCACCCGCACGAACTCGGCCGGATCGAGCCGCTCCTCGAGGCGCTCGAGCGTGGTTCGAAGCCGGTACCGCTCCCCCGCGGTGTGGACGACGACATAGTTCTTCGCCGACTCGAACCGCTCTACCTCGCCGAGCGGGAGCAGCCGCGCCCGCCCGTCCGACTCCACCAGCAGCCGCTCCAACCGCTCCGGCCGCTCGCTGCGCACCTCGGCCAGCGCGCGCTCGAGGCGGCGACGCGCTTCGCGGTCATGGCGCCCCGCGGCGGCGGCCCTGGCGCGGTCGAGCGCGCGGGCCAGCCGCTCGGCGTCGAAGGGCTTGAGGACGTAGTCCACCGCGTGCGCGTCGAAGGCGCGGACGGCGTACTGGTCGTAGGCCGTGACGAACACGACGTGCGGCCGTTCCTCCGGGGCGAGCGCCTCCAGCACGCCGAACCCGTCCATGCCCGGCATCTCCACGTCGAGCAGCACCACATCGGGCGACTCGGCCCGGATCAGCTCCACCGCCGAGGGCGCGTCGGCGGCCTCGAGCACCGCGCCCACGGCGGGGTCGGCCGAGACCAGACGCCGGAGCTTCTGGCGCGCGGGACGTTCGTCGTCCACGATGAGGAGCTTGAGCGCGGTCACACCGAGTCGCCCCGGAACGGGAGCGTGACCACGGCGCGGACGCCGCCGGCCAGCAGGTTCTCGAGCGTCACCCCCGCACGCGTCCCGTAGAGCTCGGAGAGCCGGCGCCCGGTGGTGCCGAGACCGACACCTCGGCCTACCGCTTCGTCGGGTGGACCCGAGAGGCCGGGGCCGTTGTCTTCCACTTCCAGCAGCAGGCGGCCGTTCTGCCGGCGCGCCCGGACGACGATGCGGGCGGCGGCGCCCGGGCCGGGATCACCGTGGAGAATGGCGTTCTCCACCAGCGGCTGGAGCACCAGCGGCGGCACCCGCGCATCGCGCGCGTCCGGGTCCACGCGCACGTCCACCTCGAGCCGCTCGGTGAACCTGGCCCGCATAATCGAGAGGTACAGCTCGAGCGTCTCCAGCTCCTCCGCAAGCGGCACCTCGCTCCCCCCGGGGCGCCGGAGGGTACGCCGCAGCAGGTCGGCCAACCGAGCGAGCATGGTGTCGGCCGCGGCGACGTCCTCGTACATCACCGCCGAGATGGTGTTGAGCGCGTTGAACAGGAAATGCGGGCGGAGCCGGCCCTCGAGCGCCTCGAGCCGCGCCGCGCCCAGCTCGCCTTCCAGCCGGGCCAGCCGGAGCTCGCGATCGCGGCCGGCGCGGTAGTGGTCGAACAGATAGACCAGGCCGATCGAGAAGCCGTACAGCACCACGTCGATCGGCAGCTCCATGAAGTACCGCAGCGGCATCCGGCCGTAGTCGTAGGCACCGAGACCCGCGAGCGGGAAGAGCAGGCTGCGGGTGGCCCAGTTCCACGAGGTATGCAGCGCGGAGAGCGGCAGCAGCAGCACCGCGTGGGCGGCGAGCGTCGGGCCCACCGCCCAGCTCCGCGCCCGGGCGTACCGCGCGAGTCCGACCGCCGGGAGCAGGCACACCGCGCCGCCCAGCGAGCCGGTGAGCTGCTCGATCAGCTTGACCGCGGCCGGCTCCGACCCGCCCCGCACCAGCACGTCCAGGTAGTAGTGCGCGAACGTGAGGAGACCGAGGGCCAGGAAGCCTCCGAACCAGACGGCGAGAAAGCCGAGCCGGGCGCTGCGCATGCCGCGAACCTAGCGCACCGGCCGCCGGAACGAAAACGCGCCCGGCTCGTCGTGCTCGCTGCAGGTCGAGTGCACTTCGAGCGTGCCCACGAGCAGCGTGCCCCCATTGGCCGCACTGCCGCTGCCGGTGACCTGGCCGGCGCAACGCTTCTCGGGGTACTGGAAGTCGAACCGGAGCGAGAGGCTGTCGCCCGACAGGCGGAACGCGATCGGCCCCACGATGCGGCCGCCCGTCTGTCCGTCCGCCCGTCCGCCCGTCCGCCCGTGCAGCGAGTCGCCCCGCTGCGTCAGCTCGAACTCGAGCGGGAAGCGGTGCCGGTCGTCGGTCCGGAGCTCGCCCGTCCAACGGCCGGCGAGCGCTGGCGAACGGGCCGTGTCGGCGTCCACCGGTTCGGGCGCGTCGAGCGCGAAGGCCATGACGTAGTCTCCCAAGGCCGGCGCGCCGAGCGTCAGCCGGTCGTGGCCACCGGCGACGATCACGACGTACTGCCGGCCGCCGGCCTCATAGGTCATCGGGAGTGCGTGCCCGCCCACCGGGAGCGGCGCCTTCCAGAGCTCCGTGCCGTTCGCGAGGTCGAACGCCCGCAGGTGGTCGTCGAGCGTGCCCGCCACGAATGCGAGCCCGCCGGCCGTGAGCAGCACCCCGCCCAGCTCGGGCGAGCCGTAGCCCCGGCCCTCGAGGCCCTTGATCTCGCCCAGCGGCACGCGCCAGCGCACGGCACCCCGCTCGAGGTCGAACGCCACCAGCTCGCCCCAGGGCGGCGGGTTGCAGGGCGTGCGATCGGGGCCCACCAGCGTCTCGCGCATCATCCCGTACGGGGTGCCCTTTTGGTCGTTGATCTCCGCATCGGGGTGGCGCATGCGGAAGGCGTGGATCGAGTCGCGCGGGATGAGCGTGACCACCATGCCGAGCTGGTTGACGGGGGCGACGAGCAGCCCCGAGCTCTCGTCGACTGACACGCCCGACCAGTTGAACCCGCCGAGATGGCCGGGAAAGTGGATGGTGCCACGGAACGAGGAGGGCGTGAAGATCCCCTCGTAGTCGAGCGACGCGATTCGCCGCTCGCACGCGGCTCGGCCCTCAGGCGTGAGTCCGAACGCCTGCGACGGCGCCAGCGACTCGGCCACGAACCGGTAGGCCGGCGGCGGAAACGGCTGGGTGGGCCACGCCTCCTCACCCGGCACGTGCGAACGGGGCACGGGCAGCTCGCTCACCGGCACGAGCGGTCGGCCGGTGCGGCGGTCGAGGATGAACAGGTGACCCATCTTGGTGGCGACGGCGAGCGCGGGCCAGCTGCGCCCGTCCCGCGGCAGCGTGAAGGCGACGGGCTGCGCCGGCACATCGTAGTCCCAGAGATCGTGGTGTACGACCTGGAACGACCACACCACCGCTCCGGTCGACGCGCGCAGCGCGACCACCGAGTTGGCGTACTCGTTCCGCCCCTTCCGCTCGCCGCCATAGAAGTCGGGCGAGGCGCTGCCGACCGGGACGAAGAGCAGGTCGCGCTCCGGATCGGCCGACATGAGACTCCAGACGTTGGCGGCGCCGGTCCGGTGCGCTTTCGGGCCGCGCCAGGTGTCGTGCGCGCGCGTGCCCGGCCGGCGCGGGATCGGATCCCAGCGCCAGCGCTCGGCGCCGGTGCGGGCGTCGTAGGCGCGGACCACGCCGCTCGGCGCGTCGGTGCGGTTGTTGTCGCCGATGGCGGAGCCCACGATCACGAGGTTGCCGACGACGGCGGGCGGCGAGGTGACCTCGTACTCGCCCGGAAAAGCGGGCGGGTTCACCAGGTCGCGGCCCAGGCTCACCGTACCGTGCGTGCCGAAGTCCTCACACGGCCTGCCGCCGGCCGCGTCGAGGGCGATGAGGCGGGTGTCGAGCGTGGCGACGTAGATCCTGAGCGCGCAGGCGGCGCCGGCCGTGGCGCGCGGGTCGCGCCAGGCGGAGACGCCGCGGTTGGCGAAGTCGCCGTAGTCGCGGTCGAGGTCGAGATGGGGATCCCAGGTCCAGCGCTCGCGGCCGGTGGCCGGGTCGAGCGCGGAGACGCGGCCGAGCGGGGTCGAGAGGTAGAGCGTGCCGTCGAGCAGGAG
>DASUXW010000032.1:0-22207 GCA_036377715.1 Gemmatimonadales bacterium
CGGTGCCCACCATGAGGCGCGAACGGAAGCGGTGTCCGGCGATCTCGAGCTGGGGGTCGGCGATGGTGAGGTTCTCGGGGCTGATCGTGCCGGTCATGGGGGCTCCTTGCAGCGGTGTTCGGTGTCTCCAAAGATAACCGCCCGCCCGGGCTCACCCGCCGCCGACGAAGTGCACCAGCTCGATCGTATCGCCCTCTTCCACCTGCACTTCGCCGAGGCGCGCACGGCGGACGATCTCGCGATTCCGCTCGACGACGACGGTGCGTGGATCGAGCTCGAGCCGTTCCAGCAGCTCGAGCAGGGTCGCGGGGCCGGGCACCTGCCGCGGCTCGCCGTTGATGGTGACGGTCAGGTCGTTCATGAGGCTCCCCAGGGCGCGAGCAGGGCCAGCGCGGCGGCGGCGGGATCGGCCGCCTGCCAGAGCGCCCGAATCGCGGCCACGCCGTAAGCGCCGGCCTCCCGCGCCTCGGCGGCGCGGCCGGCATCGATCCCGCCGATCGCGATCACCGGCCTGCCGAGCACCGAGGTCTCCCGAACCAGCGCCAGGCCGGCGGGGGCGTGACCGGGATGCGTGGCCGTCTCGTACACGCTTCCCACAAGCAGGTAGTCCGCTCCTGCTTCGATGGCGGCTCGCGCCTCCGCCGTCGAATGGACCGAGCGTCCGATCCAGCCGTGTGGCAGGATGCGCCGGACATCGCCCGGCGCGAGATCACCGGAGGCGAGCTGGACGCCGTGCGCTCCCACGGCGGCCGCGATGTCGGGCCGGCCGTTCACGAACACCGCTGCCTCGGGAGGCCGGGCCAGCGAGAGCATCCGCTCGGCCGCCCGCGCGAGCGCGGCTCCGCCCGATTCCCGATCGCGCGCGTGCAGGGCCACGGCCGGCCCCGCGGCGGCGATCGCGGCCGCGCGCACCCCGAAATCGGGCGCGGCGAGCACGGCGGCATCGGTGACGGCGTGAAGCCGCGGCAGCGGTCTCATGCCGGGCGGATCACTCCAGCCGCTCTCCGACCCCGATGCCGCGGCCCCGCACCCACGCGGCCACCGGCAGGCGGCGCTTCCCCGAAGGCTGTACCTCGGCGACCGCCAGCGCGCCCTGACCCGAGGCGACCACCAGCCGCTCGCCCGCCTCGAGGACGCAGCCGGGCTCGCCCCCTCCCGCCACCGGCTCGGGGCGAAACAGCTTGAGTGCGGCGCCGGCGTGCGTGGTCCAGGCGCCCGGCGCCGGGTCGAAGGCGCGTGCCTGCCGCGCGAGCACGACCGCGTCGGCCTGCCAGTCGAGGCGCGCGTCGTCACGCTCGATCTTGGGCGCGTAGGTCACGGCCTCCGGGTCCTGCAGCTCGGGGTGCGCAGCGCCGGTCGCCAGCCGCTCCAGCGCATCGATCAGCGCGACGGCGCCCAGCTCCGCAAGGCGAACGAACAGCTCACCCGCGGTCTCGCGCGCGCCGATCGGAGTGGCCATCCGGCCCAGCACCGGCCCGCTGTCGAGCCCCTCCTCCATGCGCATGATGCTGACGCCGGTCTCGGCATCACCGGCGAGGATCGCATGCTGGATCGGGGCCGCGCCGCGCCAGCGCGGGAGCAGCGAGGCGTGCACGTTGACGAGGCCGCGCCGCGGGAGCGCGAGCAGGGCGGGCTTGAGGATGTGCCCGTAGGCGACGACGACGCCGATGTCGGGGTCGAGCCGGCGGAGCGCGGCGAAAAACAGGTCGCCCACGGGGCGGTCGGGCTGGAGAACGGGAACGCCGGCCCGCTCGGCTTCGAGCTTGACCGGCGAGGGGACCAGCGACGAGCGGGAGCGGCCCTGGGGCTTGTCGGGCTGGGTGACGACGCCCGCCACCGTGTGTCCGCTCTGGAGCAGCGCCCGCAGCGAGGGGACGGCGAACTCCGGCGTGCCGAAGAAGACGAGCCGCATCACTCCGTACTGGCCGGCTCCGACGAGACCTCCTTGACGTAGCTGGTGTCGTCCTTGTGCTCGCGCCGGTAGCGGGCGAGCAGCATCTGGCGCTTCACGAGGCTCAGGTGGTCGAGAAAGAGGATCCCGTCGAGATGGTCGATCTCGTGCTGGATGGCCCGTGCCTTGAGCCCGGTGGCTTCCTTGCGATAGCGGTTCCCGTGGCGGTCGGTGGCCTCGAGGACGATCCGCTCCGGCCGGGTCACGTCGGCGAAGATGTCGGGGATCGAGAGGCAGCCCTCTTCCGCGGTGGCGCGGCCTTCGGTCTCGACGATCTCCGGATTGATCATCTCGAACCGGTCCTCGTCGGCGTCCACGACGGCGATCCGCATGGTCAGCCCCACCTGATTGGCCGCGAGCCCCACGCCGCGCGAGGCGTCCATGGTCTCGAACATGGCGTCGAGCATGCCGCGGAGCCCGTCATCCACCGCCTGCACCTCGGTGCTCCGCTGCCGGAGCACGGGCGAGCCGAGCAGGTGCAGGGGGAGCCGGCTCATGACGCCGGGGCTCCCGGCCCCTTGGGCGCCGACACCCCGCCGATCCGTACGATCCGCGAGCGCTCGACCACCACCGACGCGGTGCCGGTCTCGAGCGTGATCCTGCTCTCCTTCACGCCCTCCGATTCCACGTCCTTGATGTCGCGCACGCGGCCGATCAGTCCGCCGCTCGTCATCACTTCATCGCCCTTCTTCAGGTTGCCGAGGAGCTCCGCATGCCGCTTCCGCGCCTGCCCCGACGGGCGCAGGATGAGGAAGTAGAAGACGGCACCGATGGCCACCATCTGCAGCAGCAGGATGCCGATCCCGCCGCCGGTTCCGGTCTGCGCCTCGAGCATGCGGTGTCCTCAGGTACCTCGTCCATGGTGGCGGCGGAGCCACTCGCGACTCCAGCCGTCGAACGTTCCGGCCAGGATGTGGGCTCGCGCCTGCTCGCCCAGCCGGACCAGAAAGCGGACATTGTGCAGCGAGACCAGCCGGAGTCCGAGCATGTCTTCCACGACGAAGAGATGCCGGAGATACCCGCGCGGGTACGTGGTGCAGGTCTCGCAGTCGCACTCGGGATCGAGCGGCTCGGTCGAGCCCTTGAGCGCGGCGCCGCGCACGTTGATCCGCCCCGTCGGCAGCCAGGCGGTGCCGTGTCTCCCGTTCCTGGTGGCGGCCACGCAGTCGAACAGGTCCACGCCCCGCGCGATGCCTTCGAGCAGGTCCGCCGGAAAGCCGACACCCATAAGATAACGGGGCACGTCGCGGGGCAGGGCGGGCTCCAGCGTCTCGAGCACGCCGTGCATCACCGGTTTCGGTTCCCCCACCGACAACCCACCGATCGCGATCCCGGTCCACGATCCGCGCTCCAGCGTGCCCTCGAGGGAGCGGCGGCGGAGGTCGGGGTGGGTGCCGCCCTGGAGGATGGGCCAGAGGGCCTGACAGGCGGACGGACGGACAGACGGACGGACGGACAGTGACAGCACACCACGCCGGTGTGCCGCTTCCGTCCGGCCGTCTGTCCGTCCGTCCGCCTGCCCGTCCGCCAGCGCCTCGTGCGCTATCCGGCACCGCTCCAGCCACCTGAGCGTCCGCTCCATCCCCTCGCACGCGAGCTCGTGCGAGGCCTGGCCGGGGACCACGTGATCGAAGGCCATGGCGATGTCGGCGCCGAGGGCCCGCTGGATCTCCATCGAGCGCTCGGGCGTCAGCGTGCGAGTGGTGCCGTCCACGTGGCTCTGGAACTGCACGCCCTCCTCGCTGATGCGGCGCAGGCCCTCGAGGGAGAAGACCTGGAAGCCGCCCGAGTCGGTGAGCATCGGGCGCGGCCAGGTGGTGAAGGCGTGCAGGCCGCCCATCCCGCTGACCACATCCTCGCCGGGGCGGAGGTGGAGATGGTAGGTGTTGGCCAGGATGATCTGTGCCCCGGTGCGCTCGACCTCGCGTGCGCCGAGCCCGCGCACGACGCCGTGGGTGCCGACGGGCATGAAGGCGGGGGTGCGGACCTCGCCGTGGGGAAGGGTGAGCGTACCGGCGCGGGCGGCGCCTTCGGTGGCCTCGAGCCGGAACTCGAACATCAGGGCGAGGCGCCCGCCGCCGCGAGCACGCGGTCGATCTGGCGCCGATGCACCAGATCGTGTCCGCCGACCAGACGAATCAGACGGTCGAGGCTCTCGGGCCCGCGCTCGCTGTGTATGCCTGCCCGGTCGCGCTCGGCCGGGGTGAGCCCGCGCCAGATCCGCAGGTTGGCGGCCCGGGTGGCGCGGAGCTGGTCCATGGCGAGGGCGAGCGGCACGTCCGCGTATCGCAGCGCTCGCGCCCACGCATCCTGGTCATAGCCCTGGATGTTCGGCCGGTCCTCCGTGAGGATCAGCCGCGTGCGCCAGCCGAGCACCAGCTCGGAGTCGGCGAGGTGCTGCACGATTTCCACGACCGACCACTTGCCCGGCGACTCCGGGCGCCGGAGGACCGCGTCGTTCAGGCCGGCCAGGCGCCGGTCCAGCCAGGCCACCAGCTCGGCGGCCACGTCGAGCGGGTCGCGCGCGCCGAGCAGGTCGAGCAGCGCGCGGACGTAGGCGGAGGCGGCGGCGGGCGCGCCGGCGGCAGGGTTGGAGAAGGTCATCGCGGCCACCCGATCAGAGGATCACCATCGCGTCGCCGTAGGAATAGAAGCGATAGCGCCCGGCCACTGCATGCGCGTACGCCGCCATGGTGAGCTCGCGGCCGGCGAATGCGCTCACCAGCATGAGCAGGGTGGAGCGGGGGAGGTGGAAGTTGGTGATCAGCCGGTCCACCACCCGGAACGGATAGCCCGGCGTGATCATCAGGCTGGTCCGTCCGCTCCCCGCGCGCACGGTGCCGTCGGGGGTCGCCGCGCTCTCGAGCGCGCGCACCACCGTGGTCCCCACGGCCCACACGCGGCCACCCTGCTCGCGCGCCACCTCGATCATCCCGGCGAGCCGGGGGGAGATCTCGTACTGCTCGGGGTGCATCCGGTGCTCGCGCGGGTCGTCCACCTCCACCGGCTTGAACGTTCCCGGTCCGACTTGAAGATCCAGCCCGGCGATGAGCACCCCTTTGGCCGAGAGGCTGTCGAGCAGATCGCCGGTGAAGTGCAGGCCGGCAGTGGGCGCGGCGACGCTGCCTTCGGCGCGGGCGTACACGGTCTGGTAGCGCTCGTCGTCGGCGGGTGTGGGGTCGCGCGTGATGTAGGGCGGAAGAGGCAGCCGGCCGAACCGGGCGATGGCGGCCTCGGCGGTCGCGCCGACGAACCGCACGCGGCGGTTGCCGTCGTCCAGGACCTCGAGCGTCTCGATGGCGACGTCCTCGCCGAGCGTGATCCGCTTGCCCGGCTGGAGCGCGCTGCCCGGCTTGCCGAGTGCCACCCAGCTCTCCCCGTCCGCCGCCGGATGGATGAGCAGTACCTCGGCGGGCGCGCCGGAGGGCCGGGTGCCCAGCAGGCGGGCATGGCGCACCCGCGTGGTGTTGATGACGACCAGGTCGCCGGCGGGAATGAGCGAGGTGAGCTGCGAGAAGCGTCCGTCGGTCAGCACGCCGCCGGCCACGCTCCGGCTGTGGCCCGGGACGAGCACCGGCTGCTGGAACGGCTGGTTGGCGCGGCGGCCCGGCGCCGCCCGATGGTCGGCCCGCCGGTCGGCCGCAGCCGCCCTCCGGCGCTCCGAGCGGAGCACCACCAGCAGCCGGCTCGCTCCCCGCTCCGCAAGCGGCTCCTGGGCGATGAGCTCCGGCGGGAGCGAGTAGTCGAAGTCGGCGGTGCGGAGCGGCCGTTCAGCCGTCAAAGATCGTCGTCTGCCCCGGGGGCGGCGTGAGACCGAACCGGCGGTAGGCGAGCGCCGTGGCACAGCGGCCGCGTGGCGTGCGCTCGAGGAAGCCCTGCTGGATCAGGTACGGCTCGTAGACGTCCTGGAGCGTGCCCGCGTCTTCACCGACCGCGACCGCGACGGTGCCGAGCCCGACGGGCCCGCCGCCGAACTTCTCGATGATCGTGGTGAGGATCCGCGCGTCCATGTCGTCGAGTCCGAACTCGTCGACGTTGAGCCGGGCCAGCGCGGCGTCGGCCACCGGCGCGGTGATGCGGCCGTCGGCCTTGACCTGCGCGTAGTCGCGCACCCGGCGCAGCAGCCGATTGGCGACCCGGGGCGTGCCCCGGCTCCGCCGGGCGATCTCGGCTGCGCCCTCCTCGTCGGTCGGCACCTGGAGGATGGAGGCCGAGCGCGTGACGATCCGCTGCAGCTCCTCGGCCGGATAGAAGCCGAGCCGCTCCACCAGCCCGAACCGGGCGCGCATGGGCGGGGTGAGGAGGCCGAACCGCGTGGTGGCGCCGATCAGCGTGAAGCGCTCGAGCGCCATCGGAATCGTCTGCGCGTTGGGTCCCTCGCCAATGCGAACGTCCACCCGGAAGTCTTCCATCGCGGGATAGAGGAACTCCTCCAGCGCCGGCTTCATCCGGTGGATCTCGTCGATGAAGAGCATGTCGCCCGGCCCGAGCGAGGTGAGGAGGCCCACCAGGTCGCCCGGTTTCTCGAGCACCGGTCCGGAGGTGGTCCGGAGCTGCACCCCCATCTCCCGCGCCATCAACATGGCGAGCGTCGTCTTCCCGAGCCCCGGCGGCCCGAAGAAGAGGGTGTGGTCCAGCGTCTCCCCCCGCCCCTTGGCCGCGTCGATCGCGATCTGAAGCGAGCTCTTCACCTGCTCCTGCCCCACGAACTCGTCCAGCCGCGAAGGCCGGAGCGCCGCGTCGGCGCTGGTCTCTTCGGGCAGCGGTTCGGGGGTCGTCACCTGCAACTTGTTCATCGGCGTCCTGTCTCGACTATGCCAGCACCCAGCCCAGCGGCGTTCGCCCTATCACCACGGAAGCACGGAATGCACGGAGGCGGCACGGAAGGCTTCCTGTACCGGGACGGTTCCCCGGCCTCCTGCGACAACAAATTTTGTTGTGGGCTCCGCGCGCCGAGCTGTTCCGGTGTCCCTTTCCGTGTAACCTCCGCGCCTTCCGTGTTTCCGTGGTGAAATTCGGCAACGAGATGCCCGCTCGAGCTAGTCGTCCAGCCGCGCATCCCACCGGACCGGGCGCTCGCCCGGCTCGACGATGTGCCACGCGCGGCAGTGCCCGCACCGGTCGCGGGCGCTCGTCGCACCTGCGGGCACGAGTTTGCGATTGGTTGTACCGCAGCGGGTGCAGTTCCATTCGGCCGTCACGGCGGGCACGCTCGTGAGCGTCATCGTCCTCCCCGGGCGGCGGCGAGGCGCTGGAGCGCCCGCCGGATGAGTTGACTGGGTTCCGGCGCGGCGCCGTCCGCGAGCACCGCGCGCACCGCATCGTCGGCCGCGCCGGGTCCGTACCCCAGGCCGACCAGCGCGCGCACCGCCTCCTCCGCGCCCGGGGTTCGCGGCGCCTCGGGCTCGAGCGCGAGGTCATCCAGCTTGTCGTGCAGCTCCAGCACCAGCCGCTCGGCCTTCTTGCGCCCTACGCCGCCCACCGAGCTGAGCGCGGCGAGATCGCGCGCCAGGATGCTCCTGACCGTCCGCTCGGGGCCGAGCACCGAGAGCACCGCCAGCGCGAGCCGGGGCCCGAAGCCGCTCGCGCCCAGGAGCCGCTGGAAGACTGCGCGCTCCAGCGGGCGATCGAACCCGTAGAGCGCCCACCCGTCTTCCTTCACCACCAGCTCGGTGTGGAGGCTCACCCGGCCGCCAGGCGCCGGCAGCCGCTCCGCGACGCCCGCGGGCACGGTAATGAAGTAGCCCACCCCGCCGTCGGTCTGCACCACCAGCGTCTCGCCCGCGCGCTCGGCGACCGTGCCGGTCACGATCGCGATCACCGCGCGCCCCCGCCGGTGACCTGCCGGAAGAACGCCGCCCGGCGCGCCGCGATGAGCAGGTGGGTAAGCGCGAGCGCCACCCCGTCGGCCGCATCGGGCGGCGCGGGGGGCGTGCGCAGGCGGAGGAGCTGCGCCACCATGTACGCCACCTGCGGCTTGAGCGCGGCGCCGCGGCCCACCACCGTCTTCTTCACCTGGGCCGGCGAATACTCCGCGATCGGCACCCCGGCCTGCTCCGCCGCGAGCAGGATGACTCCGCGCGCGTGGCTCAGCACGACGGTGGTCCGCACGTTCTTGCCATAGAACGCGCTCTCCACCGCCATCGCGTCGGGCGCGTGTCGCGAGAGCAGGGCGGTGGTGCCGTCGTGGATCACGCGAAGGCGGGCCGGCAGCGGATCGCGCGCCGCGGTGGTGAGAGTGCCGCACTCGAGCAGTCGCGGGTGCTGGCCGGGTCCGCTCTCCACGACCCCGTACCCGAGAACGGCCGTTCCCGGGTCGATGCCCAGCACTTTCACCGGGTCGCTCTCAGGCCTCGGCCTCCGCCAGTTGCGCGGCGTCGATGTCGAAGTTGGAAGACACCTTCGAGACGTCGTCGAGCTCCTCGAGTACTTCCATGAGCTTGAGGATCCGCTCGGCATCGGGCCCTTCGACCTTGACCGTGTTGCGCGGCACCATCGTGAGCTCGGCGGAGTCGATCGCGAGGCCGCTGCTCCTGAGCGCGTCCTGGACCGCATGGAACGCGGCGGGTACCGTGGTCACGATGTACTGGTCGCCCTCGCGCGCGAAGTCCTCGGCCCCGGCCTCGAGCGCCGCTTCGAGGGTGCTGTCCTCCCCGGACTTCGCGGCATCGAGATAGATGAGTCCCTTGCGGTCGAACATCCAGGCCACCGAGTTGCTCGCGCCAAGATTGCCCCCGTTCCGGCTGAACGCATGCCGGATCTCGGCGACCGTGCGGTTCGGGTTGTCGGTGACGGCCTCGATGAAGATGGCCGCGCCGCCGGGCCCGTAGCCCTCGTAGCTCAGCTCCTGGTAGGCCTCGCCCTCCAGCTCGCCCGTCCCCTTCTTGACCGCCCGCTCGATGTTCTCCTTGGGCATGTTGACGGCGCGTGCGTCGTCGATGGCCAGGCGAAGGCGCGGGTTGCCGCCGGGATCGCCGCCGCCGGCGCGGGCGGCGACGGTGATCTCGCGGATGATCTTGGTCCAGGTGGAGGCGCGCCGCGAATCGGTCACGGCCTTCTTGCGCTTGATCTGCTTCCACTTGCTGTGGCCGGCCATGGCCGAACTCCTTAACGCGGGCGAGGTTGGCAGGATGTGCAGGCGGAAACATAAGCGTGACAGCCGTTTGCGGCAATCTGAGGGGTTGACCCGAGGAGCGGCCGAGACTAGTCTCCCGTCCCTATGATCCCCACCCGATTCCGCTCTCTGGCGCTCTGCGCCGTGCTCCTGGCCTGCCGGGACGAGCCACCCACCAGGATGGCCAGCGTGAACCAGGCGTTTCCCAACCTGCCGCTGCCCCCGTCACCCAGTGTGGTAAGTCGAGCGGGTGGTCCCGATGCGATGCAGATTTCCCTACGCTCGCCCGCACCGGCGAAACAGGTCACCGACTACTACCGCGGCCTGTTCCACCGGGGCGACTGGCGGCTGGTCAACGAGGCGAAGGATGCCGACGGCGCGGTCGTCTTCCTGGCGCAGCAGCACGGGCGGCCGCTCTGGGTGCGGATTCATGACGAAGGCGACAAGGGTACGCTCGTCGAGCTTTCCGGCGCGGTAGTCTCGGCCGACACCACGACTCACGCCGGCGGGTCGGCCAGGTCTTCGAACCGGAGCGCGGCGGACGAGAAGTAGAGGTCGGCGAACCCGGTCGGGCCGTTCCGGTTCTTGGCGACGATGAGCTCGGTCGCGCCTTCCACACCCTGGCCCGGCCGGTACATCTCCTCGCGGTAGATCCCCAGCACCACATCCGCCGTCTCCTTCACGGCCCCGAGCGCGCCGAAGTCTTCGAGCCGGGGGCGAGCGTCGCCGCGGTCGGGCCGATGCTGCGGGAGCTGCGCGACGGCGAGCAGCGCCAGGTCGGCGTCGAGGGCGAGCGCCTTGAGCCGCCGCACCAGCGCCGCGGCCCGCTCCTCGAGCCGGTCGCCCGGCTCGGTGGACTGCGCGAGCTGGACCGAGTCCACGATCACCAGCGCCCGTCCGGGCACCTGGTCGAGCGAGCCCGCGATCTCCTCCCGCGACTCGCCGAGCAACGGCCGGATGAGCAGCGGGAGATCGCGGAGGCGCATCGCCGCCGCGCCGACCGCCGCGCGGGTGGCCGGGTCGAGCCGGCTCTGGCGGAGGTGGTCCACCGGTGTCCGCGCTTCCAGAGCCAGCGCGCGTTCGAGCACCCGAGCCGGGCTCATCTCTCCGGAGAGAAACAGGGCAGGGAACCCCGCGCGCGCCGCGCGGATCCCGATGGCGAGCGCGAGCGCGGACTTCCCGCTGCCGACGTCGCCGCCGAGCACGCTGAGGTCCTGCCGCCGAAATCCGCCGCCCAGGATCCGGTCGAGGGACGGGAAGCCGCTCGGCACGGTATCGGGCGACGCGGTGCCCGGTTCGGTGCCGTCGATCCGGGCCACCAGCGCCTCGAGCACCGCTTCCTCCGGGCGGCGGGTCATGACCGCTCCCGCCGCACTGCGGCGCGCGCCGCGCGCGCGGCCTGGGCCAGCGCTTCGCCCGCTTCCGCACCGCCCGTCTCGCGTGCGGGGGCGACGAGCTGACTCAGCACCTGCGCCGCGATCTCCGGCGCCGGGTCCCGGAGCTGGCTGATGGCGCCCGCGAGCGCGCGGCGGAGAGGCGGGGGGAGGGTGAGGCTCGACAGCCGCTGTTCCAGCGCCTGGATTCGCCGCCGGTGGGCGCGCTCGCCGGGCGGCGGATCGTGCAGGAGGTCCTGCGCCACTCGCACCGTGAGCCAGAGCGCGAAGATGCCCTCCCGGCGCGGCCCCCGCGCGGTCTGGGGGAGCACGCCGAGCAGCGATGTGGCGGCCGGGTCCCAGCCGCTCACGCGAGGGTGCGGCTCAGCGTGGCCATGACCATGTCCGGAAGGATCTCCCGCATGCAGAGGTGGTGCACGAGCGGGCACTCCTCGCTTCCGTGACTGCTGCACGGCCGGCAGCCGAGGTCCCGCTCGACGACGCTCGCGTGCGCATTGTAGGGGAAGAAGCCGAACTGGCGCACCGTCGGCCCGAACAGGGCGACCACGGGCGTTCCCACTCCGGTGGCCATGTGCATGACACCGGTGTCGCCCGAAACGAGCGCGGCCGCGCGCTTGATCACCGCGCCCGTCTCCTGGAGGCCCAGGTCGCCCGCGGCGCTCGCCACGCTGGCCCCGCCGCGCGCGGCGATCTCGGCGCCGACCGCCGAGTCGTCCGGCCCGCCCAACGCCACGAGGTCCGCGCCGGTATCGACGATCTGGCGGACCAGCTTGACCCAGTGCTCCACCGGCCACCGCTTCGTGGCGTGGGCGGCTCCGGGCGCCACGGCCACGAAGGGCCGCGTTCCCACGCCGGCCCGGGCCAGCCACGCCTCCGCTCGTTCCTCCGAGGCCGAGTTGAGAAAGAACTCCGGGGGGCCGCCGTCGGGCTCGACGCCCAGATCGGCGGCCGCCTCGAAGTAACGCTCCGGCACCGGCACGTGCTCTTGGTAGGTGTTCCGCTTGAACCGGATCAGCATGGCGCGCGCGATACGCCGGTGGGAATAGCCCGACCACGGCCCGCCGGTGAGCAGCCGGAGCGGCGCGGTGCGGAGCCCGCCCTGCAGATCGAGGATGTGGCTGTACTCCACCCGCCGGATGAGCTTGGCGACGTCGCGCACCGTATCCTGCGGCGCGATCCCGAAGGCCTCGGTCACGTTGGGGTTGTCTCTCACCAGCGGCAGATACTGCCGCTTGGTCAGCAGCGTCACCCGCGCCCCCGGCCACTTGGCCCGAATGGCGCGCAGGAGCGGCGTCGTGAGGAGCACGTCGCCGATCGCACTGAACCGCACCACGAGGACGTCGGGGGAGACGAAGATGCTGTGGGGCATCGGAGGGGAATATAGGGACAGACGGACAGACGGACAGACGGACGGACGGACGGACGGACAGTGAAAGCACACCGCGCGGTGTGCCTTCTCCGTCCGTCCGTCCGTCTGTCCGTCCGACTATCTTCCAGCCATGCCCCGCCCCAAAAGCATCCTCTGGGTGGACGACGAGGTCGAGAGCCTCACGTCCCACATCCTGTTTCTGGAGGAGCAGGGGTTTGCCGTGGAGACGACCACCCACGGCGATGACGCGCTGGTGCTGCTCCAGCGGCAGCCCTACGGTGTGGTCCTGCTCGACGAGCAGATGCCGGGGCGCCGCGGGCTCGATCTGTTCCATGCCATCCGCGCCATCGACCATGGCACCCCGGTCGTCATGGTCACCAAGAGCGAGGAGACCGAGACGCTCAAGGACGCCATCGGCGCCGAGATCTCCGACTACCTCATCAAGCCCGTCAACCCGCGCCAGATCCTCTCCGTGGTGACCCGGCTGCTCGACGGTGACCGAATCCGCCAGCAGCGCCTCTCGCGCGACTTCGCCACCAGGTTCCGCGAGCTGGAGGCGCGGCGCGGCGGGCCGCTGGCCTGGCGCGAGTGGGTCGAGCTGGTGGTCGAGCTGGCCGAATGGGAAGTGCGGCTGGGGCAGGCGGATGAGCCCGGGCTGCAGGACGCGCTCCGTACGCTGCAGGAGAGCCTGCGGCAGGACTTCGCGCGCTATCTCCAGCGCAACTACGCCCGCTGGCTGCACGACGGGAACAGCGACCGACCGCCGCTCTCGGTGGACATCGGCGCCGAGTTCCTCCGGCCGGTGCTCGACCGGCACGGGAGGGTCCTGCTGGTGGTGGTGGACTGCCTCCGGCTCGACCAGTGGGCCATGCTGCGCCCGCTCATCACCTCGCGGTTCGACATCGAGACGGCGCATTACTTCTCGATCCTGCCCACCGCCACGCCGTTCGCGCGGAACGCGATCTTCAGCGGGCTGTTCCCCGCCGAGATCAAAACGCGGTACCCGAAGTGGTGGCAGGACAACGAGGAGGCGAGCCTCAACGCGCACGAGGCCGAGCTCCTGGCCGAGCAGCTCAAGGAGCTGACCGGTCGCAGCGTGCCGGTCCATTACGAAAAGGTCTTCACCGCCGCCGACGGCGAGGGGCTGCTGCGCCGCCTGCCCGCGCACCTGGCGCAGGACGGGGTGACCGCGCTGGTCTTCAACTTCATCGACCAGCTCACCCACGGCCGGACCGAGAACTCCACGCTCTATGAAGTCGCGCGCGACACCCCCGCGCTCCGGAACCTGACTCGCACCTGGTTCGAGCGCTCGCCGCTGTGGGACGCCTTGCGCGAGGCGGAGCGGCGCGGGGTGCCGGTGCTGCTCACCACCGACCACGGCTCGATCCACTGCCACACGCCGGCTACGGTCTTCGCCAAGCGCGACACCACGTCCAACCTGCGGTACAAGTTCGGTGACGACTTGCGGGCGCAGGAGGCCGAGGCCGCGCTGGTGGTGGACGACCTGCCGAGCTTCGGGCTCCCGGCGCGGGCACCCGGCACCCGGCTCCTGCTCGCGACCGGCGACCGGTTCTTCGTCTACCCCACCAAGCTGCGCGAGTACCAGGCGCGGTACCGGGGGGCCTTCCTCCACGGCGGGGTCTCGCCCGAGGAAGTCATTCTGCCGATCGCGCTGCTCACCCCCCGTCACGGCTGAGCGTGCGCGCCGAGCTCAGGCTGCTCCGGATGGTCCTCCCCTACCGGGCCCGCCTGGCGGCCGGTCTGGTGACCACGGCGCTGGCCTCGCTGCTCGACGGATTCACCCTCATCATCCTGATCCCGCTGCTCCGCCACCTGTTCGGCACCAGCGGCGGGCTCAGGACCGGCTCGACCCGGCTCGAGGAGGTCGTAAACCGGCTCACCGAGCCCCTGGTGGCCGGCCTCACGCCGGGGCAGGCCGCCGGGCGGCTGCTCGTGATCCTCGTGCTCGGCCTGCTGCTCAAGAACGTGCTGAGCTACGCCTCGACCCAGCTGAGCGTGGGCGTGCAGGAGGGACTGGTGCGCGATCTGCGCACCCGGATCTTCGACCACCTGCTGACGCTCGATCTGGGCTATTTCCAGCGCAACCGCGCGGGCCAGCTCATCTCGGGGATCATCACCGAAGTGGAGCAGACCAAGACGGTCGTGACCGCCTCGCTGCTGTCGCTGTTCCAGAACGTGGTCGTCGTGATTACCACACTCTTCGTGCTGAGCACCATCTCGCTCCGGCTCACCCTGCTCACGCTCGCCTGTGTGCCCGCGATGGTGCTGCTGCTGCAGACGCTGCTCAAGCGGCTCCGGCGCCACTCGCGCGCCCGCACCCGGGAGCGGGGCGAGATCACGGCGACGGTCACGGAGCGGATCGGGGCGGTGCGGCTCATCCGCGCCTTCGGCGAAGAGGCCCGCGAGAGCGCCCGGTTCGCCGATCAGGCCTCGCGCTACCGGAAGCAGGTGATCCGTACCCAGCGCTTCAGCTCGCTCACCAGCCCGCTCACCGAGGTGTTCTCGGGATTCCTGGTCATCCTGATCATCTGGGCCGGCACCCGTCCGGCGCTGATCGGGATGACGGCGCCGCTCGCGCCCGAGGCGATCATCGTCTTCCTCATGGCGGCGCTCAAGCTCACCTCGCCGCTCAAGACGATCAGCTCGTTTCCGGCGGTCATGGCGGTGACCATGGCCAGCGCGGAACGGGTGTTCGAGATGCTGGACGAGCCGGGCACCGAGATGGAGCGCCCCGGCGAAGAGACCGCGAGCTTCGAGCGGGAGATCGTGTTCGACCACGTGAGCTTCCGCTACGGCGACGACGATCTGGTGCTGGACGACGTGTCCTTCGCGCTCCCCAGGGGCCGGGTCGTGGCGCTGGTGGGTCCGTCGGGCGCGGGGAAGACCACGCTCGCCGATCTCCTGCCCAGGTTCTACGACCCGACCTCGGGCCGGATCACGATGGACGGGGTGCCGCTCACCCGACTCACCCGACGCTCGGTCCGGGCCCTCATGGGGGTGGTGAGTCAGGATACCGTGCTCCTCAACGACACGGTGTTCGCCAACATCGCCTTCGGCTCGCCGGGGGCGACGCGGACGCAGGTGGAGGCGGCGGCGAAGGCGGCCAACGCCGACCAGTTCCTGGCGCAGCTCCCGGACGGCTACGACACCCTGCTCGGTGAGCGGGGCACCCGGCTCTCCGGCGGGCAGCGGCAGCGGATCGCGATCGCGCGGGCGCTGCTCAGGGACCCGCCGATCCTGATTCTCGACGAGGCCACGAGCGCGCTCGACACCGAGTCGGAGCGGCTGGTCCAGCAGGCCATCGACCGCCTCATGGCCGATCGCACCGTGCTGGTCATCGCCCACCGCCTGGCCACCGTGCGCGACGCCGACGAGATCATCGTGCTCGACGCCGGGCGCGTGGTGCAGCGCGGCACCCACGAGCAGCTCTTCCGGTCGGGCGGCCTCTACCGCCGGTTGTACGACCTCCAGTTCCGCGACCAGGAGCCCGTGCTCGCCGTCGAGCGCTGATGTCGAGCGTCGGGCGGGTTGTCATGCCGGACCCATGCTGTAGTTTGTGACCGTGGCAGCCCGATTTCCCGAAACCCGCGTCCTTCTCATCGGCTCGTTCGACGATGCCCTCCATGCCCATGCCGCGCTCCGCCGGCGTGCGCTCGAGCGGCTCGGCTGCCGGGTCGCCACGCTCAACCTGATCGGCACCGGCGGGTGGCTGAGCCGCTTCCGGCGCGTCGGGCTGCACGACCGGATCGCCCGGGCCATCGCGAGCACCACCCCGGCGCTGGTGCTGGTGCTCGAAGGCGTGCAGGTGGATGCCGCGATGGTGGCCTCGCTCCGTCTGGGCGGCGGCCCGGTCTGGGTCAACTGGTTCTGTGATGCGCGCCGCGGTGCCGACGACATCCGCCCCCGCGCGGCCCCCTACGATGCCGTCTTCGTGGCCGACTGCGCCACGGCCCAGGCGCTCGACGAGCCCGGGTTCCCGCCGGTCCACTACCTGCCGGCGGCCTGCGACCCTTCCATCCACCGGCCGATGCGCGCCCGCGACCGGTTCCGGGCCAACGTGGTCTTCGCCGGCACCGCCACGCCGCACCGCGAGCGGCAGCTCTCCGAGCTGGTGGAGTTCGGCGTCGCGGTGTGGGGGCCTGGGTGGCGGC
This sequence comes from Gemmatimonadales bacterium, assembly GCA_036377715.1. Lineage (GTDB taxonomy): Bacteria > Gemmatimonadota > Gemmatimonadetes > Gemmatimonadales > GWC2-71-9 > CAVVWJ01. The sequence continues at coordinate 16,001 of DASUXW010000032.1, forward strand.
GCACCAAGCTCCGGGACTACTGCCGGGGCGAGCTGCTGGCGCACGAGGACTACATCCGGGCGTATGCCGGGGCGTCGGTGGCGGTGAACGTGCCGTGCTGCGAGCCCGGAACCAACGGCGGCGAGCTGGGCGCGAGCCGTCGGCTGTTCGAGCTGGCCGCCATCGGCGTGCCGCAGGTGGTGGAGGAGCACCCCGATCTCCACCAGCACTTCCGCGAAGGCTCCGAGATCCTGGTGGCCCGGTCGCCGGCGGAGCTCCGTACCCTCACCGCCGAGGCCATTCACGACCGAGCCTGGGCCGAGCAGGTCGCGGCGGGGGCGCGGCAGCGGGCACTGACCGAGCACACCTACATGCACCGGCTCTCGGCGCTGCTCGCGGCGGTGGTCGGGCAACCGGTCGCGGCCGGGCGGGCCGACTGACGCTTCGGCCGGTTGGCCCGCTCGGCCTGCGGCTGTCCGTGATCGTGACGACCTACAACAACCCGCGGGCCCTCGAACTGGTGCTTGCGGGATTGTTCCGTCAGTCGGTGCGGCATTTCGAGGTGCTCGTCGCCGATGACGGCAGCGGTCCCGAAACCGCGGACGTCGTCTCGGCGAGCGCCGCATCGGCCCCGGTTTCCCTGCGGCACCTCTGGCACGAGGACGCGGGATTCCGGAAGTGCACCATCACGAACAAGGCGATCGCCGCTGCCGCCGGTGACTATCTGGTCTTCTTCGACGGCGACTGCATCGCGGGTCGCGACTGCCTGGCGATTCATCTCCGGGCCGCGCGCCGCGACAGCTACCTTGCCGGCGGCAAGGTCCCGGTCCGGCAGGGGCTCGGCCGGCGGCTGACCGGGGCGGGCATCCATGCGGGAGCCCTCGACGGTTTCGGCTGGTGGTGGCTGCAGATCGGGAAGCGGCGGCGGCTCGCCGCCAGCCGAGTGCCCGGGCTCGGCGCCTGGATGAACGGCCGGGTGCCCCGCGAGCCCAGCTGGCGGGGGGAGAACTCGTCCGCCTTCGCCGAGCATCTGTGGAGGGTCGGCGGCTTCGACGAGCGGTTCACCTACGGGTTCGAGGATGCGGATCTGGGGCACAGGCTGCAGGCCGCGGGCGTGCACGGCCGGTCGGTGCGGTACACCGCTCCGGTGTTCCACCTCGAGCACGCGCGTCCCTATGCCCGCGCCGAGGAGCTGGCGGCCAATCGGACGCTCTACGAGGCGAACCGCCGACTACGCGCGATCCGGACGGCTCACGGGCTGCCCGCTCGGTGAAGAGCCGGCCGACGGTCACCCAGGTCCTGCATCAGGGTGGTGGTGCCGGCTCGGTCACCTCGACGCTTCATCTGAGCCTCGGCCTGATGGGGGCGGGCTGGCACGTCCGGTTCGTCTGCCCCCCGGACTCGGAGGTCGAGCAGCTCGCACGGGACGGCGGGCTGGAGGTGCACCCGCTGCGACTCGAGCGGGGCAGCCGGATCCGGAATGCGCGCCGGCTTGCGCGGTTGCTCGCGTCCTGGCCGTCTCACCTGGTGAACTCCCAGAGCGCCCGTGACCGCGAAGCGCTCGCCTGGTTGGCCCTGACGCGCCGGCTGCGGATCCCGCTGATCGTCACGCGACGCCAGATGCCGCGCAGCTTCGTGGTGGAGAACTGGCTGGTGAGCCGGCTGGCGGCCCGCATGATCGCCGTGAGCCCCGCCGTAGGCGAGGCGCTCGTCCGTCTCGGGACGCCGCGTCGCAAGCTGGCGGTGGTGCCCAACGGGCTGGTGGCCGCCCGCGTGGACGTGCCGGTGTCGGCGGACGATCTCGAGCAGTGGCGGCTTGCCATCGGGTGGGACGCGGCGCATCGCACCATCGGGATCGTGAGTCGCCCGAAGGACCAGGCAATCGTCGTGGCGGCGCTCGACCGGATCAGCACGCCGGTGCGGCTGGTCCTCGCCGGCGTAGGGGGGGACGAGCGCCTCGCGGCCGCCATCGTCCGGGTGCCCGCCCGCCACGCCGTGGTCACTCTGCCGTTCGTGTCGAACGTTCGACCGCTGTACGACCTGCTGGAACTGGTGCTGCTGCCGTCCCGCATGGAGGGCTTTTCGCAGGCCCTGCTCGAGGCGATGGCCCTCGGCAAGCCGGTGGTCGCCTCGGCGGCAACCGGAAATCTCGATCTGGTTACCGACGGCACGGATGGTCTGCTGGTCCCGCCGGCCGATCCTTCGGCCTGGGCATCGGCGATCGAGCGCCTGCTGGCCGATCCGCCCCTGCGCGAGCGACTCGGCGCGGCGGCGCGGCGGACGGCGCGGGAGCGGTACCCCCTGGAACGCACCGTCGAGCGCACCGCGGCGGTGTACCGTGAAGTGCTCCGTTGCACCGCCTCCGGCGCCCGGGCAGATTCCTCTCCGGACTGACGCCATCCGCGGAGGTACATCGTGGTGCCCATCTCCGGCTTCACCATCGTCCGAAACGCCGTCAAGCTGGACTTCCCGCTGGAGGCGAGCATCCGGTCGATCCTGCCGGTCTGCGACGAGGTGGTGGTGAACGTCGGCAAGTCCGACGACGCGACCCTCGAGCTGGTGCGATCGATCGGGGACCCCAGGATCCGGATCCTGGAGACCGAGTGGGACATGACGATCAGGAACAAGGTGCTGGGCGACGAGACGCTGCGCGCGATGCGGGCGTGCCGGAATCCCTGGGGCATCTACATCCAGGCCGACGAGGTGCTGCACGAAGACGGCGCGCAGGCGCTGGCAGCCGCCATCGCGCAGCACGACAGCGATCCCCGGGTGGAAGGGCTGCTGGTCCGGTACCTCCACTTTTACGGCGACATGGACACCATCGCGGTGAACCGCCGCTGGTACCGCCGCGAGGTGCGCGCGGTTCGGCTCGACCCGGCCCTCGACATCCGGCCGTATCAGGGCGCGCAGGGGTTCCGGGTCGGGCCGGAGCACCGGAAGATCCGGGCACGGCTGACCAACGCGCAGATGTTCCACTACGGCTGGGCGCGGCCGGCGCAGGCGCTCCGCGCCAAGCGGGAGGCCAGCGCGGTGATTTATCCGTGGTCGAAGGAGCGGGAGGCACGCCGGCCGCTGCTTCCCTGGTTTCCCGGGCTCACACGATTCCAGGGCACGCATCCCGCGGTCGCGCGCGCGTGGGTCGACGCTCGCCGCGACGATGCCGAACGCCGGGTCGAGCCGCGTCGCTTCCGGACCGGCTTCCTCCGTTTCTACGTCTCGGACGCCATCGAGCACTTCACCGGTGCGCGCGTGTTCGAGTTCCGCAACTACACGCTGGTATGAGCGTCGCCGCCCCCACGCGCCGCCCGGGCGCCGAGCAGCTCCCGGTCTATGCGTGCGCCAGGACCCACGCGCGTGCCGCGGAGCTGTTCGCCCGCTGGCCGCGTGGGGGTCGGGTGCTTGAGGTGGCGGCGGGGAGCGGCGCGTTCGCCCGCCGCCTGCTCGAGCTGGGGTTCGCCGTGGAGGCGTGCGACCTGTATCCGGACCAGTTCAAGGTCCCCGAGGTGCCGGTCCGGTACGCGGATCTCTCCGAGCGCCTGCCCTACGACGACGCTTCCTTTGACTACCTGAGCTGCCTGGAAGGCATCGAGCACCTGGAGGACCAGTTCGCCTTCGTGCGGGAGTGCTGGCGCGTCCTCCGGCCCGGTGGACGGCTCCTCATCTCCACGCCGAACATCCTGGGACTCGCGTCCCGCTGGCGCTACTTCTGGACCGGCTTCTTTCCCCTCGCCACGAAGCCGATCAACGAATTCCACCGGGCGCCGGTGCACGATCACATCAACCTCATCACCTACTACGAGCTTCGGTACATCCTGCGGCTGACCGGGTTCGCCGTCGAGACGGTGACCACCGACCGCATCCGCAAGTACGGGCTGCTCCACGGATGGGCGTGGCCCATCGTGCAGCTCGCCACCCGGCGCGCACTGGCCCGCGAGAGCGATCCGCGCCAGCGGAGCGCGAATCGGGAGATCGCGGCCCATATGCTCTCGCCCGATCTGCTGTTCGGGCGGACCCTGATGCTGGTGGCGCGCAGGCCGGCCTGACCCACTCGATGGCAGACCGGCGGGTGCCCCTCTCCATCGTGATCCCGGTCCTCGATGAGGGCGGCGGGATCGGCGAGTGCGTGCGCCGACTCGGCTGGGCCGACGAGGTGCTCGTGGCCGACGGGGGTTCCCGCGACGAGACCGTCGCCGCGGCTCGCGCGGCGGGCGCCACCGTGCTGGAGCGCACCGGGCCGACCATTGCCGCCCAGCGCAACGCGGCCATCGCGATGGCGCGGAATCGGTATGTCTTCGCGCTCGACGCCGACGAACGGATTCCCGATCCGCTCCGCGACGAGCTGGCGGGCGTGGTAGAGGCTCCGGCCCACCCGGTGTACCAGGTCCGGCGCCGCAATTACTACCTCGGCCGCGAGCTCACCCGGGGACGCTGGGGCAGGGACTGGGTGACCCGTTTGTTCACGAGCGACCACCGGTATCAGGAGCGCCGGGTCCACGAGGGACTGGGGCCGGTGCCCGATGCCGGCATCCTGCGCTCCCCGCTGGAGCATGTCCCCTACCGCGATCTCGGCCACCAGATCGAGAAGATGAACCGCTACGCCCGGTGGGGAGCTCAGGACATGTTCGAGGACGGCAAGCGGGCTCGGCTGTGGGATCTGGGCGGTAGACCGCTGGGCCGGTTCGCCCGGTCGTACCTGCTGCAGGGCGCGTGGCGCGATGGCCGCTTCGGCTTCGTGACCTCCGTGCTCGGCGGCTACACCGCCTTTCTGAAATACGCCCACCTCTGGGCGCTGGAGCGGGGCAGCCGGGCGGAGCCATGACCCGGCCGCTCCGGGTCGCCTTTCTCACATCGGCCCGCACCTGGCGTGGCTCGGGAGTGAGCCTCGCCAGCGTCGCGGAGGGGCTGCGTGAGCACGGCCATGCTCCGCACATGCTGGCCGGTGATGCCGAGGTGGTGGATGCCTTCACGGCCCTGGGACTGCCCTCCGGTCGAGTGCCCACCGGGAACACCGGCCTGCGCGAAGCCGGGGCGCTGGCCCGGACGCTTCGGCGGATCGGGGCTGACGCCGTGCTGGTCGATCGCCCCCGCGATCTCCGGCTGGCAAGCCTGGCATCGCTGCTCTACCCCGTCGCCATCGTGAATTGCTACAACCTGAGCCGGTCCCGGCCCCCCAGCGATCCGCTCACCCGCCTGGCGTACCGGCGCGTGGGGCTGACCATTTTCGTGAGCGAGACCTCCGCCGCCCGAGCCCTCCGGCTCGCCGCCTACCTCCGACGGCGACCTCACCGCGTGATCCGCGGCGCGGTGGACGCCGAGCGGTTCCGGCCCGACGCCGACGCGGCGGCCGCCTTTCGCGAGGCCCGCGGGCTCGGCGCGACGCCGTTCGTGCTGGCCGTCGGCTCGCTCACGCTCGACAAGCGATACGATTTTCTCCTGGACGCCTGGAGCCGGCTCGGCGCCGAGGCGCCGCCGCTCCTCGTCTGCGGCGACGGCGCGCACCGGGATCGGCTGCGGGAACGCGCCCGCGAGCTTGGCGTCCCTGTCCGGTTCCTCGGATATCTCACCCCCGACGAGCTGCGCGGCGCCTATAACGCTGCCACCTGCTTCGTGCATGCCGGCGCCGTAGAGACCTTCGGCCTCAGCGTGCTCGAGGCGATGGCCTGCGGCCGACCCGTGCTCAGCGTCAGCGGCGGCGCCGTGCCCGAGGTGATCGACGCGGCCGGCCTGCTTGCGCCGGTGGAGGACATGGATGGGTTCATCGCCCACCTGCGTGAGCTGCTCTGCACGGCATCCCGGCGGGCGGCCCTGGGCGCGGCGGCCCGGCGCCGCGTGCTCGATCATTTCTCGCTGCGCGTGATGCGGCGGGCCTACGCCGACGCCGTCGAGGCGGTGGTCCGGCACGACCGCCGGTGACCAATCTCCTGCTGACCTACGACTTCCCGCCGATGGGCGGGGGCATCGCCCGCATGATGGGTGAGATCGGGCGGCGCTATCCGCCGGGCGCTCTCGTGGTGTCCACCGGCTGGTTCGAAGGCGGCAACGAGTTCGATGCCGGATTCCCGCATCCGGTGGATCGGGTGGCGGTCCCCAGCCACCGGTTGCGCACGGCGCAGGGCCTGATACGCTGGGGTCGCCGCGCCGCGACGCTGGCCCGCACGGTCGATCCCGCGTTCGTCTGGTGCGGCAATCTCAAACCGGCCGCATACCCCGCGAGCTGGATCGGCTGGC
>DASUXW010000033.1:0-3507 GCA_036377715.1 Gemmatimonadales bacterium
GCGACGCCAGCCGGCGATCGAACCGCAGGATCACCGTGTAGTCGAGCGGCAGCTGCGCCAGGATCTCCAGCCGCTCCACCGCCGTGGTGAGCAGCGGCGGGGCGGCCTGCGGGTTCACCACCTCGAGCGGGTGCGGCTCGAAGGTGACGAGCACGCTGGCCCGTCCGGCCGCCGTCGCCCGCCGCGCGATCTCGCGAAGCACCGCCTGGTGGCCCAGGTGGACGCCGTCGAACGAGCCGACGGTGACCGTGCTCCCGTGTGGGAGCGGCGGCAGGCGCCCGATCACGGCGTGGCCAGCACGACCGCAGGCCGCACCTGCCCGTCGGCCGCCCGCCCCACCGCCACCAGCTCGCCCTCGTGCAGCAGCGCCATGTCGCCCACCGCGTCGGGTGGCGCCGGGACGGCGCGGCCGTGGCCCACCGCCGTACGCGCGGGCTCGTCGAGCTCGAACGCGGGCAGGTGGCCGAGCACGTCCTGCGCCGGGCGGAGCGCGCCCGGGCCGACCTGCTCGAGCGGGACGGCATCGTCCACCCGCAGCGGGCCGATCGCCTCGCGCCGGAGCGCGGTGAGATGCGCGCCCACGCCGAGTTGCGCCCCGAGGTCGCGGGCCAGCGCCCGGATGTACGTCCCGGCGCTCACGGTGACGCGAAAGACCAGCTCGGGCGCCGCATAGCTCACCAGCGCGATCCGGTGGACCGTCACCGTGGTCTCGGCCGGCTCGACATCCACTCCGCGGCGCGCCAGCCGGTAACTGCGCTCGCCATCCACACGCCTGGCCGAGTAGCGCGGCGGCCGCTGCCGCTGCTCGCCTTCGAAGCCGCACAGGGCGCCGCGCACCCGCCCCTCGCTCACCCCGTCGAGCGGCGCCGGCACGCCCAGCGGCTCGCCGGTCAGGTCGTCGGTGTCGGTCGCGACCCCGAGGCGCGCCACGGCGAGATAGGTCTTGCTCAGCGCCTCGACGAACCGGGCCAGCCGCGTGGCCCGTCCCACCAGCACCACGAGCAACCCGGTGGCGAACGGGTCGAGCGTCCCGGTATGACCCGCCGCCCGCGTGCCCAGTGCGCGCCGGACCCGCTGCACCACGTCGTGGGAGGTGGGGCCCGCCGGCTTGTCCACGAGCACGGCGCCGATCAGTCGCGCTCCTCGCGCCGGATCTCGTCGAGCAGCTCGTTGATCCGGGCGGCGTGCTCCAGTCCGCGGTCGAGCTCGAAGTGCAGCTCGGGCACGGTGCGCGTGGTGAGCGCCCGGGCCGCACGCGAGCGGAGAAACCCGGCGGCGCTCTGCAGGCCCTCGAGGGCCCGGTCCTTCTCGGCCTGGTCGCCGGGCACGCTCACCATGATCCGCGCGTGCGAGAGATCGGGCGAGACCAGCACGCCCGTGAGCGTGACGAAGCCGATACGCGGGTCGCGCAGCTCGCGGGCCATGGCGTCGGCTACGACCTGCCGCAGCGTCTCGGCCACCTGTTCCGGCCGCCGGGTCGACTTCATCGCCACACCGTCATCGTGTCCACGATGCGCACGCCGTCGGTCTCTTCCACCACCCGGTCGGCCGCGCGGAGCGTCTCCTCGACCACCGGTCGGGCCGACCCCACGGCCGCGCAGGCGATCTCCGCCCGCTGCCACAGGTCCTGGTGCCCGGTCTCCGCCACCGAGACATTGAGCCGGTGGCGCAGCGCGGCCGACAACGGCTTGAGCGTACCGCGCTTCTCCTTCAGCGAATGACACCCCGGGAGGTGCAGCTCCCACACCTGCACGCCGACGATCACCCCACCGCGCCGCCGGCCGCCGGCTGGAGGGTGCGCTTCACCTCTTCCATGCGGAACGACTCGATCCGGTCGCCGACCTTGATGTCGTTGAAGTTCTCGATCCCGATCCCGCACTCGAGCCCTTCGCGCACCTCGCGCACGTCGTCCTTGAAGCGCTTGAGGCTGGAGAGCGCGCCGGTGTAGACCACCGTCCCATCGCGCATCACCCGCGCCTTGGCGGTGCGCTGGATGGTGCCGCTCCGCACCATGCAGCCGGCGATGGTGCCCACCTTGCTCACCTTGAAGAGCTGCAGCACCTCGGCCTCGCCGAGGACCGTCTCCCGCTCCTCGGGCTTGAGCAGGCCCTCGAGCGCGTTGCGCACGTCTTCCACCGCTTCGTAGATGATGCGGTAAGTCCGCACGTCCACCTGCTCCCGCTCGGCCGCCGCGCGGGCGTTCGAATCGGGCCGGACATGGAAGCCGAGCACGATGGCCCCCGACGCCTTGGCGAGCAGGATGTCGCTCTCGGTGATGGCGCCGACACCGCGGTGCACCACGTCCACCCGGACCTCGCCGGTGCCGAGCTGGGCCAGCGCGTCGGCCAGCGCTTCGGCGGGACCGCCCTGGTCTGCCTTGATGATGATCCGGAGGGTCGAGACCTCGCCCTCCTTGAGCGCCCGGCTGAAGTCCTCGAGGCTGGTGCCCTTCTGGCTGCGGCGGTTCTGGGCCTCGCGCTCGAGCCGCTGACGCTTCTGCGCGATCTCGCGCGCCTCGTTCGCGTCGGTGACGACGGCGAAGGTATCGCCCGCCGCGGGCACGCCCTCGAAGCCGAGGATCTGCACCGGGATGGACGGCCCCGCCTCCTTGACCGTCTTGCCGCGCTCGTCGTACAGCGCCCGCACCCGGCCGGAGAACTTCCCGCAGATGAAGTTGTCGCCGCCGTGCAGGGTGCCGCGCTGCACCAGCACCGTCGCGAGCGGGCCCTTGCCCGGATCGAGGGTGGCCTCGAGCACCGCCCCGTGGCCCTTGCCGTCGGGATTGGCCTTGAGATCGAGGATCTCGGCCTGGAGCAGGACCTGCTCGAGCAGGCCGTCGATGCCGGTGCCCTTCTTCGCCGAGATCTCGGCGGAGAGCACGTTCCCGCCGAACTCCTCGAGCACGACGTTGTGCTGGAGGAGGTCCTGCTTGACCTTGGGCACGTTGGCGGTCGGGAGGTCGATCTTGTTGATGGCGACGATGATCGGCACGCCGGCGTTGCGGGCGTGGCTGATGGCCTCGACCGTCTGCGGCATGACCTGGTCGTCGGCCGCGACCACCAGCACGACGATGTCGGTGACCTGCGCGCCGCGGGCCCGCATGGCGGTGAACGCCTGGTGGCCCGGGGTGTCGAGGAAGGTGATCTCCCGGTCGTTGGGCAGCGTGACGTGATAGGCGCCGATGTGCTGCGTGATTCCGCCCGCCTCGCCGGCGACGACGTTGGCCTTCCGGATGTAGTCGAGCAGGGAGGTCTTGCCGTGGTCCACGTGGCCCATGATCGTGACCACCGGCGGCCGGGGCACCTGGTTCTCGGGCGCGACCTCGGCTTCGTCCACCTCGAGCGCCGCGGCGTACTCGTCCTCGCGCACCGCCTCGAAGCCGAAGGCGGAGGCGATGAGCTCGATCTGGTCGAAGTCGAGCCGCTGATTCACCGTCACCATGAGCCCCAGCTCCTTGAACGCGAACTGGACGATCTGGGTGGCCGGCACCTTCATCGCGGCGGCCAG
>DASUXW010000034.1:0-45243 GCA_036377715.1 Gemmatimonadales bacterium
CCCTCGAGATCCTGCACCAGCCGGCGCGCCTCGCGGATGGCACGCTGGAGCCGGTTGGGCGACGCGTCCTCGGCCAGCATCGAGCGGCTGATGTCCACCGCCAGCACCAGGCTCAGCGCGCGGGTCTGGGTGTGCACTTCGGTTCGTCCCCAGCGCGGGCCCGCGAGCGCCGTCACCCCGGCGAGACCCACCAGCCCGACGATCACCGGAGCCCAGCGGCCCCTCGAGCGCGCCAGCCGCCCCAGCGCGGGCGACCAGCGCCGCGCCAGTCGGATCCGCCGCCGCCGCCCGAGCCAGGCGGCGAGTCCCAGCGCCATGCCGAGTACCGGCGCGAGCAGCAGCAGGAGCGGCGCGTCGAACATCATGGGACGCGGACCACCAGCGTGGCGCCGAGCAGGAGCTCGAGCGCGAGCGCGCCGAGTCCGAGGAGCACGAGGGGCTTGGTGGCCTCGTCGTAGCGGGTGTAGCGGGTCACCTGCACCGGCGTCTTCTCCAGCTGATCGATCTGCCGGAAGATGCGGCTCAGCGCCTCGCTGTCGCGCGCGCGGAAGTAGCGGCCGCCGGTCCGCGAGGCGATCTCGCGCAGCAGCGGCTCGTCGATCCGGACCGGCAGCAGCTCGTAGCGGAACCCGCCGAGCCCGCGGCCGGTCGGGATCGGCGCCTCGCCGATGGTGCCGACGCCGATGGTGTAGACCCGCACCCCGAAGGCCGCGGCGGTCGCCGCGGCGGTGCGCGGGTCGATGAGGCCCTTGTTGTTCTCGCCGTCGGTGAGGAGCAGGACGACCTTCGACTTGTCCGGGGCGCGGCGCAGGCGGTTGACCGCCGTGGCGAGCCCGCTGCCGATCGCGGTTCCGTCTTCGAGGCTGCCGATCTTCAGGTCCAACACCGCCTGCTCGACCACGGGATAGTCGAGCGTCACCGGCACCTGCGTGAGCGCTTCGCCGGCGAAGGCGACGAGGCCGATCCGGTCGGCGGAGCGGCCGCGGATGAAGTCCACCGCCTGCCGCTGGGCCACCGCGAGGCGGTTCGAGGGCGCGAAGTCCTCCGCGAGCATGCTGCTCGAGATGTCGATCGCGATCACGATCGCGATCCCCTCCTGCTTGAGCTCGACCGTGTCGCCGCCGATGCGCGGGCCGGCGGCGGCGAGCACCAGCGCAGCGAGGCTCACGGCGCGCAGGGCCGGCGGGAGGACCACCCACCAGCGCCGGGCGCTCACCGCGGCCGGGATGGAGACGTCGCTGTAGCGCGCGGCCGGCGTCTCGAGCCGGCGGCGGCGCCACCACCAGGCGACGAGACCCAGCAGCAAGAGCAGCAGCCACGGCCGGGCGAGGGTCACGCGGCCTCCGGCACGAGGCGCGGCGCCAGCTCGCCGGCCCAGCGGGCGAGCCCGAGCGCATCGGGAAAGGTGGCTCGGCCGAAGCGCGCCTCGTCCAGGGCGCGGAGGAGGTCGCCCAGCTCGGCCAGCGGCCAGTCGGTGCGCGCGGCGACGGCGCGAAGCAGGTCCTCGGTGTCGAGCCCCTCGTGCGCCGCGCGCATTCGCGCGGCGAGGGTGGCGCGAAGCCGCGCGGCGGCAGCCGAGGCCACGGCGCGCGACTCGCCCGCGTCGGCCCAGCGCTCGAGCGGTGGGTCGGCCGGTGCGGTCGGGAGCACGGGCCTCGGCCGGGCGTGCCCCCGGCGGCGCCACCACCAGTGGAGCGGCACCAGGAGGAGGATCGCGAGGCCGAGCAGCATCAGCAGCGGGACCGGGCTCGTGGCCGGCCGGGGGACGAACTCGGCCCGCGGCTGCGGCGCCAGCGTCGACTCGGCCGGCACCTGCGGCAGCACGCTCGCGATCCGGAGCTCGACCGGCGCGGGAGCGACCGAGTCCACCGCGCCGTCGGTCCGGAGCAGCAGCGGCCCGGGCACGTCGACCGCGAGCGGCCCCGCGCGCCACACCACGACGGGATACGCGATGGTGGCGGAATCGCCGCGCGCGGTGACCCGCGGCGGGCCGAGCCGCTCCACCGGATCGGGCGCGTTCCAGTCGGCCGGGCGGACCGTGGCGCCGGCCGGTACCGCGACGGTGCGGGCCACCCAGATCGTATCGCCCACCGTCGGCGCGCCCGACGGCGCGCGGGCCTGGAGCAGCAGGATCGCGGTCATCCGCGCCGAATGCGCCGCGCGCGCTGCGCGAACGCGCGCCGGAGCGGGAGCGCGTAGGGTACGCCCGTCTCCAGGTGCACCTGATCGGCGCCCGCGCCCGCCAGCACCCGCCCGCGATCTTCCCGCCGCCGGCGGGCGAGCTCGCTCACCTTGACCCGCACGTCCCGGCTCCCGGTGTCCACCAGCACGCGGCGGCCCGACTCGGCGTCCACCATCTCGATCCAGCCGGACTCGGGCAGCTCGTGCTCCCGCGGATCGTCCACCGTGATCGCGACGACCTCGTGCCGCGCCGCGAGCCGCCGGAGCGGCCGCTCCCACCCCTCCGCGATGAAATCCGAGAGCACCACCACGATGCTCCGGTGCCGGAGCAACCGGCTCGCGTAGGAGAGGCTGGCCGCCAGATTGGTGCGGCGCCCCGCCGGCTCGAACGCGACGAGATCGCGGATCACGCGCAGCGCATGCCGGCGCCCCTTGCGGGGCGGGATCACGCGCTCCACCTCGTCCGCGAAGAGCAGCGCGCCCACCCGATCGTTCTGCCGCGCCGCCGCGAGCGCCAGCACCGCCGCCACCTCGACGGCCAGCGCCGCCTTGGTGAGCGGTTCCCCGAACCGGGTCGAGCCCGACTGGTCCACCACCAGCATCAGCGTGAGCTCGCGCTCCTCGGTAAAGGTCTTGACGTAGGGGCTCGCCAGCCGCGCCGAGACGTTCCAGTCAATGGTGCGGTAATCGTCTCCCGGCTCGTACGCCCGCACCTCCGCGAACTCCATCCCCTGCCCCCGGAACACCGACCGATATTCGCCCGCAAACAGCGACCCCACGAGGCCGCGGGTGCGGAGCTCGATGGCCTTGACCTGTTTGAGGAGCTCGGGGGAGAGGGACATCACGGTGAACGGTAAACGGTGAACAGTGAACGGTGAACGGGAAAGGCACACCAGACCAATCCGGTGTGCAGGTACCGTTCACCGTTCACTGGTCACCGTTCACCTCAAGGCACCTTGAGCGCCTTCACCACCCGCGCCACCACGTCGTCGCTCGTGAGGTCTTCCGCCTCGGCCTCGAAGGTGAGCACGATGCGGTGGCGGAGGACGTCGGGGGCGAGGGCGCGGACATCCTCAGGGACGACGTAGTTGCGCCCGCGGAGGAAGGCGTGGGCGCGGGCGGCCTGGGCCAGGGCGATGGAGGCGCGGGGCGAGCCGCCGAAGGCCACCAGCGGCTTGAGCTCGGCGAGCCCCACGCTCGCGGGCTCGCGGGTGGCGCGCACCAGGTCCACGATGTAGTCCACCACCTTCTGGTCCATGTACAGGTCGGCGATCGCGGCGCGGGCGGCGAGGATCGCGCGCGGCTCGAGCAGCCGCTCGACCGGGATGTCGCGGCCGGCGCTCATCCGGAGCAGGACCTCCTTCTCCTCGTCGCGGCTCGGGTAGCCCACCCGCACCTTGAGCATGAAGCGGTCGAGCTGCGCCTCCGGGAGCGGATAGGTCCCCTCGTTCTCGATCGGGTTCTGCGTGGCCAGGACCAGAAACGGCTCTTCGAGGGGATAGGTATTGCCGCCGATGGTGACCTGGTGCTCCTGCATCGCCTCGAGCAGGGCCGCCTGCACCTTGGCGGGGGCGCGGTTGATCTCGTCGGCCAGAATGATCTGGGCGAACAGCGGACCCTTCTTCACGTGGAACTCCTGGGTCTTCTGGTCGAAGATCATCGTGCCGATCACGTCGGCCGGCAGGAGGTCGGGCGTGAACTGGATGCGCGAGAACGAGGCGTGGATGATCTCGGCCAGCGTGCGCACCGCGAGGGTCTTGGCGAGCCCGGGCACGCCCTCGAGGAGAATGTGGCCGCCGGTGAGCAGCCCGACGAGCAGTCGCTCCACCATCGCGTCCTGCCCCACGATGCGGCGGGACACCTCTTCCAGGATGCGCGGCACCGGCAGCGTGTCGGACGGCTTCTCGGTCAGCTTGGGCGCGCTCAACTATCGGAGCTCCTGTGTTGGGGGGAGGCGGACGGGCGCGGTGTGCCGTTGCTGTCCGTCCGTCCGTCTGTCCGTCCGTCCGTCATTTTCCCATCCCGATCGCGTGGTACAATCCACTCTCCTCGCGCGGCGTCAGCGGCCGATAGCGGCCCGGGGCCAGATCCCCCAGGCGGACCGGTCCGTACGAGAGACGCGCGAGCCGGTCCATCTTGAGCCCCAGGGCCTCGGCCCAGCGGCGCACGATGCGGTTGCGTCCTTCTTCCAGGGTGATATCCACGATGCTCCGGCCCTGCTCGCCCGGGCGCACCCGGACCGACGAGGGCACTACGGGCCGGCCGTCGATCACGATTCGCTGGTGCACCGCGCGCTCCACCTCGGCCGTGGGCCGGCCGTGCACCAGGGCGGTGTAGCGGCGCGGGATCCGATACCGCGGGTGGGTCAGCCGGTGCACCGCCTCGCCATCGGTCGTGAGCAGCAGCAGGCCGGTGGTCATCACGTCGAGCCGCCCCACGTAGGTGAGCCCGGCGGGGTTGGGAATGAAGTCAAGCACCGTGCGCCGTCCGGCCTCGTCGCGCGCCGTCGTCACCACGCCGAGCGGCTTGTGGAAGGCCAGCCAGCGCTTCTCCTGCAGCCGCACCGGCCGGCCGCTCACTGTGATCTTCTGGGTGTCCGGGTCCACCTTCATGCCCAGCGTCGCCGGCTTCCCGTCCACCCGCACCTTGCCGGCGGTGATCAGCTCCTCTGCCGCGCGTCTCGAGGCGACCCCGGCGCGAGCCAGCGCGCGCTGGAGCCGCATCTCGCTCACGATTCGGCCTCGACGTAGGCGGCGGCGTCGCCGTGGTCCGCGGCTTCCGGCCGGTGGGGACGGAGCGCGATGGTGAGCTCCTCCGCGCGCGGCAGATCGGCCAGGTCGCGCAGGCCGAGCAGCTCGAGGAACATCGGCGCGGTGCCGTAGAGCAGCGGCCGCCCGAGCCCCTCGCTCCGGCCGACCACCTCGATCAAGCCGCGCTCCTGGAGCGAGCGGAGCACGCCGCCGGCGGAAACGCCGCGGATCTCCTCGATCTCCGCCCGGCCCACCGGCTGGCGGTAGGCGATCACCGCCAGCGTCTCGAGCGCGGCCGCCGTCAGCTTGGGCGCGCGCGCCGAGAAGTGCGCCCGCTCGATCGCCGCGGCGTAGACCGGCCGCGTGAGGATCTGGTAGCCGCCCGCCAGCTCCAGCAGCTCGACGCCGTGCTGCTCGAAGTCGTAGTGCTCGCGGATCTGCTCCAGCGCCACGCGCACGTCGGCGAGCGTGGCCTCCGCGTCCAGCGTGGACAGCTCTTCGGCGGTGAGCGGACGGGCGGCGCTGAAGAGCGCGGCCTCAAGCAGTTGCGCGAGCGGGGTCACGGGCGATCACCATGGGCGCGAAGGCGGCGGGCTGCATCAGCCGGACGGTACCCCGCTTGGCGAGCTCCAGCAGCGCCAGCAGGGTCGAGAGGAGATCCACGATCGTGGGCCGGGGCCCGAGCGCCTCGCGCCAGCCGATCTGCTCGTGCGCGTCGAGCAGCGCCTCGATCCGGCGGGTGGCGGTCTCGACGTCGAGCGGCCGCGCCACCACCCGGTGCAGCACCGGCGAGGGGATCGCGGCGATGACGCGCTCGACCGCCTGCAGCAGCTCCAGGACGTCGAGCGTGAGCGGCGGCGGCGGGAGCTCGGGCGGCGGCGGCAGGTAGCCGCGGGCGAACCGCTCGGCCCGCCGCTCCGCCGAGCGGCCCATCCACACCGCGATCTCGCGGATCTGCTGGTACTCGAGGAGCCGCCTCACCAGCTCCGCGCGCGGGTCCTCCCACGTGTCGTCGTCGGCATGGCGGGGGAGCAGCATCTGCGCCTTGAGCCGCACCAGCCGGCTCGCCATGTCGAGGTAGTCGGCGGCCTGGTTGAGGCCCAGGTCGTGGATCGCGTGGAGGAACTGGTCGGCGATGCGCGCGATCGGGATGTCGGCGATCTCGATCTGCTCCTCGCGCAGCAGGTGCAGCAGCAGATCGAGCGGTCCCGAGAAGGCGTCGAGCCGGACGACGAACCCCGGCCCCGCGCCGAGCGCGGCGGTCGGCGCCGCCGTGGGCTCGGAGATCTCGGGGATGGTGGTCATGCCTGGGGGATCCCCGCGAGGAGGGCCCCGATCTGGTACGGCGCGATCCAGCCGCCCAGCAGCCGCATCATCACGATCACCGGGGTGAGCAGAACCGCCATCGTGCCGCGGAAGAAGAAGAGCAGGATGAACAGCCACAGGTAGCCGAATCGCTGCAGCCCGCGGTACCAGCTGCCCGCCTTGGGCGGCAGGGCGTGGTAGAGCAGGTGCGAGCCGTCCAGCGGCGGGATCGGAATCAGGTTGAAGAAGCAGAGCAGCAGATTGAGCCAGATCCCGTGCACCATCATCCGCTGTGCGGTCGCGAGCGTGGGGCCGGCGTCGGGCAACGCGCGCGCCAGCATCCCGAGCAGCACGAAGAAGAACGACCACACCAGGGCGAGCAGGAAGTTGACGGTGACCCCCGCCGCCGAGACCAGGATGTCTCCCCGCTTGTAGTTCCGGAACTTCCGTGGGTTGATCGGGACCGGCTTGGCGCCGCCGAAGGTGAACTGCCCGCTGGAGGCGAACCAGAGCAGCGCCGGGAGCAGCAGGCTCATCATGGGGTCGATGTGCGGCAGCGGATTCAGGGTCACCCGGCCGAGCGCGTAGGCGGTGTCGTCGCCTTCGCGGAGCGCCACGTAGCCGTGGGCGTACTCGTGCGCCACCATCGCGAAGACCAGCATCGGAAGGGCGAGGATGAAATCGCTGAGCTGAGCGTCCAGGGCAGCGTCCTGTGGTCGGGAAGGCGGAAGGTTAAGCGGCCGCGGGAGCCAAGTCAAAGCGGCGCGCCGCTTGACCTTGCGCGCCACGGTTCCTATGTTTCGCGGCTTCGGGAAACCGCCGCTTTCACTCCAACGAGCACCATCGAGGTTGCCGTGCCGCGAATCAAGTCCGCCAAGAAGCGCATGCGCCAGTCGAAGGCCAACGCCGCGCAGAACCGCACCCAGCGGAGCCAGCTCCGCACGGCGCTCAAGAAGGTGCGCACCGCCGCGGCCGGCGCCGACGCGCAGGCGGCCTACCAGGACGCGGTCAAGCTCGTGGACCGTGCGGGCCGGAAGCGGCTGATCCATCCCAACGAGGCCGCCCGGCACAAGAGCCGGCTGGCCCGGCTGACGAAGGCACCCGCCAAGTAGCGCCACCGCCGGGCCGGCGCGGCGCTCCCGACGAAGGGCCCCGCACCCGCGGGGCCCTTTTGCATGCCGTCCTGCTCGAGGTCAGGCCGGTAACTCCATGAAGCGAAATGGACTGCTGGAACGATCTCAGACTCCCGCGAGCTCCGCGCCGCAGCGCTCGCAGTACCATTCGGTGGGACGGTTCAGCGTCCCGCACTCGCCGCACTTGAGCGTCTTCGCCACCCCGGGCGCGCCCGGCTTGGTTGTGGCCGAGGCCACGGGCGCCTCGGGCGCGGCGGTCCGGCTGCCCGAGGACCCGGGGTTGCTGGCGCGGCGGGTCGTGGCCGTCGCCGGCGCGGGCTTCCGGTCTTCCTCGGCCACCGATTTGAGGAACGCGAGCTCGTCGGCGGGCGGACGCGAGGGCGCCCGGGCTGCCGGAGCCGCGGCGGCGGGACGCGGCGGTGGAGCAGGCTCGGGCTCGGGCTCCGGTTCCGATTCGGGCTCCGGTTCCGGCTCGGGCATCGCGGCCGCTGGAGCCGGCGCGGGAGCCGGGGGCGGTTCGGCCCGTCGCGGACCCCCGCCGATCAGCCCCTGCACCTCGGCCAAACGGGCGATCTCCTCCCCCACCCCGCGCAACTCCACCCGGAGCCGGCTCAACCGGTCGTCGCTCTCCGCGCGGATCTGCTGCCACTCTTCGTCCGAATACTCACCGACTGCGTGCCGCACCTCGGCCTCGGACATCGACTCCTCGGCGTCGCGGCGCTCGTGATCGAGGCCGCTCTGGGTCCGGCGGTGGCGGTCGAGCTCCTCGCTGATCGTGGCGGCGTGCCCGCGGAGCTGGTCGATCACGCCCTTGAGGCGGGCCTCGTAGTCGCCGCGGACCTTGGCCCGGACCGCTGCGGGAGCCTTGTCGCCCGCCGAGTCGAGCCGCGCCAGCCACTGCTCGTATTGCGCCCGCTGCTGGAGGAGCGCTTCGATCGTCGTGTCGGATTCCGGGGTCGGTTTGGCCATGACGGAATGTCCCTCTCGATCACGCGAGGTCGGTCAGCTTGCGAGCGGGGGTGCGGAAGCTGACAATCTAACTAGTCGTCCACCCGACGGTACACCACCTCGCCCCGCACGATCGTCAGATCGGCCCGCCCGCGGAGCTGCCGGCCGCCGAAAGGGGTGTTCCGGCTCTTCGAGTAGAAGGTGTCGGGATTCACGACCCAGCGGGCCGCCGGGTCGATCACCACCACGTCGGCCGCGGCGCCCGGGGCCAGCGTACCGCCTGCCGGGAGATTGAAGACGCGCGCGGGCATCGTGCTCATCCGGGTGACCAAGGTGGGCAGGTCCACCACGCCCCCCTCGACCAGCTCGCCGATCGCGAGGCCGAGCGCGGTCTCGAGCCCGATGATTCCATTGGGCGCGTCGTCGAACTCGCGCTCCTTGGCGTCGTAGTGGTGCGGCGCGTGGTCGGTGCAGATCACGTCGATGGTCCCGTCGCGGAGCGCCTCGCGGATCGCCTCGCGGTCCTCGGGCTCGCGGAGCGGCGGGTTCATCTTCGCGTTGGTGTCGTAGCCCTCGCACGCCTCGTGGGTCAGCGTGAAGTGGTGGGGACACGCCTCCGCCGTCACCCGGAGCCCCTGCTCCTTGGCGCGGCGGATCAGCTCGACCGATCCGCGGGTGGACATGTGGCAGAGGTGCACGTGCCCACCCGTGAGCTCGGCCAGCAGGATGTCGCGCGCCACCATGATCTCTTCCGACGCCGCGGGGATCCCCTTGAGGCCCAGCCGCGTGGAGACGATCCCCTCGTGCATCACGCCGCCCGCCGCGAGGGTGGGCTCCTCGCAGTGGTCGGCGACGGGGATGCCGAACGTGCGGGCGTACTCGAGCGCCGTGCGCATGAGGTGGCTCGAGACCACCGGCTTGCCGTCGTCGCTCACCGCGACGGCGCCGGCGCCCACCAGCTCGCCGAACTCCGCGAGCTGCTGCCCCTTCTGCCCCAGCGAGACCGCGCCGATCGGGTAGACCCGCGCCTTCCCCGCGCGCTGCGCCTGGCTCACGATAAATCCGACCGCCGCCTGGTTGTCGGTCACGGGATCGGTGTTGGGCATCGCGCACACCGCGGTGAACCCGCCGGCGGCCGCGGCCATGGCGCCGCTCGCGACCGTCTCGAGGTCCTCCTGCCCCGGCTCCCGCAGATGCACGTGCAGATCGATGAGCCCGGGCGCCACCACCTTCCCCGCCGCGTCCACCACCTCGGCACCGTCCGGCGTGCCGAGGTTGCGGCCCACGGCTTCGATCTTTCCCTTCTGCAGCAGGACGTCGGTGGTCTCGTCGAGGCCGCGTGAGGGGTCGATGACCCGGCCGCCGCGGAGCAGGATCGGCCGCGTCACGCGGCCTCCGCGGCGCCGCCGGCCTGCCGCGCCCAGTCGGGCGAGCCGCCGGCCAGGAGGTAGAGCACCGCCATCCGCACCGCGACGCCGTTGGTCACCTGCGGGAGGATGACGCTGTGCGGGCCGTCGGCCACGTCGCTGTCGATCTCGACCCCACGGTTCATCGGGCCCGGGTGCAGGATCACCAGCTCCTTCGGCGCCCGCGCCAGCCGCTCGCTGGTGACGCCGAACACCCGGTTGTACTCGCGAAGCGAGGGGAGGAAACCGGCGTGCATGCGCTCGAGCTGGAGCCGGAGGACGTTGAGCGCGTCGGCCCACTGGATCGCGTCCTCGATCCGCGGCAGCACGGTCACGCCCAGCTCGTGCACGTTGCGCGGCAGCAGCGTCGCCGGGCCGCACACCGCCACCTCGGCGCCGAGCTTGGTGAGTCCCCAGATGTTGCTGCGGGCCACGCGGCTGTGGAGAATGTCGCCGCAGATCGCGACCTTGAGGCCTTCGAGCTTCCCGAACCGGTCGCGCAGGGTGAGCATGTCGAGCAGCCCCTGCGTCGGGTGCTCGTGCTTGCCGTCGCCCGCGTTGATGACGTTGGAGCGGATGCGCTGGCCGAGGAACTGCGCCGCGCCCGACGAGCCGTGGCGGATCACGACCATGTCGATCCGCATCGCCTCGAGGTTCCGCGCGGTGTCCACCAGCGTCTCGCCCTTGGAGACGGAGGAGCCGGTGCTCGCCACGTTCACCGTGTCGGCGCTCAGCCGCTTCTCGGCGAACTCGAAGGAGATCCGGGTGCGCGTGGAGGCTTCGAAGAAGAGATTGACGATCGTCTTCCCGCGGAGCGCGGGGACCTTCTTGATGGGCCGCTCGCTCACTTCCTTGAACGGCTCCGCGGTGTCGAGGATCAGGCGGATCTGCTCGGCGCTGAGCGGCTCGAGCCCGACCAGGTCCTTGCCGAGGGAGGGGGGCGCCATCTCAGCTCCTCACCAGCTCGACGGCATCGCGGCCGTCGAGCTCCGAGACGAAGACGTCCACCCGGTCGCCCGGCCGGGTACCGACCGTGATCCCGCTGATGTCGGCCTGGATCGGCAGCTCGCGCCCGCCGCGGTCCACCAGCACGCACAGGAGGATCCGGCGCGGGCGGCCGAAATCGGCGCATTCGTCGAGCGCCGCACGGACCGTGCGGCCGGTGTAGAGCACGTCGTCGACGATCACCACGGTCCGGCCATCGAGGTCCGGCAACCGCGTCTCGCCCACGACGGGGCGGGGGCCGATGGTCTGCAGGTCATCGCGATAGAGCGTGATGTCGAGCTTGCCGGTAGGGACGCTGGAAGCTTCGGCCTGGTCGATCAGGCGCTTGAGCCGATCGGCCAGCTCCACGCCGCGCCGCTGGATGCCGACCAGCACGAGGTCCTCGGTGCCGCGTCCCCGTTCGACGATCTCGGTAGCCATGCGGGCCAGCGTCCGGCCCAGCGCGCGCTCGTCGAGAAGTGGTGTCCGGGAGGGCATCGGGGCGGGAAGCTAGTGATGGGACTCAGCTTGCGCAACTCGCGCCACGCGCGCCGCTTGAGATCGGCTTGAAAGGGCTCCGCTAGCCTGAGGACGGGCGCAGGCGCCTGGGCATTGCATCAGGGTGTCCGTCTCCAACCCCGGAAAGAAGGCGATCATGCAGGCACTCAGGCGACGCGGCGTGCTCCTCGCGATCGGTCTCGGCTCGCTCGTGGCGGGCTGTCGCGACGACGCCCTCACCCCCGCATCTCCCTCGGCCGAACCGGATCTCGCGGAGGCCGTAGTCGCGGCCGGCCCGGCATTCACCCAGGTCAGCTCCGGGGACGGTCACACGTGCGGCATCGCGGCCTCGGGCCGCGCATACTGCTGGGGCCTCAACACGGGTGGGCAGCTTGGCGATGGCACCATCACCAATCGCTCCAGACCCACGCCCGTGATCGGGCAGCTCGAATTCCGCCAGATCAGCGCAGGGGGAGTGATGAGCTGCGGGGTTACCATGGACTCGCAGGTCTATTGCTGGGGCACCGACGCCATGGGCGGCCGGCGGGACCCTCAGCCGGTCGCCCCCGAACTGCGGTTTCTCGCCGTCGCGGCGGGCAGTCACGGGGCCTGCGCCCTGACCGATCCGGGGCGGCGCGCGTACTGCTGGGGCGACAACGCCCGCGGACAGCTCGGCGATGGAACCAGGACCGATCGGCTGCTTCCGGTGGCGGTCTCCGGCGGCCGCGCGTTCCGGGAGATCACCCGCGCAGCGTTTCACACGTGCGGCGTGACCACCTCGTTTCGGGCCTACTGCTGGGGTTCGGACAATGACGGCCAGCTCGGAGACGGGTCCGAACGCCGGGACCGATTGACGCCTTCAGCGGTGGCGGGAGACCGCGCGTTCGCGCAGATCGACGCCGGGAGCACCACGACCTGCGCGGTCACCACCGGCGACCGCGCCTTCTGCTGGGGCACCGGCGCGATCGGCGACGGCAGCCGGTTGCCGCGTTTCACGCCTAGGGCGGTCGCTGGAGGTCTCAGCTTCGAGCGGGTCACCAGCGGCAACGGGCATGCGTGCGGTGAATCGACGACCAACCAGGCGTATTGCTGGGGACAGAACGGCTCGGGCCAGCTCGGCGACGGCTCGACGGTCGAGCGGTTGAGGCCCGTGGCGGTCAAGGGAGGGCACTTCTTCGCCCAGCTCACTGCCGGCTCGGTGCATACCTGCGGCACCACGCCCCAGGCGGTCACCTACTGTTGGGGTGACAACAGGTGGGGACAGCTCGGCCTGGGCAGTGTGGATTTCGACGCGCACTCCTGGCCCGCGCTTGTCGTAGCCGCGGAGTGAGCCGCTCAGGGAATCCTTGGCGGCAGTGAAACTCGCGCGAGCCGTACCTCGCTCCGGGCATCCATGCCCGCGGTCCAGGCCACCATGGCTCGCTGGCCGCCGAGCGCCACGATCTGCGGATAGCTGCCGCCCGCGCCGCCCGGCACCCCGGTGCGGCGCGCGTCCCCGGCTCCCGGTGCGAGATAGCCCACGGAGATGGCGCGGGCGCCGTCCGGCGCTGCGTCCCACGCGGCCACCGCGCCTCGCTCGGGGAGCGCGGCCACCGTGCCGTGAACCCCGGGCAGCGCGCTGCCCGTCACCAGAGGCACCGGCGGCGCGCCATCCGGTCCCACCATTCGGTAGTACAGCCCGGCGCGGCCCTGGGCGCCGCTATACCACACCACGTGCGCTGCACCGTCGGGGCCGATGCTCAGCCCCGGCCCATTGTGCGGGCAGCCGGGGTAGACCCAGCCGTCGTCGTGCACCCGGACCGGTGTGCCGGGCGCGGGCACCAGCGGTGCGGTCACTACGTCGCGCACGTTGCCCGGGAAGTGCTGGCGCCACGCCGCGACGACCCGGCCCTCCGCCGCGCGCGCCAGCGTGATGCGGCAGCAGGGACAGGCGCCGCCCCACACCGGCGTGTTCGGTCCCCACGTGCGGCCGAAATCGGGCGAGCGGGCGACGTACACCATCGCGTCCGCCTCGCTGGTGGAGTCGGCCGCGGTGGCGGCGGCGTCGTGATGGTGGCCCACCGGCGTGGCCGAGGTCCGTTCGTCGAGCCAGGCGGCGATCAGGGCGGAATCGCCGGCCCATGCAGCGCCCTGGAAGTTGTGACCGACCGGCGCGCCGGTGGTATCGTCGTTCACGGTGACCGGCGGGAGCCAGCTCCGTCCGCCGTCCAGCGAGCGGGCCACCCGAACGGCGCTCGCCGGCCAGCGCCGCGTCGCCACGGGCACGTCACGGATCCACACCAGCGCGATCCGCCCACCCGGCCCGGCCACCAGCCGGGGCGAAGCCTCCCCGTGCGGGTGGACCTCGCCGGTGTCGTCGGTCACCGGTACCGCCGCCGACCAGCTCGCCCCCGCGTCGCTCGAACGCGAGAAGTAGGGTCTCCACGCGACGCCGTCCCCGCCGGTCCAGGCGAGCAGCACGTCCCCGGTTGCTGGATCCAGCGCGAGCGAAGGGTCGGCCGCCGCGGGGGTGACCTTCGTGGGTGCGGCCCCGAGCGGCTCGGCGCGAAAACCGTCCTGCCCGCAGCCGAGCTGCCCGCAGGCGAGCGCGGCGAGCAGCGCCAGCGGCATGGAAGGACATCGGACGCTCATCGGTTCCATCGCAGCCCCGCATAGAACGAGCGCCCGTCCGCGGGCTCGTAGAATCGGCCGGTGGCGTTGTCCACCTGCACCGACGCCGCGTAGTGCGTATCGGTGAGATTCTGGCCCGCGGCGAACGCGGTGAGACCCCGCTGCTCGAAGGTCCATTCCGCGCGGAGGCCGAGCGTAGCCCAGCCGTCGTTGCGGGCAGAGTTGTCGCTGTTCACGAAGTAGCCCTCCGGCACCCACTCGAGGCTCGGCGTGAGCGCGAAGCCGGAGGGGTGCTCGTAGCGGAACTGCGCCAGCACATGGTGCCGCGGGGCGCCGGGGATCTCATTGCCATCGTTCACAGGATCGTCCACGAACCGGTACCGCGCGAAGGTGTAGGCCAGCCGGGCGACACCGACCGGCAGGTCCGCCTCCACTCCGCTCTCGAGCCCGTAGTGGCGCGACTTGGGGATGTTGTGGTACGTGGGCACCGTGAAGGGTGCGCCCGGGAACGGCTGCACGTTGAGGTTCAGGATCTCGTCCCGCAGCTCGATGTCGTAGGCCGCCACGTCCCACCGCACGCCCCGCGAGCCGCCGCGGACCCCGAGCTCCATCTGCCACGCGGACTGCCCCGCCAGGTCGATGAAGCCGGGCACCGCGAGGCTGTTGAGCTCCAGCAGGAGCGGCGGCTCGAACGAGCGGCTCACGTTCGCGTAGACCTGTCCGCCCACGGCGGGCAGCGCGTACAGCAGCCCCAGTTTCGGGTTCAGCTCGTCGTATGCCCGATGGTCGGTCTGGTCTCCATCGGCGAGGAAATGATCGCGGCTCTTCCGGATGCTGTGATCGAACCGCAGTCCCACCACCGCCGTGAGCCGCGGCGTCACGCCGAACGCGTTCTCGCCATAGAAGCCGAGCCCCACTGCCCCGTCCACCTGCTCCTTCCGCAGCGCGCCGTGCTTGCCGGCGAGGTTCTCGAACTGCCGGTTGTCCATGTCGAGCCACGCGGGCTGGAAGCCGAGCGTGAGCCGATTGCTGCGCCCGAACAGTGGCAACGAGTTCTCGTAGCGCACCTCGGCGCCCCAGTCGCGGCTCTGCTGGTTGATCACTTGAAAGATCGGATGGTCGATGTCGCGAATTTGCGCGTACGGACTGACTTCGAGCCGCTGACCCGGCCCAAGCTGCGATCGGAGCTGGAGGCCGATGTGGTGGAGGTCGTAGTCGCGGCCCCAGTGCCCCGCCCGGTTCTCCGGGTCGGCCGCGGTCCGATCGTCCGCGAGCTCCTCGGCCGTGAGCGCCCCCGGGAGCTGCTCGCTCACCCGCGCGAAGAAGTAGAAGCCGCGGACGTCCGTGGACGGCGAGACGACGTATCCCACATGCGCGTTGGCCCGGGTGCGGCCCTGCTGGGCCCAGTCCCGGTGGCCGCCGAGACTGGTGCGCGCCAGGCTGCCGTACCAGTCGAGCTTCCCCGCGGTACCTCCTGAGGAAAGCTGGGCTTTGAGGAAGTCGTGACTGCCGCCTTCCGTCGTGACGCCGATGGGACTCGCGGTGTAGCCGGTCCGGGTCTCGAGATTGATCGCGCCGCCCAGGGTCGAGCCACCGTAGCGGAGCGCGTTGCCGCCCTTGTACACCTCGATGCTCTCGGTGGTGAGCAGCTCCAGCGACTCGAAGTCGGTGAACCCGTCGGCGTTGCGATACGGCATTCCGTTGACCAGCAGGTTCACACCCCGCGCGTGGAAGTTGTTGCGGAGGCCCGAACCGCGGATCGAGATCTGGCTCTCGTCGGCTGCGCCGAACCGCGGCTGGACGTACACCCCCGGCGTGAAGCCGAGCGCGTCCTTGAGATTGGCCTGGCGGGTGGCCCGGAGCTGCGCCGAGGTCACCAGCGCTACGCTGCCGGGCACGCGCTCGAGCTGCACCCGACGCTCGTCCCGGTCCTGTGGGGTGCCGATCACCGTCAGCTCCGCGAGCTCCGTGGCCACCGGCTGGAGCAGCAGCTCAACCGTGGTCTCGACACCCGGCCCGACCCGCACCGCGATCCGGAGGGGCTCGTACCCCGGATATTTGGCCGTAACTTGCTGCCGGCCCCGCGGCGCCTGTGAGATGCGGAACCGTCCGGTGGCGTCGGTCTGGATATTGGTGGCGCTGCGGTCGAGCGAGACCAGCGCGCCCGCGATGGCGGAGTCGGTCACCGCCGAGCGCACCACGCCGGTGATCGTTCCGGTCGTGTCCTGCGCGGCGAGCGGCGCGGCGGCGAGCCCGCTCAGGGCCAGCAGCCCGGGCGCGGCACGGAGTACGCGCCAAACAGCCTTGAACATGTGTCCTTCCCGTCTTGAGGTCCCTGGCCGGGACCCCTCGCGCAAGCGGGTCCGGCCGGCATCAGCGTGGCCGAGGCTCAGGACCGGACGGGAGGCGCGGTACTCGGAGGAAGGAGCTGTGGGGGACGGCCGGCGGGGAGGTCCAGCGCGGCGCCGGGCCGGTCAGCGGTGAGCAGGAATCCGGGCGGCGCCAGGTCGAGCAGGGGGGCTTCGGCGGCTCGCGCGGGACCGGTAGCGTGGCAGACGCCGATGCAATGGCACTCCGATCCACGCTCACCATGGCCCGGAAGCGCATGATGCCTGTGGCCGGCGAGCGCCTGCGCCTGTCCAGCGGCCGCCGTCGGGCACGAATGCGCCGTCCGCACCGCCCACCCGCCGAACGCGGGTGTGAGCAGCAGCAGGAAAAGCGCGAGGAGCCGCCGGGAGCGGCGCAGGGGGCCCGGCATGGGCCTTAAGCTACGTCCTCCCGGGCGGGGATCAAAGGGGAGGGCTCACTCCTCGGCGCGCGGGCGCGAGCCGGCTTCCGCCGGGCCCGGGCCGCCCAGATCCGGGCGAGAAACAGGACGCCCAGCGCCGCCGCGAACCAGAGCGGATCGCGCACATCCTTCTTCACCAGCCAGAGATAGTGCAGCACCCCACCGATGGCCGCCGGGTAGATCAGCCGGTGCAGCCGATTCCAGCGCCTTCCGCCGAGCCGCCGCACCCAGCCGGCGGTGGAGGTGACGGCCAGCGGCACGAGCATGAGGAACGACGCGAACCCCACCAGCACCCACGGGTGCTTCCCCACGTCCTCCGCGATGTCCGGCAGCGAGAGCATCTGGTCGAACACTACATAGGAAAGGAAGTGGAGCAGCGCGTACCAG
This sequence comes from Gemmatimonadales bacterium, assembly GCA_036377715.1. Lineage (GTDB taxonomy): Bacteria > Gemmatimonadota > Gemmatimonadetes > Gemmatimonadales > GWC2-71-9 > CAVVWJ01. The sequence goes on from DASUXW010000034.1 coordinate 16,991, forward strand.
AAGGCGGTGAGCCCGATGAGCCGGCGCACCCGGATCACCTCGTTCCACCCGGTGAGCCGGCGGAGCGGCGTGACGGCGAGGGTGAGGAACAGCGTCACCAGCACTACCGTCCCGGTGAAGTGCTGGAGGTATTTCACCTGGTCGCCCTCCACCCGGCCGGTGAACAGGGCGAAGGTCACCCAGACGGCAGGCACTACCGCCGCCACGTAGAGCAGCGGCTTCACCACCCGGGTGACGAAGGTCGCGCGTGTCACCCGGCGCTCAGAAGTTCTTCCGCAGGTCCATCCCCGCGTAGAGCGGGGCCACCTGATCGGCGTAGCCGTTGAAAGGGAGGGTCTTCCGCTTGAAGAACTCGCCGATGCGGCGCTCGCGCGCCTGGCTCCAGCGCGGGTGGTCCACCTCGGGGTTCACGTTGGCATAGAACCCGTACTCGTCGGGCGCGGCAAGATTCCAGGTCGTGGCCGGCTGCGTCTCGAGGAAGCGGATGCGCACGATGGACTTCCCGCCCTTGAACCCGTACTTCCACGGCACCACCAGCCGGAGCGGCGCGCCGTTCTGGTTGGGGAGCGGCTTGCCGTAGAGGCCGGTCACCAGGATCGCGAGCGGGTGCCGCGCCTCGTCCATGCGGAGCCCTTCGGTGTAGGGCCAGTCGAGGATGCCGCGCTGCTGGCCCGGCATCTGGCGCGGGTCGAGCAGCGTGGTGAACTCGACGTACTTCGCGCGGCTGGTGGGCTCGAGGCGGTCGATCAAGCTGACCAGCGGGACCCCGTTCCAGGGCACCACCATGGACCACGCCTCGACGCAGCGGTGGCGGTATACCCGCTCCTCGACGGTGAGGCCGCGGAGCAGGTCGTCGAAGTCGTACACGGCGGGCTTCGCGACCTCGCCGGCGACCTCGACCTTCCAGGGCCGGGTGCGCAGGGTCCCGCCGTTGCGGGCCGGGTCGTCCTTCCCGGTGCCGAACTCGTAGAAATTGTTGTACCCGGTGATGTCGTCCCACGGGGTGAGCTTGTCGTCGTCGGTGCCGCCGGTCAGCGGAAGCCCGGCCCGCGCGAACGGCAGGAGGCCGCTCAGCGCGCCGAGCCCGAAGCCGGCCGCCAGGAGGAACTCGCGACGGGTGGTGTACAGCAATTCGTCCGTGATCTCGGACGTCGAAATGTCGGGGGGGTGGCGGATCAGCATGGCGGCTCCTTCGTCGGGAACGTCTCTACGAAAGATACGCCGCCGGGGCGGGATCGGTTCCCTGCCCCGCTAGGCCGCCTCCCGGACGCGGATCGGCAGCGTCACCATCGTGTGCCCCTTCCACTGAAGCCGCCGCTGCAGCGCCTCCGGGGTGCCGTTGTGCAGCAGCCCGTGCCACCAGCGCTCCCGCTCGAAGATGAGCTTGCCGGCGAAGAAGGTGGCCCGCGGGAACTCACGGGCCGCGTCCAGGCACAGCCGCTCGGCCTCGGCCAGCACATCCGTTCCCAGCGCCAGCCGCGCGGTGGCCGGCACGCCGAGCGTCGCCGCGAGTGCCAGGTACCGGTCCAGCACCTCCTCGGTCCGCTGGCGGAGCCCGTCCACCGCGTGGTCCCCCTTGTAATCGCCCGAGTCCAGCACGCCGACCGAGAGGAAGACCAGGTTTCGGAAGTGCCCGGGAAAGGCCCGGAAGACGTGCAGCACGGTGTGGATCCCCACGCCGCCGAACGCGCCGACCAGCACGACCGCGGTGGGCGCGGCCGGGTCGAGCACCGCCGCGCCCCGGATCCCGGACCGGGAGCACTCCTGCGGCAGCGCGTCCAGCTCCCGATACAGCCGATCCACCCGCGCCTCGGCGGCACGGTAGTGCCGCCGAACGAGCGCGCACACGGCCACCAGCAGCGCCGTGACCACGACGGTGACCCATCCGCCCTGAAAGAACTTCTCGAACAGCGTGATTCCGAGAATCGTGACGCACAGCGCGAAGCCCGCTGCGAAGAGGCCTTGACGGGTGCTGCGCAGCATCGCGAGCATGGACAGAGAAAACGTCACGAAGACGTTGATGCTGTACATGACGATCAGGTGACTCACCTCGCCCCGGGTGTAGAGCAGCGCCGCCAGGGCAGCGCCGCCCATGAGCACGATCCCGTTGCCCGTGGTGAGCCGCTCGGACAGCGCCGCGAACCGGCGCGGCACCCACGAGTCCACGGCCATGGTCGCCAGCACGCGGGGACCGTCGAGAAACCCGGCCTGCGCGGCCACGACGAGCAACAGCGCCTCCGACAGGAGCGCCGTCACGACGAACGCCTCGGCCGGCGGCCCGTCGCCCATCACCCGCTCGATCAGCACCGCGTTCATGGTTCGGCCCTCCGCCGGGCGGACCTGCCAGAGCAGGTAGCAGAAGAGCAGGCCCGAGGCCGTGAGCGCGAGCGACACCGCCATATACGCCATGGTCCGCTTCCCGGTGCGGACGCGCGGCTCCCGCATGATCGGAAGCCCGTTCGAGACCGCCTCGATGCCGGTGTACGTCCCGCCGCCGAGCGAGTAGGCACGCATGAAGACCAGGCCGAGCCCCCCGAGGCCGAGCGTCGCGAGCCCGTCCTGGTAGCCCGCGCGCACCGTCGCCGCCGTCTGCGCCATTTCCGGCAGGTGCTCGACCAGTCCGGCGCCGATCACGATCGCGTGGGTGACGAGGAACACCACGAATACCGGGAGCAGCGCCAGCACCGACTCCCGCACGCCACGAAGGTTGAGCGTGGTGAGGAGGAGCGTCAGCACGATCTCCATGGGCAGCCTGGCGCCGTGCCACGCCGGGGGGAGAAAGCTGAACAGGGCGTCGCCCGCGGCGGCAATGGAGGTGGTGATCGTGAGGACGTAGTCCACCAGGAGCGCCGACCCCGAAACCAGGCCCGCGCGCGCCCCCAGCAATCGCGTGGCCACCACGTAGCCGCCGCCGCCGGTCGGGAACGCCTCGATGATGCGCCGGTACGCGGCGCCGATGAGCAGCACGGTCGCGGCCATGAGCAGCGCCAGCGCGGGCGCAAGGTAGGTCTGCTCGCCCAGCGCGCGGAACGCTTCCTCCGGGCCGTAGGCCGACGAGGAGAGCCCGTCCGCGCCCAGGCCCACCCAGGCGAGGAACGGGACGAGCGACAGCCGGTGGAACAGGTGCTGGTCGCGCAGGTCGCGGGGCTTGCCGAGGAGGAGGCGCCGGAGGCGGGTGGCCATGGCGTAAGGTGGACCGGGCCTGCCGGGCGGGAAGGTTCAGCGGTGCGATCTTGATGGAATCCTGAGGCACCGCGGCGGTAGCTTGTGGGTCAGGAGGCTGCGTGAGCGATACCACCCCGGGCGAATATCTGCGCACCATCGCCATCCTGGCGGCGGCGACCGCGTTCGCACTGCCGTTCCGCGACCACGTCAACACCATCGATGTCGCGATGCTGTACCTGCTCGCGGTCGTCGTCGTCGCCACGTTCTACCGCCGTGGGCCCGCCATCCTCGCGTCGGTGCTCGCGATCCTCGCCTTCGACTTCGTGTTCGTCCCGCCCTACTACACCTTCGGCGTGCACGACACGGACTACCTCTTCACCTTCGGCGTCATGTTCGTCGTGGCCCTGCTCATGAGCGGGCTCACCACCCGTATTCGCGAGCAGGCGCGCGAGGCCGCGGAGCGGGAGCGGCGCACCGCGGCCCTGTACGAGCTCGACCAGGCGATGACGGCGGCCGCCACCCGGGCCGAGGTCACGGCAATCGCGGAGCGCCATATCGGCTCGGCCGGCGGTGGTGACGCCCGGATCGTGCTCGTCGACGACGCCGGCGCCGATTGGCCGGGCGACGGCATCTTCGAGCACCTGGCCGTGCGGATCACCGCGGCCTGGGTCCACGACTCGGGCGAGCCCGGCGGCCCGGGCACGCGTCACTGCACCGAGGCGGAGGCCCTGATCTGTCCCCTGCGTACCGGCGTCCGTCGGCTGGGTGTGGTGGTGCTCGCGCCCGAGCCGGAGGACCGGATTCCCTCCGCCGAGGAAGTCGAGACCGTGGCCGAGCTGGCGCGGCACACCGCGGACCTGCTCGACCGTGTCTCCCTGCACGAGCGCCACGAGCGCGCCCGGGCGGAGGTCGAGGCGGAGCGCCTGCGCAGCTCGCTCCTCAGCTCCCTCTCGCACGACCTGCGCACGCCGCTCGGCGCCATCGAAGGCGCGGCCAGCAGCCTGCGCGAGGAGACCGCGGTCCTGCCCGCCGACGTGCGGCACGAGCTGGCCGGGACGATCCTCGAGGAGTCACGCCGGATGAACCGGCTGGTGTCGAACCTCCTCGACATGGTCCGGGTGGAGAGCGGCAGCCTCACGGTCCAGAAGTCGTGGCAGCCGCTGGAGGAGGTGCTCGGGGTCGTGCTCATCCGGCTCGACGAGGCGCTTCGGGAGCACCCGGTGGCGCTCCACCTGCCCCCCGAGCTCCCGCTGGTGCCGATCGACGAGATCCTGGTGGAGCAGGTGTTCGTCAACCTGCTGGAGAACGCGGCCCGGTATACTCCGCCAGGCACCCCGCTCGAGGTTCGCGCGAAGGAGACCGACGACTCGGTGCTGGTCGAAGTCTCCGATCACGGCCCCGGCCTCCCGCCGGGTCAGGAGGAGATGGTGTTCCACAAGTTCTTCCAGGGTGACGGCACGCGCGCGGCCGGCGGCGCGGGACTCGGTCTCACGATCTGTCGGGGCATCGTGACGGCGCACGGCGGCCGCATCTGGGCCGCGCCGCGTGACGGCGGCGGCGCCGCGTTCAGGTTCACCCTCCCGCTCGGCGGTCCCCCGCCCGGGCCGGTGCCGACGGCGGCGGAGAGCTGAGCCGGTGAACCCGCCCGCGGCGGTGGTGCTGGTGATCGAAGACGACGCGCCCATGCGGCGGTTTCTGGGCGCCGCGTTGCGCGCCCAGGCCTACCGCGTGGTGGAGGCCGCGAGCGCGCGCGAAGGGCTGGCGCAGGCCGCCGGCCGGAACCCCGGTGTGATCCTGCTCGATCTGGGCCTGCCCGACGGCGATGGCCTCGACCTCACCCCACGCCTCCGCGCGGGCACGCGGGCAGCCATCATCGTCATCTCGGCACGGGGACGCGAGCACGACAAGGTGACAGCGCTCGACCGCGGCGCGGACGACTATCTCACGAAGCCGTTCGGGGTCCCCGAGCTGCTCGCCCGGGTGCGGGTGGCGCTGCGGCACGCCGCCTCGACGGGAGGCGCCATGGACGCGCCGGTGTTCGAAGCGGGCCAGGTGCGCGTGGATCTGGTGCGCCGGCGGGTGTTCCGCGGGGACGTCGAGGTCCATCTCACCCCGACGGAGTACAAGCTCCTCGCCGCGCTGGTGCGGCACGCCGGGCGGGTCATCACCCACCGGCAACTGCTCGAGGAGGTGTGGGGCGCCAACTACGCGGGACAGACGCATTACCTCCGCGTCTACATGGCGCAGCTGCGGCACAAGCTGGAGCGCGATCCCGCCCGGCCCCGGCTCCTCTCGACCGAGCCCGGGGTGGGCTATCGTCTGGAAGAGCGGTAGCGCTATTCCTGCTCGCCGAGCACCGTCTCCACCGCCTGCACCAGCGAATCCGGCGAGAACGGCTTCCGGAGCACCGCCCGCACCGTGGCCGGCGCGGGGTCGTCCCGGTGGTCCCGCTCGCCCCAGCCGGTGAGAAAGACGACCGGGAGCTCGGGACGCAGCTCCTCCAGCCGCCGGGCCAGCTCATGCCCGTCCATTTCCGGCATGCCGACGTCGGTCAGCACCAGCTCGATGCGCGGGCCGCAGCGGGCGGCGAGCTCGAGCGCCGCGCGGCCGTTCTCGGCCTCCACCACGTCGTAGCCGGCTTCGCCGAGCGCACGCGCCGCCATGCGGCGGACCAGCCCCTCGTCCTCCACCAGCAGCACGGCCCGGCCGGCCCCCGGCGACGCCGTCCGGTGGTCTTCGCCCGGCTCGGCGGCGGCGGACGATTCGGCGGCGGGAAAGTAGAGGCGGAACGTGGTGCCGCGTCCGACCTCCGAGTCCACCTCGATCCGGCCACCGCTCTGATGCACGATCCCGTGGACCACGGACAGGCCGAGCCCCGTCCCCTGCCCCACGTCGCGGGTGGTGAAGAACGGCTCGAAGGCGCGCTCGAGCGTGGCCTCGTCCATCCCGCTGCCGTTGTCGGAGACCACCAGCACCTCGTAGCTGCCCGGCAGTAGCCCGCGCCGGCGCGCGTCGTTGGTCACGACGGTCCTGCCCTCCGTGCGGAGGGTGAGGCGGCCGCCCGCGGTGAGCGCGTCGCGGGCGTTGAGCGTCAGGTTCAGGAGCACCTGCTGGATCTGGCGCGGATCCGCATGGATCCGCCCGCCGGGCCGGCGGGTCTCGATCACCAGCTCCTGGTTCTCGCGCAGCGTCCGCCGGAGCACGGGAGCGAGCGACTTGATCACTTCGTCCAGCTCGATGTCCTGCGGCTGCAGCAGCTGGCGCCGGCCGAAGGCCAGGAGCTGCTGGGTGATGAACGCGGTCCGCTCCGCCGCCTCGCGGATCTGCTCCACGTCCTGCCGGGCGCTCTCGGGGAGGTCGGTGCGCCGGAGCAGGAAGTGCGCGCCGCCCAGCACCACCGACATCTGGTTGTTGGCTTCGTGCGCCATCCCGCCGGCGAGCTGCCCGACGGCCTGCAGGCGCTGGGCGTCCTGCAGATGTTCCTGCAGCAGCTTGCGGTCGGTGATGTCGCGCATGATGGACGCCGCGCCCACCAGCGCGCCCGAGGCATCGCGGATGGGCGACACGCTGAGCGAGATCCAGATCCGCCGTCCGTCCTTGCGGATCCGCTCCGACTCCAGCAGCTCCACCGATTCGCCCCGGCGGAGGCGCTCGAGGATGTCGCGCTCCAGATCGTGCAGCTCGGGGGGGACGAGCGTGAAGATGGACTGGCCCACGATCTCGTCCGCGGTGTACCCGAAGATCCGCTCGGCGGCCGCGTTCCAGTTGGTGAGCACGCCGTCCAGCGTCTTCCCCATCACGGCGTCGGAGGACGACGCCACGATGGCGGCGAGACGGGAGACGGCATCATGGGACTGCTTGTCCGCCGTCACGTCACGGGTGAAGCAGCGCGAGTGGACGAAGTGCCCGTCCTGGAAGTACCCGCTCGAGTCGATCAGCACGTCCAGGATCCGGCCATCCCTGCAGCGGAGCTGGGCCGCATGCTGCTGGACCCGTTCGCCCGCCATGAGGCGCCGGATCAGGCGCAGCACGCTCTCGCGGTCCACATGGAAGTCGGCGATGTTGCGGCCGACGTACTCGTCCCGCGCGTAGCCGAGCAGGTCCAGCTCCGCCTGGTTGGCCCGGAGGATGGTCCCGTCGCTCGCCACCCAGTGGATCGCGATGGAGGCGGTCTCGAACACGTCGGCCAGCTCGGCCTCGCGGGCGCGGAGCGCCGCTTCGACCTCCCGCTGGCGCTCGGCCTGCCGCGCGAGGGTGAGGCGGTGGGCGTACACCCGTCCGCCGAGGAAGACCACGGGCAGGGCGATCGCGAGGAACGAGATCAGCCGCGCCCAGCCGAGGTCGGTGTTCACGACCAGGCTGCCGACCGGCTCGAGAAACCAGTAGGAGAACGCGAGGACGCTCAGGAGCATCGTCGCGGCGCCCGACGAGGTGCCGCCGTAGAGGGCTGCCACCGTCACCGCCAGGATGAAGAACGGCAGCAGGACCCGGGGCAGATGGTTCTGGGTGAAGCTGGTGGCGAGGACGGCGGCGGCGGTCAGCAGCGGAGGCAGGAGGATCACGATGATCCGGCGGCGCTGCTCCTGGGTCACGAGGTACCCTCTCCGAATCGGGGGCAAACGGACAGGGCGGGATTCGAACCCGCGATACGCTTTAGACGTATACACGCTCTCCAGGCGTGCGCCTTCAACCGCTCGGCCACCTGTCCCTAGTCGTTGCGACACCGCAACCTAGACGGCGTCGGGTACACCGTCAACGGCGTTTCACCGCGGTCGGGGTCACGGAATTCGGATGGACCTCCGCGACCTCCGCGCCCTACGACGGGCGGGAGGTGGAGCGGCTGATGCCCAGCTTGTCCATGCGGTGGCGCAGGGTGTTCGGGTGGAGGTTCAGCAGCTTCGCCGCCCCCCGGGGGCCTTCCACCACTCCGGCGGCCTGCCTGAGCGCCTCGAGGATGTGCTCGCGCTCGAGTTCCTTCATGGTCTGGAATGCGGGCGAACGCGGCATCGGGCCGTCGCCGGGGTCGGTGGGTCCGGACGTTCGTGGGAGCGCCTCCGCCACCAGCGTCGAGACCAGCTCGGGCTCCGCCCCGAGGACCGGGCTGGGCGACAGGATGACGGCCCGCTCGATCACGTTCTGCAGCTCCCGCACGTTCCCGGGCCAGTCGTAGCGCTGCAGGCGCTCCATGGCATCGCGGGAGATGCCCTCCATGTGCTTGCCCAGCTTCCTGGCGTAGTAGGACAGGAAGAACATCGCGAGCTGCGGAATGTCGGCGCGACGGTCGCGCAGCGGGGGCAGCTCGAGCGGGAACACGTTCAGACGGTAGAACAGGTCGGCGCGGAAGGTGCCCGCCTGGACGGCATCGGGCAGGTGGCGGTTGGTGGCGGCGATGACCCGCACGTCCACCCGCAGCGGGCGGCTGCTCCCGACCGGCTCGAACTCCTGTTCCTGCAGCACGCGCAGCAGCTTCACCTGGCTTTCGAGCGGGAGCTCTCCGACCTCGTCGAGGAAGATGGTGCCGCCGTCGGCCAGCTCGAAGCGTCCGATCCGCCGCTCGATCGCGCCGGTGAACGCCCCCTTCATGTGTCCGAAGAGCTCGCTTTCCACCAGCCCCGCGGAGATCGCACTGCAGTTCACCCGCACCAGGGGACGGTTCCGGCGGGGGCTCCGCGCGTGGATGGCTCGCGCGATCAGCTCCTTACCGGTCCCCGTCTCGCCCAGGATGAGCACGGTGGAATCGGTGTGGGCGACCTGCTCGAGCTGGCGCAGCACGGCAAGGAGCACGGGACTGCCGCCGACGATCTCCTCGAAATTGTGCTCGGTACGGATCTCCTCCTGCAGGTAGACGTTCTCCTTCTCCAGCCGGGCCTTGAGTGCGGCGATCTCCTCGTAGGACTGCATGTTCTCGACGGCCAGCGCGACCTGGTTCCCGAGCTCCTGCAGCAGCTCCAGGTCGGCCTCGGTGTACTGGTCGGCCGTCCGGCTCGCGATGTTGAGGGTTCCGATGCTGCGACCGCCCACCACCAGGGGGACCAGGCAGTCGGTCTTCACGCCCTCGGCCACCAGGCGGCGGTCGTTGGGATACTGCTGCTCCCGCTCGAGATTGCGCCGCAGAACCGGGCGCTGCCGGTCGAACACCACGCCCGCCATGGTCTCGCTGCGGTGGAACTCCTGACCCGCCCGGAAGTAGTCCGAGGGCAGCGGGCCCTCCATGGCCAGGTAGCGAAACGTCTCCGTCGCGGGATTGTACAGGGTGAACGCCGCCCGGTCGAACGGGATGATCCGCCGCAGGGTCTCGGATACGGAGTGCAGCAGGGCGTCACGCGTGAGGTGGGTGATGATGGCGTTGTTGATCTCGAGCAGCGTGCGGTGGCGCTCCGCGGCGCGCTCGACCCGATCGTTGAGCGCCGCGATCTCCTCGTAGGCCCGCATGTTGCCGATGGCGAGCGCCACCTGTCCTCCGACCTCGCGCAGCAGCTCGACGTCGGCGTCGCAGTACTGGTTCCGCTCCCGGCCACCGATGTTGAGCGTGCCCAGCGGCTTGCCCCGCAGAATCAGGGGGACGACGCAGAACGACCGGACCCCCTCCGCCAGCAGCCGCTGCTCGATCGGAGACACCCGCTCCCGTTCCAGGTCGTGCCGCACCAGCGGCTGTTGGTGGTCGAACACCCAGCCCGAATGGCTGTCCTTGCGATCCATCTCGGCGCCGACCCGGAAGAACTCCGACGACCAGTTCCGGGACAGCGCCAGGATGCGCAGGGTGTCGCGCTCGGGTTGGTACAGGGTGAGGGCGGCGCGATGGATGGGAAGAACGCGCTCCAACGCCCCGCAGATGGCGTCGAGCAGACCCTCCTGCGTGAGGTTGGTGATGATGGCGTTGTTGATCTCGAGGAGCGTGCGCCAGCGCTCCTCGCTCCGGTCACCCGACATGCGCGTCCTCCGGACGCGGGAGGGTTCGGAGGCAATACTAACCGCCGGGTACCGCTCCGGCGAGCCGCCGGCGGTTGCGGTGGCGACCGCGCCCCGCGACCTTTCGGCCCGCCATGCCTACGATGAACCGACGACACTTCCTCCGCCTGGCCGGAGGCGGAGCGGCCGCGCTGGCCTGCGGCGGCGTACAGCTCCTCACCAGTTGCGGCGACGGAGGGACCGGCCCCGGTTCCGGGGTCACCCGCACGCCCCTGCCGGTGCCGTCCACGCTGACGCCCACGGGCGCCACGCTCACGGCCGCCCCGGGGACCGCCACGATCGCGAGCGGCGAGACCACGCCGGCCTGGCTGTTCAACGGCCTCCTGCCCAGCCCGACCATCCGCGTCCGGCGGGGCGACACGGCGACCATCCACCTCGTGAACGGCATCCCGGAGCCCACCATCGTCCACTGGCACGGGCTCATCGTCCCGCACGAGGACGACGGGCACCCGCTCGACGCGATCGACCCGGGCGGGAGCTACGACTACGACTTTCCCATCGTGCAGCGGGCCGGGACCTTGTGGTACCATCCGCACCCGCACGGGCTGACGGGCGGCCAGGTGCAGCGCGGCCTCGCCGGCTTCTTCCTCGTGGGCGACGACGAGGAGGACGCGCTCGCCCTCCCCTCGGGCGAGCAGGAGATCCTGCTGCTGCTCCAGGACCGGGCCGCCGATGCCGCTCACGCCTTCGAGTACGCCCCCACCGCCGACGACCTGCACACCGGCATCCTGCGCGACACCGCCTACGGCGACGGCGTCCGCCGGCCGACGGTGCGCGTCGCCGGGCCGCGCTGCCGGCTCCGGGTGCTCAACGCGTCCAACGCGCGGATCTACCGGCTCGGCCTCGGCAACGGCGCGCCGCTCACGGTAATCGGCAACGACGGCGGGCTGCTGGCGTCCCCGGTACAGATCGACAGCGTGTATCTGGGAGTGGCGGAGCGGATCGATCTGCTGATCGACCTGACCGGCGTCGCGGTCGAGGGCGGGCTGATGCTCGAGTCGCTCGCGTTCGACATGACCGCGGCACCCAGCGGGTCCACGCAGGGCGTCGAGATGGAGCTGCTCGAGATCGTCCGCGCGCCGGGCGGGGACGCCACCGCGCCGCCGCTGCCGTCCACCCTCTCCACCATCGCTCCGCTCGGATCGCCCGCGGGCGAGCGCGAGTTCGCGTTCCAGAGCAGCGCCAGCGGCCACACCCACACCATCAACGGGCTCACCTACGACATGAATCGGGTGGACGAGCAGATCGCCCTGGGCCGGGTGGAGCGCTGGCGGTTCCGTAATGACAGCGCCCTGCCCCATCCCGTGCACCTGCACGGCACCCATTTCCAGGTCGAATCCAGAGAGGGCGGCCGCGGGACCGTGTACCCATACGAGGGCGGGTGGAAAGACACCGTGCTGGTGATGCCGCTGGAGCTGGTGTCGGTGCTGGTGCGGTTCGATCCCTACCGCGGCGTGTTTCCGCTGCACTGTCACAACATGCAGCACGAGGATCAGGGGATGATGCTCAATATCGAGGTCGTTTGAGGTCCGGCAGATTCACCACGGAAGCACGGAAGGCACGGAAGGTACACGGAAGGGACGCCGGAACAGCTCGGGGAGCGGAGCCAACAACAAACGGTTTGTTGTTGTCCGGGTCCAAGGAACCGTCAGGGGAGCGGGAACCTTCCGTGTCGCTTCCGTGCCTTCCGTGCTTCCGTGGTGAATCTGCCGGACCTTAGACTTCGACACGCCGGCAGTCCTGCGCCGGACGCGCGCGGGCGATGGCAAAGAGCTCATCCCACGTTCCTCTGATCTCATCGCTGGCCCACGTCCCGGCGTCGTACCTCCAGCTCAGGAAGGCGCACGCGGCGGGGTGGCTCACGGCGAGCATCCCGAACCGTCTGAGGTCGGCCGCGGAGCAGGCGGTCCCCACCCCATAGCAGTTCTCGACGTTCACCCCCATCACCACCCGCAGGCCGAGTGCCCCGGCAACCTCGGCCGCCTGATCGTAGTAGGCCTGCGCGTCGCCCTTTTTCGTGTGGTACTGCGCCCAGGTGTAGTCCAGCAGCGGGGCCAGGCCGGGATACGCCTGGACCCAGTCGGGGGTCACGCGCACGCCGAGCGGGAGGTCCGGGAGCTTCGTGCGGGCGTACGCGGCCCAGGCGGCGATCTGGACCTGGGTGATCGGCTTGCCACCCCAGCACTCGGTGCAGGTGTAGTCGTCGGCGAGGTTGAGGCCGAGCAGGGTCGAGCGGTACTTGCGAAGGGTGTCGGGCGGGAGCGCGGCGGCGAAGCGGTCGGTCACGCGCTTGGCGCTGTCCACCGAAAAGCTCCCGTTGGGCCGGCCGTCGGCCGTGAGATTCCGGCGCGGCGGCGTCAGCACCAGGCGCACACCGCAGCGGGCGGCGAGCTGGACCCGCTCGAGCACGGCGCGCGGGTCGATCTGCTGCAGCGCGCCGGTGGTCACTCCATCGCAGTAGAAGTCGGCCGGCCACGCGCTCAGTCCGGCCGCCAGGCCGTGCGACTCGGCGCCCGCCGTCCGCACGCTGTCCACCACCCGGCTGCTGTCGAGCGCGGGCGCGGTGTCGTAGACGATGCGGGGGATGAGCTTGAAGGTGCTGACGTAGTCGGTGTGGCCGAACAGGAGGTAGTCTCCTACGGCCACGGTCCAGGCGGTGGTGCCGGCGGTCTGGGCGGCGCCGGGACCGGCGAGCGCGAGCAGCAGCAGCGCGGTGAGGTTGGACCGCGGCATGGGAGTACCCTCCGAAATTATCGGTGACGACTGTCGGGGTGCGGGTACTTGCATCAGGTGTGCCAGAGCAGTCGTGAGTCGTGGGTCGTGAGTCGTGAGATGGTGCGGCCGACGAGTGTCCTCGATTGAGGACACTGTGTCCACTTTTGAGGACGGTCGCGTGCGGTGGGGGACGGGTGCGCGGGAGTGGACGGGGCTCGAGTTCAAGGGCGGCGGGGTGCGCGGCCGGGCGGTGCGGCGCGTCGCTTCGGGCGTGGATGGGGATGGGTGGTTGGACGACGCGCGGGCGTGGCGTCAACGTGCGTGCGGGAGCACCGGCGCGCGCCGGCGTGCGGGGCCCGGTGCAGGCGCACGCCCCTACTATGTATGCGTGTGCGCAATCGGGGCTCAGCGCGAGGCGTTCGCGGAGCGCTGCCGGGCACGTGCGCGCGGAGGTGCGGAGGCGCGTCGGCGCGCGGCATCGCAGGGGTGTCGGAGGGGTTCCGCGCGCGGCGGATGAGTGGTGCGTTTTCACGTGGAGATTGTGAGCGAAGCCGACGGGGTCGCGAGTCGCGCGCAAGGTTTGGCACGTTCCTCGCCTCCTCCGGCCCGCGGCCGCGTCGAAGACGGGTCGCCGCGGCCGGGTCGTCATCACGAGAACCACTGCCGCGCGGCGTCCGTCCGCTGCCCGGCCGGAAGCGCGGAGGTGTCGTATGGACGCGAGGTCTCGCAGGAAGATCGAGATGGGGTATGGGGCGCGGGAGCACAGCACGTCCCACCCGGACCCGAGCCCGGGTCACACCGCCACGGTGGCCCGGCTGGACGAGCTGCTGAACAAGGCCGAGGTGCTGGCGGCACGGCAGCTCGACGGGATCAAGCGGGTGCGGGCGGCCACGCAGGAGAAGCGCGCCCTTGAGCGGGCGATGCGCCGGGCCCACCTCCCCCATCTCGAGCGGGTGGCCGAAGTGGCTTCACGGGAGGTACCCGAGCTGGCGCAGAAGCTGGTGCTCAAGCCCAACAGCCGGAGCCAGCTCGCCTTCCGCACCGCCGCGCGGGGTATGGCGGTGGAAGCGGAGGCCCAGAAGGAGCTGCTGGTCAAGTACGGTCTGGTGGAAGACGTCCTGGCCGATCTGGTCCGTATGCTGGACCGGTTCGATGCGCTGGTGAGCCAGGGCGCTGCCGCTCGGCAGACCCACGTCGGCGCCCGCGCCGAGCTGCAGGCCGTCGCCGAGGAAGTGGTGCAGGTCGTCAGTGTGATGGACGGCCACAACCGGTTCCGCTTCATGAACGAGCCGGAGCTCCTGGCCGGATGGGAAAGCGCGAGCAATGTCCTCGCGGCGCCGCGCGGGACCGCGAAGCCGGACGATCATGTCGAGCCCGCCGCATGATGGCGGAGCGTTGCCGTGTCGCAGGACAACCGCCGCCGGTGGTCGCGAACGCCGGCGGCGGTGTTTTGGAGGTCGCTGGTCGTCGTACAGGGTGACTCGTGCGTCAGCGGCTCTAGCCGCCGGAGGTGCGGGTCGTGTCCTTGGGCTGATCGCAGGGTGCCGTGATCCCCAGACATCCCTTCGGCCCGTAGTCGCAGGCCGAGACCAACGGGAGAACGGTCAGGCCGATCCACAGGATTACTCTGGTCGAGACGTGCCGCATGGCGTGCTCCGGTCTAGGGGGTGACGCGGTAACCAGGAGCCAGTCTCGCCCGGGTGGGTCAAGGGCGCATCAAGCGGTATACTTGCCGGGATGCTCGCTGATCCTCACCGCACGCTGGTCGAGCGCTACCTGGCCGCGTACAACGCGTTCGACGTGCCGGGGATGCTGGGGCTGCTCGATCCGGGCATCGAGTTCCGGAACCTGAGCGGCGGCGAGGTCACCGCGCAGGCGAACGGACTGCATGAGTTCCGCGCGCTCGCCGAGCATGCCGCCGGTCTCTTCCGCAGCCGGCGCCAGGCGATCACCCATTACACGGAACACGGGAACCAGGCGGTGGTGGGCATCGCCTACAAGGGCGTGCTCGCGGCGGATCTCTCGCCCCACCTCCGCGCGGGCGATACCCTCGAGCTCACCGGCCGGTCCACCTTCCTCTTCCGCGACGGGCGGATCGCGCGCATCGTGGATGAGAGCTGAGCGAGCCCCAGTGGCGGGGATCGACGTTCGCCATGGCTGCGCTGGTGGGCGCGGCCGAGGATTGGGCGGGTACGCTGGGCTGCCGGGAGTTCGCGTCGGGCGCCCTGGCCGACAACGCGGTAAGCGCGGCGGCGCATCGGGCGCTCGGCTTCGAAGAGGTGGTCGTGCAGCGGTGTTTCCGGAACCATCTTTGATGGGAGGAACCATGAGCCGCGTCCGAGGTCAGGAGATCGCAGGCACATGTACGGACTGATCGGAAAGTTCACCGCCGTCCCCGGCGGGCGCGATGCGCTCTCGGCGATCCTGCTGGAGGGCACCACCGGGATGCCGGGCTGCCTGAGCTACGTCGTCGCGAACGATCCGGGCGATCCCGACGCGCTCTGGATCACCGAGGTGTGGGACAGCGCCGAGAGCCACAAGGCGTCGCTGGAGCTCCCCGCGGTGCGGGCCGCCATCAGGAAGGGCCGGCCGCTCATCGCCGGCATGGGCGACCGGGTGGAGACGGCGCCGGTTGGCGGGGCCGGGCTGCCGGGCACGGCGGAAGATCATCCGATGTGGGAGGACGAGATCCGCCGGAGCGAAGAGGACGTCCGCGACGCCTTCCTCGCCGCGGACGTCGGCACGCTGGAGCGGTTCTGGGCCGAGGATTTCCACGTCAACTCGCCGCTCAACCAGCTCGCGGAGAAGTCGCAGGTGATCGCGCTGCTCCAGTCCGGCCGCATCCGGCACACCGCGTTCGAGTACGAGATCGAGCGGATGAGCCGCCACGGTGACGTGGTGGTGGTGATGGGTCGCGAGCGGGTGACCGACGCGCCGGACGGCGCGGTGGTGCTCCGCCGCTTCACCAATCTCTGGCGGCTCGAGGACGGGCGGTGGCGCTCGATCGCCCGCCACGCGCACGTGGTGTCGCGCGAGGTGCCGGCGGCGGCGCCGTGAAGTTCGAGCCGGCGTCCTCGATCGACGTCCTCGCGCGGACGCCCGCGGCCCTCAGGGCGCTGCTCGCCGGCCTGGATGAGAAGTGGGCGCGCGGGACCGAGGGTCCGGAGACGTTCAGCCCGTTCGACGTCGTGGGCCACCTGATCGATGGCGAGGAGACCGACTGGATTCCCCGGGCGCGCCTCATCCTGGCGCGCGGACCGGACCGGCGGTTCACCCCGTACGATCGGTTCCGCCACCGCGCCCGCAACACCGGCCGCCCCCTCGAGTCGCTGCTGGACGAGCTCGCCGAGCTCAGGCGGGCCAATCTCGACTTGTTGCGCTCGTGGTATCTCACCGAGGCCGATCTCGACCTCCGAGGCATTCACCCGACCTTCGGCGAGGTCACCCTGCGCGAGCTGCTCGCCACGTGGGTGGTCCACGACCTCGGCCACCTGGCGCAGGTGGCCCGGGTGATGGCCAAGCAGTACCGCGACGCGGTGGGCCCCTGGACACCGTTCCTGCCGGTGCTGACCGATCACGAGACGCCGCGCTCCTGATTCACCTGGAGGCCACGTGCGAGCCGTAGCGACGCTGCTGACCGTCCACCTTCTCATGCCGGCCGCTACCGGGGCTGCCGCGCAGACCGCACGGGACGCGGCGGGCGGCGCGCGGGTCGTGCCGGTGGTGGCCCACGATTTCGCGTTCACCCTTCCCGATACGCTCCCGTCCGGACTCACGACCTTTCAGCTCAGGAACGAGGGCCGCCAGCCCCACCACCTCATGCTCTACCGGCTCGACCCGGGCAAGCGCCTGTCGGACGTGCTGGCGGCGCTCGCGGCGGGCGGCGCGCACCCGGGATGGATGCACGCGGTGGGCGGCCCGAACGCGGTGCCGCCCGGCGGGGAGTCGGTCGGAACGGTGCAGCTCGCCCCGGGCTCGTACGTGGTGTTCTGCCATGTGAAGAGCCCGGACAAGGTCATTCACTTCGCGAAGGGGATGCTCAAGGGACTCACCGTCACGCAGGCTGCCGGCGCGGCGGCCCTGCTTCCGCACGCCGACCTCACGCTCACCCTGCGCGACTACAGCTTCGACCTCTCGCGGCCGCCGACGCACGGACGGCAGCGGATCCTGGTGCGCAACGCGGGCACGCAGGCGCACGAGGTGATCCTGTCCCGCCTCGCGCCGGGGAAGCGCTCTGGGGATTTCATCAGGTGGATGAACACCCAGCAGGGACCGCCGCCGGTGGTGCCGTCGGGCGGGACCACGGACCTCCCGCCGGGCGGCGCGATGACGATCGACGTGGATCTCGCGCCCGGGCGCTACAGCCTGGTCTGCCGGGTGCGCGATGCGCGGGACGGCCGGCCACACGACGAGCACGGGATGCACACCGATCTCGTGGTGCGCTGAAGGAGACCGCGGGCGTGCCGTACGGCCTCATGGCCGATGCGCTGCTGCTCCTGCACGGCGGGTTCGTGCTGTTCGTGATCGCGGGCGGGCTGCTGGTGCTCCGCTGGCCGTGGCTCGCCTGGCTGCACCTGCCGGCGGCCGTGTGGGGCGCGGTCATCGAGTTCGCCGGGTTCGTGTGTCCCCTGACGCCGCTCGAGAACGCGTGGCGGCGGGCAGCCGGCGGTACCGGGTATGAAGGCGGCTTTATCGAGCACTATGTGACCGGGGCGCTGTATCCCGCCGGGCTCACGCGGACCGTCCAGGCCGTGCTTGGGCTGCTCGTGCTCGCGGTCAACGGGTGGATCTACCACCGGCTGCTCACGAAGTTAGATTATCGGCGCCCCTGAGCCCGTCACAGCTCTCCCCGGAGAAGATATGCCTCGGTTCCACCGCGTCCTCGTCGCGGCGGCCTGGATGGCGTCCGCCGGCTGTTACCACGCCACCGTCGAGACCGGGGCCTCGCCCTCGACGGAGGTGGTCGAGAAGTCGTTCGCCTCGGGCTGGATCTACGGTCTGGTGCCGCCGAGCACGATCTCGACCGCCGCGAAGTGTCCGAACGGTGTGGCGAAGGTCGAGACCCAGCTCAGCTTCGTGAATCAGCTGGTGAGCTTTCTGACGCTGGGGATCTACACGCCGATGAGCATCAAGGCGACCTGTGCGGGCAGCGGCGCGGCCGCGGCGGATACCACAGCGGGGCACTGACAGGTGCAGGAAGGGCCGGTGGAATCCACCGGCCCTCTCGCACACGCTCCTGCTAGTCGCGGCCGAGCGTCCGCGCGGTTTCCACCAGGGTGATGAACTCCCCGCGGTATCCCTGCGGGTCCGCGCCGCGCGCGCTCCGCGCCAACGCGAGCACCTGGTCGTAGCTGGCGGCACCCTTGTGCTCCGAGTCGCGCAGCAACAGCGCGAACTCGGCGACCGCCGAGGCAAAGCGCATGTCCTCGGAGCCCTTCCCTTCCCCGCGCTCCACCACCGGCGCCTCGAGCAGCCGGCTGGTGCTGCCCTTCGGGTCCTTGTAGCGCACCCGGACGGTCATGAGCTCCCCGCTGTACCGGGCGGAGGATCGGACGGTGACCTGCTGGTAGGTGAGGCTGTCGTCGGCCGACGCCAGCTCCTCCGCGCCGACCGGCACGACCTCGTACAGCGCCGTGACGGCGTGGCCCGCGCCCAGCTCGCCGGCGTCCTTCCGGTCGTCGGCGAAGTCCTCCCGCGCCAGCAGGCGGTTCTCGTAGCCCAGCAGTCGGTACGACCGCACCCGCGCCGGATTGAACTCCACCTGGATCTTCACATCCTTCGCCACGGTGAAGAGCGTTCCGCCGAACTCCTGCACGAACACCTTGCGCGCTTCCTGGAAGCTGTCGATGTAGGCGTAGTGGCCGTTGCCGTGGTCGGCCATCTGTTCCATCTTCGCGTCCTTGAGGTTGCCGGAGCCGAAGCCGAGCACGGTGAGGAACGTCCCCTCCTCGCGGCGCTGCTCCACCAGCCGTACCATCTCCGCGTCCGAGCTCACGCCCACGTTGAAGTCGCCGTCGGTGGCGAGGATGATCCGGTTGTTGCCCTCGGCGTCGAAGTGCTCCCGGGCCACGTCGTACGCGAGGCGAAGGCCGGCGCCGCCCGCGGTCGAGCCGCCGGCCTCGAGCCGGTCGATGGCCTCGAGGATGGTCGCCTTGTCCGCGCCGCTCGTGGGCGGAAGCACGAGCCCCGCGGCGCCGGCGTACACCACGATGGCCACGTGGTCTTCCGGCCGCAGCTCGTTCACCAGCGCGCGGAAGGCGCGCTGCACCAGCGGGAGCTTGTCCGGACTCATCATCGAGCCGGAGACGTCGATCAGGAAGACGAGGTTGCTGGGCGGCAGCTCGCGCGTATCCACCCGCCGGGCCTGCAGGCCGATGCGCACCAGCCGGTGCGCCGGCGCCCACGGACTCGGCGCCACCTCGGTGCTCACGGCGAAGGGGTGCCGGCCGACGTGGTCCTGGTAGGCGTACGGGAAGTAGTTGACCAGCTCCTCCAGCCGCACCGCATCCTTCGGCGGCAGCGCGCCCTGATTCAGGAACCGGCGGACGTTGGCGTACGAGGCGGCGTCCACGTCGATCGAGAAGGTGGAGACGGGGCTCGCAACCGCCGAGAGGAAGCGGTTCTCGCTGACGGTGTTGTACGCCTCCGTGTTCCACGGCTCCTGCCGGAAGCGCCAGGGCTCGGGCGAGACCGGCACGGGCTGCATGGCCACGTCGCCCTGGGCCCCGGCCGCCGCCTCGTTCGCGAGCGGGACGGCCCGCTTCGCGACCTCGCGCCGAACCGCGGGGACCGGAGCGAGGGTGAAGTCCACCGTGGTCGTGGCCCCGACCCGCACCAGCACCAGCGCCTGCTGCGGCCGATAGCCGGAGCGTGCGACGCGAATTCCGATGCGCCCCGTGGGCACCGCGTCAAGCCGAAACGCGCCGGCCGAGTCGGTGAGCGCCGAGAGGGCGCTGCCCGCGACCGTGACCCGCGCGCCGGCGATCGTGCCGCCGCCACCGTCGCGGACGTGACCCGCGACCCGACCCGTGGGCGCGACGCGGCGGATCGGCGCCGCGGCCGAGCTCGCGAGGGCGAGCGAGAGAAACAGCACGAGCGCCGGCAGGCGCCGGAACCGGGAGGCGGTGGGCATCGGGCTCTCCGACTGCAGAGGGTGGCAGTGTCCGACAGTGGCCCCGGGGCGGGGCGCAGCGGGAGATGCACGAGGGTCCCGGCTTGCACACGCGGGCCGCCCGGGTATCGTTCGCGACACGGCTCCATGAGCACGCTCCCCGGTCTCCGCGCCCCCCTCTCCCGCGCCCGCCGCCTGGCGCTGATCCTCGGCACCGCGGGCTGCATCTTTCTCATCGGCGCGGCGTTCCTGGCGGCCGCGCCCAGCCGGACCATCGCTCAGCGCTGGGTGGAGCACACCCACGTGGCGCTGCGCACGGTGGACCGCGCGCTGGCCGGGCTGGTCAACGCCGAGACGGCCCAGCGCGGCTTTCTGGTCACCGGCCACACCTCCTACCTCGAGCCGTACCACAGCGGCCTCGCCGCCTACGAGCGGGCGATGGCCCAGGTCCGGACGCTCACCGCCGACAACGAGGTGCAGCAGCACCGGCTCGACTCCCTCGATGCCCTGGCATCACGCAAGCGGGCGGAGCTGGACACCACGATCCTGCTCCGTGGCACCGAGGGCCCCGAGGCCGCCGCGGCCATCGTCACCACCGGCCGGGGCAAGGCGGTGATGGACTCGCTGCGGCTCATCGCCGGCCGGGTCCAGCAGGAGGAAGTAGCGCTGCTGCGCGTGCGCGAGGCGAGGGAATCGAGCCGCAACCGGCTCACGCTGGCGATCGCGGTGGTAGGCACGGTGGCCGCCGTCGCGCTCGTGCTGCTGCTCGGGCTGCTGCTTTCCGGCTCCGCGGCGCGCCAGGAGGAGCTGTTGCAGCAGCTGGCCGACGCGCAGCGGCTGGAGGCGGTTGGCCGGCTGGCGGGTGGGATGGCGCACGAGCTCAACAACGTGCTCACGGCCAGCATCGGGTACGCGCGGTTCGCGCTGGACGAGCTGCCGGTGGGCCACCCTGCGGCGCAGGAGATCGGGCAGAGCCTCAAGTCCCAGGAGCGCGCGGCGCGGATCACCTCGGAGGTACTGAGCTTCAGCCGGCGCCAGATGCTCGCGCCCACCGAGTTCGCCGTGCACGACGCCCTCCGGGAGATGGAGCCGCTGCTTCGGCGGAGTCTCGGCCCGGAGCAGGAGCTGGCGCTCGCGCTCGACGGCGATCCCGGCGGTATCCGCGCCGACCGCACCCGCCTGGACCAGGTGCTGCTCAACCTGGCGCTCAACGCCCGCGATGCGATGGCGGAGGGCGGCACCCTCACGGTGCGCACCTGCCTCGAGCGCGCGGCGGAGGGATCCCTCCGGGGACCCGAGGGCGAGCGGCTCCCGGCGGGGGCCTACGTCGCCATCGCCTTCGAGGACACCGGCTGCGGCATGAATGGGGAAACCCAGCGACGCGCGGTGGAACCATTCTTCACCACCAAGCCGACGGGCCACGGGACCGGGCTCGGCCTCAGCATGGTCTACGGGTTCGTGCGGCAGAGCGGCGGGACGCTCACCATCGCGAGCGAGCCGGGGCGCGGGACCGCGGTGACGCTCTATCTGCCGCTTCGCGCTCCGCCCGCGCCGCCGCGTCCGTGACGGCGGTCCGGGTTATCTTATCCGACCGTGACCACACCCATGAGCCGACCGGCGCTCGAGACCAGGGTCTTCCAGTTCCTCGTCATCGCCGTGTCGCTGGCGTTCTTCTGGATCCTGCGTCCGTACGCCGGCGCCATCCTCTGGGGCGCGGTGCTCGCGATCGTGTTCGCGCCGCTCAACCGCCGGCTGCGGCAGGAGTGGCGCGACCGGCGCACCCCGGCCGCGCTCGGGACGATGCTGATCATTCTGGTGCTGGTCGTGCTGCCCGTGGTCCTCATCATCATGGCGCTCGTGCGCGAGGGGACCGACCTGTACGCGCGCATCCAGTCGGGCGAGCTGGACGTCGGGCAGTGGTTCCAGCAGATCTACGCCGCGCTTCCCGGATGGGTCGTGCGGCTGCTCGACCGGGTCGGCCTGGGCGATCTCGAGGCGATTCAGGCCCGGGTGAGCAATGGACTGACGCGCAGCATGCAGTTCCTCGCCCAGCAGGCGCTGAGCCTGACCCAGAATACGCTCGGCTTCGTGGTGGACCTCGGCGTGATGCTCTACCTGCTCTTCTTCCTGCTTCGCGACGGCGACGTGTTGGCCCGCCGGATCCGCGGCGCCGTTCCGATCGCCGCCGAGCAGCAGCGCAACCTGGCGGAGCGCTTCACGACGGTCATCCGCGCGACGGTCAAGGGCAATCTGGTGGTGGCCGTCGTGCAGGGGGCGCTCGGCGGGCTGATCTTCTGGTTCCTGGGGGTGCATGCCCCCGTGCTGTGGGGCGTGCTCATGGCACTGGTGTCGCTGCTCCCGGCGGTCGGGGCGCCCGTGGTGTGGATCCCGGTCGCGGTGTACCTGCTGGCCACGGGCGCGGTCTGGAAGGGCGTGGTGCTGATCGTATTCGGCGCGCTGGTGATCGGGTCGGCCGACAACGTGCTGCGCCCGATCCTGGTGGGCAAGGACACCAAGCTGCCGGACTACGTGGTGCTGATCTCGACGCTGGGCGGGATCGCGGTGTTCGGCGCGAACGGGTTCGTGGTCGGGCCGCTCATCGCCGCCCTGTTCGTCGCGGTGTGGGAGATCGTGGGCGTGAGCCGCGAGATCGACCGCGACGGCACGGAGCCTGTCGCGGCCGCGGTCGCGATCCCGGAGCAGCCGGCCGCGGGCTAGTGGCCCGCGGTGGCCTCCGCGAGGCTCGCCTCGAACAGGAACCAGGTGCGCCGCTCGGTCTCGTCGATCCAGACCTCGAGCAGGCTGGCGGTCGCAACGTCGCGATGCTCCTCGCAGACCCCGTGCGCTTCCCTGAGTCGCGCCGCGAGCTGCTCGTTGTCGTCCCTGAGCTCGGCGAGCATGTCGAGCGGCTCGACGTAGTCGGCGTCGTTGTCCGCCACCCGCTGGGTGCGCGCGATGTCGCCGATCGAATGCAGGGTGATGCCGCCGATCTTGCGGACCCGTTCGGCGACCGGGTCGGTCATGGCGAAGATCTGGTCGGCCTGCTCGTCGAGCAGGAGATGGTAATCGCGGAAGTGCGGCCCGCTCATGTGCCAGTGGAAGTTCTTGGTCTTGAGGTAGAGGGCGAACACGTCCGCGAGGATCGCGTTCATCGCGCCGGTGATGTCCCGGGTGGCGTCGTCGGTGAGGTCGGTGGGCGTGCGGAGCGGGCTGTCCCGCCGTTCCGCCACCCGGCTGCGTTGCTTGGTGTCCATCGCGCTCATGCATTCCGCCTTTGCGGGGGAGGGTGACTTACGGAGTATTGACCGTCCGCCGCCCGGGCGCAACTATGTAGCACCATGCCTTCCGCACTCGGTCTCCACCACGTCACCGCGATCGCGAGCGATCCCCAGCGCAACCTCGACTTCTACGCCGGCGTGCTCGGGCTCCGGCTGGTCAAGCGCACCGTCAATTTCGACGACCCGCAGACCTACCACTTCTACTTCGGCGACGAGGTCGGCACGCCCGGCAGCATCCTGACCTTCTTTCCGTGGCCCGGCGCGCGGGGCGGCCAGGCGGGGCGCGGCCAGGTCGCGGTCACCTCGTTTGCGATCCGGCCCGGGTCGGTCGGGTTCTGGATCGAGCGGCTGCTGCGGCACGGGATCCGGCACGAGCGCCCCGCGAAGCGCGGCACCGGCGCCGACACGGAACAGGTGCTCGCGTTCCGCGACCCCGACGGCCTCATGCTCGAGCTGGTGGGCCACCCGGGCGCGGAGGCCCGGCCGGCGTGGGGCGGCGCGCCGGGCATCGGCGCCGAGCACGCCATCCACGGCTTCCACTCGGCGACGCTCTGGGTCCAGCATTGGGAGCCGACCGAGCGGGTGCTGGTCGAAGCTCTCGGGTTCCGGCTCGTGGCCGAGGACGGATCTACCCGCCGCTACGCCGCGGGTGAGGGCGGGCCCGGTCGGCTGGTGGACCTGCGCACGGTGGGCGGGTTCACCCGCGGGTCCTCGGGCGCGGGCACGGTCCACCACGTTGCCTTCGCCGTGGCGGACGACGAGACGCAGCTCGCCGTGCGGGAGCGGGTACGACAGGCCGGGCTCCAGCCGACTCCGGTCATCGACCGGAACTACTTCCACTCCGTGTACTTCCAGGAACCGGGCGGCGTGCTGTTCGAGCTCGCGACGGTGCCGCCGGGCTTCGCGATCGACGAGCCGGTCGAGCGACTGGGCGAGCGGCTGATGCTCCCGCTGCAGTACGAGCCGCACCGCGCCGAGATCGAGGCGGTCCTCCCGCGGATCCACCTGCCGGCCAGCGCGTCGGATGCCGCGTTCTTCGCCGACGTGACCGGGCCGGAGGACGTGAGCGGCGACGCGCTCGGCTTCGTCCACCGCTACGTGCCGCCCTCGACCGAGGGCGAGCTCGCCGGCGGGACGACGCTGCTCCTCCTTCACGGGACCGGCGGCGACGAGGAGGACCTCCTGCCGCTTGGCCGGGCGCTGCTCCCGGGCGCGGGGCTGCTGAGCCCGCGCGGCAAGGTGCTGGAGCGCGGGGCGCCGCGGTTCTTCCGCCGCCTGGCCGAGGGGGTTTTCGATCAGGAGGACCTCGCGCGGCGCACCGACGAGCTGGGAGACTTCGTCGTCGCGGCGGCCCAGGCCTATCAGCTCGAGCGCGATGGGATCGTGGCGGTGGGGTTCTCCAACGGCGCCAACATCGCGGCCAGCCTGCTGCTGCGCCGGCCGGGCGTGCTCCGCGCGGCGGTGCTGCTGAGCCCGATGGTGCCGTTCGAGCCCGAATCGCGGCCCGAGCTGAGCGGGACGTCGGTGTTCATCGGCGCGGGCCGGCGCGACACCATCACACCGGCCGCGCAGGCGGAGCGCCTGGCCGAGCTGTTGCGCGCGGCCGGCGCCGACGTGACGCTCCACTGGGAGCCGGGCGGGCACACCGTGACCGAGCCGGAGGTCGAGGCGGCCCGCGCCTGGCTCGCACAGTGTCTTACGAGCCGAGCCCGAGCCGGTTCCTGAACGGCACGCGCTCGTCCCGTCCTCAGCGGCCGGCGCGGGTGCCGGCCGACTCCTGCAGGGTTTGGAGAAAGACGGCCGGATCGTTCCAGGGGCCGTCCCACCGTACGCCGTTGACGAAGAACGCGGGCGTGCCGTTGACGCCGCTGCGCACGCCGCTCATGAAATCCTCGCGCACCTGCGGCTCGTAGGTACCGTCCTCCAGCGCCTGCATCACCCGCTGCGCGTCGAGACCGATCGCCTCGGCGTAGCCGGCCAGCGACGCGTCGTCCAGACGCCGCTGGTTCTCGTACAGCAGGTCGTGCATGTCCCAGAAGCGGCCCCGCGTGGCCGCCGCCTCGGCCGCTTCGGCGGCGTGCTCGGCGTGGGGATGCGCTTCCTTCAGCGGGAAGTTGCGAAAGACGAACCGCAGCTTTCCGCCCAGCCGCTGCTGGATCGTCTTCACGATTTCATAGGCCTGGCCGCAGTACGGACACTCGAAGTCGCCGTATTCGACGAGGGTGACCGGTGCGCCCTCGGGGCCCTGCGCGTGATCGTCGGGCCCGACGGGAGGTTGCAGTTGGCCGTTCATGACGTCCTCCCCGCCGCCTCCGGCGAGTGGTCGAGCGACTCGAGGGCCTTGAGGACGCCGTCGGCGCCTGGATTGACGCCCACGGGGGAGAGATAGCTCCACCGGATGATCCCGTCGCCATCGATCAGGAACAGCGCGCGCTGCGCGAAGCCGTCCTGTTCCCGATAGGCGCCGTAGGACCGGCACACCGCGCCCTTGGGCTCGAAGTCGGCGAGAAGGGGAAAGTGGAGGTTCCGGTGCTTCGCGAAGGCCGCGTGACACCAGACGCCGTCCACCGAGATGCCGAGCAGCTCGGCGTCGTGGCGGCGGAACTCGGGCAACACCTCGTTGAGGAGGGTCACCTCGTCACCGCAGACCGGGCTCCAGTCGGCAGGGTAGAAGGCCAGAATCACCGGCCGGCCGCGCAGCTCCTTGAGCGAGAGCATCTGGTCGGGGGTGGAGTGCAGGGTGAAGTCGGGCGCCCGGGTTCCGGGAGCGAGGACTTCAGTGGGTTCGGGCATTGCGGTACCTCGATAGTTGGGAATAGGTGGCAGTGTGACTCGCGGAGCGGCCGGCCCCCGGCGGCAAGGCCGGAACTTACGATCTTGGCCACGCCTACGCGCATGGCGGCATCAGGACAAACGCGAATCCCTGCCACACGATCGCGAGCGTAGCGATGGCGTCGCACCCGACGGTGAGCGCCGCGCGGAAGTGCGACGTCCCGGGCGTGTCCCGCTCGCGCCAGCGCTTCACCGCGTGCAGCACGACGGCGCCCGCCGCGACCAGCGTGACCGCGATGAGCGGCGCGAGCAGCCGACCCGACCCCTGCCCTCGCAGCCCCACCCATCCCAGCGCGCATGCGAGCGCCTGCGCGATGTAGACCGTGAGCAGGTGCGCCGCCCAGACGAAGAAGCCCACGACCGTGTCGAGAATGCGAGAAACCGCTCCCCGCTCCGGCATCGCCGTCAGACTAGGCGACGGCATGGGGGAACCCCGCGACGAGCAGGAGCACGAGCAGCGTCGTGGCGAGCGTGAACCGCCACCAGACCCGGCACACCCGCAGCGTGAGGCAGCGCCACGCGTCCAGCATGCCGAGGCCGAGCCGCGCGGCGCACCAGAGCGCCATCGCCGCCCCGATGGCGACGTGCAGGCCCATGTAGCCGAGCAGCGTCCAGGTGGCGGCGCCGTAGCTGCTGGCGGTGGGATCGGCGCCCATTCCGGCGACCCAGAACCAGCCGGTCACGACCGCGCCGGCGGCCAGCACGGCCGACCCCACGAGCGAGACGCCGGCCGCGGTGCCGCGGTCCCGACTCACGAACCGCGCGGCCGCCTCGAACACAAGCCACGCGCCGAGCAGGAGCGCCGCCGCGAGCACCGGCGCGCCCACGCCCGGCAGCGCGGTGCCCTGGGGCGGCCAGAGCAGCGGGTGCGTGGTCCAGAGGAAGAGATAGCCGAAGACGAACGAGGCCACGACCGCGGCGTCGGAGATGAGGAGCACCGTCATCGCCCACCGGCCCACGCTCCCGCTGTCGGCGCGGTAGAGCGGGAGCGCGAGCCCCCGGCCGGCGTCCGCCGGCGTGCGAGGGTATGCCCGATCGAGCGACCAGAGCCATTTGAGGTACGCGCCGGCGGCGACGATCCCGGCCACTACGCCCACGATGAAGAGCCCGAGCGTCATTGCCGCGAACACGACCGCAGTGGCAATGGCGGCGACGAACGCGGTCCACCCCGGACCGGGCAGCCGGAGGATCTGCTCCGGCTGGCTCGAGAGCGGGCCTGTGAGGAGCGCCTCCCGCTCGCGGGTCGGGGCGTCCGGCAGGTACCCGAGGCCCGCGGTCTCCTCTTCCTTCATATCCGGCTGGTCCCACAGGGGATAGCGTGAGGTGACCGGGACGATGCTCCGGAACCCGACCCCGGACAGACCCGAGAGCCACTCGAGCGAGGGTGCGCCCCAGGGATTCAGGCTGACTTCCTCGCCCCGCCGGCGGCTGCGGAGAAAGTCCACCACCACGACCACCACTCCCGCCGCGAAGACGAAGGCGAAGATGGTGGAGATGAGGTTCAGCGCGTTCCAGCCGAGTGAGCCGTCATAGGTGTAGACCCGTCTCGGCATTCCCCGGAGTCCCGTAATGTGCATGGGGAAGAAGGCCGCGTTGAACCCGATGAACATGAGCCAGAACGCCCAGCGCCCCACGCGCTCGGACAGCATCCGGCCGGTCACCATGGGCGTCCAGTAGTAGATCGCGGCGAACAGGGGAAAGACCATCCCTCCGATCAGCACGTAATGGAAGTGCGCCACCACGAAGTAGGTGTCGTGCACCTGCCAGTCGTACGGCACGGCGGCCACCATCACCCCCGTGACGCCGCCGATGACGAAGATGACGAGAAATCCGAGAATGAAGCGGAGCGGCGTGCGGAGCAGCGGTCGTCCCTCCCACAGCGTCGCGAGCCACGCGAAGACCTGAATCCCCATGGGGATCGCAATGGCCGAGCTCGCCGCCGAGAAGAAGGCGAGCGACATCATGGGCAGCCCGGTGGCGAACATGTGGTGCACCCAGAGCCCGAAGCTCAGGAAGCCGACCGCCACCGCCGCGAGGGCGATCCAGGTGTAGCCCACCAGCCGGCCGCGCGCGAAGGTCGGCAGGATGATGGACACCATTCCCGCCGCCGGGAGGAAGATGATGTACACCTCGGGATGGCCGAACAGCCAGAAGAGGTGCTGCCACAGCAGCGGATCGCCGCC
>DASUXW010000035.1:0-3675 GCA_036377715.1 Gemmatimonadales bacterium
CACCGGCGTGGCCACGATCCGCTCGGACGAAACGGTCGAAGCGGCGCTGGCGCGGGTATCGGGCACCCCAGCCGAGCGGGCCCACAACGGCTTCCCCGTCGTCACCGCCGACGGGCGGCTGGTCGGTGTGGTGACCCGCCGCGACCTCAACGATCCCACGGCCCCGCGCAGCAAGCCGGTGGGCGCGATCCTCAAGCGGCCGCCCGTCGTGATCCACCCGGACAATACGCTGCGGGAAGCCGCCGACCACATGGTGCACGAGAAAGTGGGCCGGCTGCCGGTGATCCCCCGCAAGGGGCCGCCCAAGGTGATCGGGATCATCACCCGGAGCGACCTGCTCGAGGCCCACCAGACGCGGCTCGAGGCCGCCGACGTCGCGGAGCGGAGCATCGACCTCCTGCCCTGGCGGGATCCACCCGTGTCGCGCTCGTCGAGCTGACCGATGCCCGCCCGGCCGGAGCATCGCGCCGCCCCGCGGGGCGCCGATCGCCTCGGCGACTTCACGACCGACTCGCGACTCCTCATTCTCACGCCGATGGCGGCGGTCATCGGCGTGCTCGGCGCGCTGGTGGCGTGGGTGCTGGTCTGGCTCATCGGCTCGATCACCAACCTGGTCTACTACCACCGGATCGACGCCTCGCTCGTGTCGCCGGCCGCGAACGCCCTGGGGCTCGCGGCGGTGCTGGTGCCGACGGTGGGCGGGCTCATCGTCGGCCTCATGGCGCGCTACGGCTCCGAGCGGATCCGCGGACACGGGATCCCCGAGGCGATGGAGGCGATCCTCATCGGCCGGAGCCGGATGAGCGCCAAGGTCGCGGTCCTGAAGCCGCTCTCCTCGGCGGTCGCCATCGGCACCGGCGGCCCGTTCGGCGCCGAGGGACCGATCATCATGACCGGCGGCGCGGTGGGCTCCCTCTTCGCGCAGGCGTTCCACCTCTCCGCGGCGGAGCGGAAGACGCTGCTGGTGGCCGGCGCGGCGGCGGGCATGGCCGCGATCTTCGCGACGCCGCTGGCGGCGGTGCTCCTCGCGGTCGAGCTGCTGCTGTTCGAGTGGAAGCCGCGGAGCTTCGTACCCGTCGCTGCGGCCGCGGCGGTGGCCGCCGCGCTCCGCGTCCCGCTGCTCGGCGCGGGGCCGATCTTCCCGGTCTCGCCGCACGCGGCCCCGCCCTGGCCCGAGCTCCTCATCGCGCTGGTGCTCGGCGTGGTGGCGGGGTTCGGATCGGGACTCCTCACCTGGCTGGTGTACGCCTGCGAGGACTTCTTCAACCGCCTGCCGATTCACTTCATGTGGTGGCCGCTCATCGGGGGCCTGGTGGTCGGGATCGGCGGCCTGTTCCAACCGCGCGCCCTCGGGGTGGGATATGACACCATCGCGGACCTGCTGAACGGCAAGCTGGTCGGCGGGTTCCTCCTCGGCCTCATGCTCACGAAGGCGATCATCTGGGCCGTGGCGCTCGGCTCGGGCACCTCGGGCGGCGTGCTGGCGCCGCTGCTCATCATGGGCGGCGCCCTGGGCGCGCTCGAGTCCCACTGGATCCGCTTGGGCGATCCGGGACTCTGGGCGATGATCAGCATGGCCGCGATCATGGGCGGCACCATGCGCTCGCCGCTCACCGCGGTGGCGTTCATGCTCGAGCTCACCGACGACATCCTGGTCCTTCCCGGCCTCCTCGTGGCGTGCGCGGCGGCCCATGCGGTGACCGTCCTCATCATGAAGCGCTCGATTCTCACCGAGAAGGTGGCGCGGCGCGGGTATCACGTCATGCGGGAGTACATCGTGAACCCGCTCGCGCGGGTGCGGGTGGAGGACGTGATGGCGCAGGCGCAGCACGTCCCCACCATCCCCGCCGACATGAAGGTGGATGTCCTGCTGCAGCGGCTGACGGCCCATGATCCCGCCCTCGGACCCCGGCAGGCCTGGCCGCTCGTGGACGGCGCCGGCGCGCTGGTGGGCGTCGTGACCCGCGGCGACCTGCTCCGGGCGCTCGAGACCCCCGGAGACGGCGAGCAGACCGTGCTCGACGCGGGCAGCCGCAGCCCGGTCGTGACCTATCCCGACGAGATCCTGGAAGAGGCGGTGGACAAGATGGTGCAGCTGGGCGTGGGGCGGCTGCCGGTCGTCGCGCGCGACGATCCGCGTAAACTGGTCGGCTACCTGGGGCGCACCGGGATCGCGGCGGCCTGGCAGCAGCTGCTCGAGGAGGAAGAGCTGCGGGAGGCCGGATGGGTGTCGCGCCGGGCCCGGCGCCTGCGGCTCAAGGTCAAGCGCGTGCTCGGCGGCCGAAGCCCGTCCTAGGCCCGGCGAAGATCCAGGATCTCCCGCACCCGCCGGCCGAGGGTCGCCGCGTCGAACGGCTTCTGCAGATACGGCGCGCTGGGGTCGAGCAGCCCCCGCCGCACCACCTCGTGGTCCGTGAAGCCCGACATGAAAAGGACGGGCAGCCCCGGCTGCAGGTGCTCGACGCGCCGGGCGAATTCCGCACCGCCGAGCTCCGGCATCACCACATCGGTGAGCACCAGCTGCACCCGGCCCTCGTGCGCCTGGAGCAGCTCCAGCGCCTCCCGTCCGTTGCGAGCCTCGAGCGCCGCGTAGCCCTGTGACGCGAGCAGCCGCGCGCTCAACTGGCGCACCAGAGGATCGTCCTCCACCACGAGCACGGTCTCCTCGCCGCGCGGCACCTCGTAGCCGCCCGGCGGCGTGACCAACTCGGGAACTGCGGCCGCGCGCGGCAGGTACAGCTTGAACGCGGTGCCGTGACCCGGCTCGCTGTAGACCCACACGAACCCGCCGCTCTGCTTGATGATTCCGTAGACCATCGACAGGCCGAGACCGGTGCCCTGCCCCACCGGCTTCGTCGTGAAGAAGGGCTCGAAGATCCGCCCCTGCACGTCGGGCGGGATCCCGCCACCGGTGTCGCTCACGACCAGCCGGACGTAGGGTCCGCGCGCCATCGTGGTGCCGGGGTGGCGCCCGATGTAGTCCTCATCGAGCTCCACGTTGGCGGTCTCGATCGTGAAGCGGCCCCCGCGTGGCATCGCGTCGCGGGCGTTGAGCGCCAGGTTGATGACCACCTGCTCGAGCTGGCCGCGGTCGGCGTGCACCGGCCAGAGCTCGGGTGCCAGCGCGACCTCGACCTCCTTGTCCTCGCCCATGAGCCGCGGCAGCATGGGCTGCAGCTCGGTCACGACGACGTTCAGGTCCACCACGCGGGGCTGCAGCATCTGACGGCGGCTGAAGGCGAGCAGCTGCGCTGTGACGATGGCGGCGCGGCCCGCCGCCTTCCGGATCTGCAGCAGGTCGCCGCGCGGATCGCCGACGTGTGCCGGGTCGAGCAGGAGGTCGGTGAACCCGAGGATGGCGGTCATCATGTTGTTGACCTCATGCGCCACCCCGCCCGCCAGCCGGCCGACGGCGTCCATTCGCTGCACCTGCCGAAGCTGTTCCTCGGTGTGCCGCCGCTCCGTGATGTCCACGCAGGCGCCCGTGAGCGCCGTCGGATCGCCGCCGTCGTCGAACAGCACCTTTCCATGGCCCCGCAGCCAGCGTACGCTGGCGTCGGCGCGCACGATCCGGAACTCGATGTCGAGATCGGCCCCACTCTCGGCGGATTGCCGGAACGCGAGCGCCACCGCGGCGCGATCGTCGGCGTGGACCCGGGTCAGCATCTCGTCCAG
>DASUXW010000036.1:0-11910 GCA_036377715.1 Gemmatimonadales bacterium
CCCGCCACGCGCAGCCGGCGCGCGTCAAAGGCACCGGCAGCCGAGGCCGCGACCCCGGGATGATCCGGCTGGACTTCCCGGGCTATTCCGGGCACGGCAAGCTGGAGCCGATCTCCTGGGACCAGTGGTTCAAGTCGTTCGACGATAACGATCTCGCGCTGATCTACCAGGAGAAGACCGCGGGCGGCCAGCGCAGCAACTTCAACAAGCTGGTGGGACGGGAGACGGCGCGTGCGCGCGCGCGAGGGAACTCGCACGCTTCGAGGCGGAAGGGGACGAGCGGATCGAGCCGGAGCTCGGCGTCCCGCTCGCGCACGGGCGCGAGCTCGTCGGGCAGCTCGCGGAGCAGCGGGCGGAGCACGGCGCAGCGGAAGAAGTCCACCAGCCGGTCGAGGACCGGGGCGAGGAGCGGGACCAGCGCACGCCGCTCGACTCGCAGCCGTTCGACCGCCAGTCGGTCGCGCGGCTCCTCGCGTGGCTCGAAGCGGTCGAGCAGCCGAAGCCGCTCGTAGAGCGCACGCCCGTTCAGGCAGAAGGCCTGCCTCCCGACTCAGAAGACGGGAGGCAGGCCTTCTGCTTTTTGCGGGACAGTGACGATCACTCGTCCCCGTCCCACGAACGGACGGGTCGATCCTGCCGACGCGCCGGGCGCGGGGTCAAAACTCGCGGCGGCTCACGGACGGCTGCAGGTTAGACACGGTTCCACGGAGGCGGAGAGGCAGGGCGGGCTCCAAGCATGTGCCCAAGTGAGTCACCCTGAATGGAGTGAAGGGGACATGCGCTCGGATATGCCCCCTTGGAGCAGAGAGAAGCGGGCGCACGGCGGCGCCAGCCAAAACGTGCTGCACGGAGAATGCAAATGACGCAATCAGGCGACAGTTCCTCGCCGGACCGGGAGTCCGGCGACCAGACCGAACGCCTCGCCGCCCTCGTCGAGCTCGAGAGCTGGCTCGAGCGGCCGATGCAGGTGCTCGGCTTCGTCTGGCTCGCGCTCCTCATCGTCGAGCTGACGGAGGGGCTTTCGCCGCTCCTGGCGGGGATCTCGACCGCCATCTGGATCATCTTCATCGTGGATTTCGTGATCCGCCTCGCGCTCGCTCCGGAGAAGTGGGCATACCTGCGGAGCAACTGGCTCGGCGCGCTGTCGCTGCTGGTGCCGGCGCTGCGTGTCCTGCGGGTGGCCCGCGCGGTCCGGGTGCTGCGCGCGGCGCGAGCGGTGCGCAGCGCCCGGCTGGTGCGGGTGGTGGCCTCGCTCAACCGGGGAATGAAGTCGCTCTCGGCCAGCATGGGCCGGCGCGGGCTGGGGTACGTGGTGGTGCTCACCATCCTCGTGACGCTCGGCGGCGCGGCCGGGATGTACGCCTTCGAGGGCGGGCCGCCGGGCGGCGGGCTCCCCAACTACGGCACCGCGCTCTGGTGGACCGCGATGGTGATGACCACCCTCGGCTCGGAGTACTGGCCCAAAAGCACGGAGGGGCGGATGCTCTGCTTCCTGCTTGCGGTGTACGCCTTCGCCGTGTGGGGCTACATCACGGCGTCGCTCGCCACCTTCTTCGTCGGCCGGGATGCCGATGACGACCGGGCCGAGATCGCCGGCCGCAAGTCGTTCGACGCCCTGCGCTCGGAGATCGCGGCGCTCCGCGCCGAGCTAAGCGCCCGGAGCACGCCGTGAGCCTCCTCTCCGCCGCGGTCCTCCTGTTTTTCGTGATGGACCCGCTCGGCAACGTGCTGCTCTTCCTCTCGGCGCTCAAGCCGGTGGAGCCCTCGCGATATCGCTTCGTGATCGTGCGCGAGCTGCTCATCGCGCTCGTGATCATGGTCCTGTTCCTGTTTCTCGGCCGCTACATCCTCGACCTGCTCCACGTGTCCCGCGCCGCGCTCACGGCGGGCGGCGGGTTCATCCTGCTGCTCATCGCGATCCGCATGGTGTTCCCCAGCGACGAGCGCTCGCTGCGCGAACCGGTGCAGGGTGAGCCGCTCATCGTCCCGCTCGCCATCCCCTATACGGCGGGGCCATCGATGCTCGCGACCGAGCTGCTGCTGATGTCGCGCGAGCCGGAGCGCTGGCCGGTGTGGCTGGGCGCCGTGGTGCTCGCCTGGTGCGCCGGCGCGGTGATCCTGTTCTTCGCCAGCAACCTCGGCAAGCTGCTCGGGGAGCGCGGACTCACGGCCGTGGAACGGCTGATGGGAATGCTGCTGGTGGTCGTGGGCGTGGAGATGCTCATGACCGGCGCGGCCGAGTATCTCCGGCGTTGAGCAGCGTGAGCCTACCAGACCGCGCCGGGTGCGTCGGACCGCGCGCGCGCCGGAATGAGATGACGCGCGAACCAGTCGCGGGCCAGCTCCGCAACCTGCTCCAACGTGCCCGGCTCCTCGAACAGGTGGGTCGCGCCGGGAACGATCTCGAGCGTCACGGGGGCCTGCATCCGCGCCATCGCGCGGCGGTTGAGCTGGATGACCGGCTCGTCGTAGCCGCCCACGATGAGCAGCGTGGGCGCGCGGACCTCGGGAAGGGCGTCGCCGGCGAGGTCGGGCCGACCGCCACGCGAGACCACCGCCGCCGTCTGGTCGGGCCGGACCGCCGCCGCCACCAGCGCGGCGCCGCCGCCGGTGCTCGCCCCGAAGAGACCGACCGGCAGCCCACGCGTGTTCTCGTAGCCCGCGAGCCAATCGATCGCGCCCACCAGCCGTTCGGCCAGCAGCTCGATGTCGAACCGGATCTGGCGGGTGCGGGCGTCGATCGCCTCCTCCTCGGGAGTAAGCAGGTCCATGAGCAGCGTGGCCAGCCCGCTCTCGTGCAGGTGGCCCGCCACGAACCGGTTCCGCGGGCTGTGCCGGCTGGAACCGCTGCCGTGGGCGAACAGCACCACGCCGGGCGGCTCCGGGGGCACCGTGAGCGTGCCGTCGAGCGTCGCTCCACCGGCGGCCACACGTACGTCGAGCTCCGCCGTCCCTCTCGTCTCGTCCATTCCTCCTCCACTCCTTCGGTTCTCGGGCCCGGGCGTCAGCGCGTCGGGTCCACATGCTCCATCTCGACACCGTTGCCCGGCAGCTCGCGCGCGGCCCGTTCCAGCAGCTCGTGCACCTCTTCGTCGCTCGTCTGGGAAAAGTCCTCGTACCAGAGCCCGACCGCGTTGAACGGCTCGGGCGTGGCGGCACAGACCACCTCATCCACCATCTCCGCGAAGGCGTCGCACGTCTCCCGCGCGGCCACCGGAACCGCGACGACGATGCGCCCCGGGTCCTGGGCCCGCACCGCGGTGGAGGCCGCGGCCATCGAGGCGCCCGTGGCGAGGCCGTCGTCGATCAGAATCACGGTCCTGCCGCGCAGGTCCGGCGACGGGAGCTTTTCGCGGTACAGCCGCTCGCGACGCTCGAGCTCGCGCTCCTCCGCGGTGGACACGGCCGCGAGCTGGCTGTCGGTGACCCCGAACCTCCGCACCGCCGACTCGTCCAGCAGGCGCACGCCGCCGGAGGCGATCGCCCCGATAGCCAGCTCGGGGTGCGAGGGGAGGCCGAGCTTCCGCACCACGAAGACGTCCAGGGGCACATGGAGCGCGGTCGCCACCTCAAAGGCGACGGGCACGCCTCCGCGCGGAAGCGCCAGCACGACGACGTCGGGCCGGTCGGCGTACCGTCGCAGCAGCCCGGCCAGGCGTCGGCCGGCGTCAACGCGGTCGCGGTAGGGTATCATCGCTCAATCCGCCTGCGCCGCGGACTCGGCCGTCTCCGGCGCGTGCCGCGCGGCGTCCCGTGGTGCGTGGCCGGTCTCGATCGTGGTCTTGAGACGGGCGAGATCGTCGTCGAGCTGCCGCTTCGGATCGCGGCCGAACGACGCGGCCACCGCATGGCCGAGCACGCCCGCGGGCGGATTGTAGGACATCCGGAGCTCGACGCGCGTCGCGTCGTCCAGCGGCACGAGCCGGATCATCCCGGCGTGCGCCACCGCGGCGCCATCCTCGGTTTTCCAGGCAATCTCCTCGTTGGGAACGATCCCGGTGGTGATCGCGTCCCAGCGCACGGGCACGCCGAGAGGGCCGTCCACCACCCAGTGCGTGCGCTCGCGGCCGCGCACGGTACCCCGCCCGCTCACCTCGCGCACGTGCGACATCCACTGGGGCCACCGCTCCCACTCGGTGAGGAACGCGAACACCCGGTCGGCCGGGGCGTGGATGGTGATGGTCTTCTGCAGGTCCACGGCGCGGCGACCGCCGCCCACGCCGACCAGCCGGTCGAGCGGCGTGTTGGTACTGCCGCGGGCCAACAGCGCGAGTCCCGCGGCGCCGGCCGCCGCTCCGAGCACGCCGCCCCGCTGCAGGCCCCAGATCGCGAGCCCTCCTCCCCCGAGGCTCGCGAGAAGCCGGAGCGAGGGCGTCCAGTTCTCCCGGCGCAGCTCAGATTGGGTCCCGGTCCCCGTCCGCCCGCCCTGCAGCGCCGGGACGTGCTCGCCCGACTCGTGGACGGCGAGCCGATTCTCCACCGCCTCGACGCCGCGCACCGTCCGGGCACAGGCCAGCAGCCCTTCGACCTCGTCCGCCAGCACCGGACCGCTCAGGGTCACCCGCCCTTCGCTGGCGTTGACCGCGATGGCGCTGGGGTGGGAGACCACCCGCCCGAGCGCGGCGCGGACCCGCTGCTCGACGACCCAGTCGTCGGCACCGTCCGGGCTCAGGCGGGACCGAGCCGCCGCCGCGAGTCCGCGGGAGCGGTTGGCCAGATCGTGGGAGGTCGCATCCCACCCCTCGCGCGCCAGGCGCCTGGCGTGCACCACCTTGTCGCGCATGGTGTTGCGGCGGCGTGCGCCGCGATTGGGATCGAGCAGGTACATGAGCCCGGCGCCCAGCGCGAGGCCAACGGTAAGCGAGCGGGTATCCGACCGCATGGCGCCTCCTCGGAGATTGCATGGCCGAACGCGGTGGGGATGCGGAGCCTAGCCCGCCGGATACGCGCCTTCCGTGATTGCTGTCACGCGCGAGTACGTTTCCTCGTGAAACATCGACCTCGGGCTCATCGTACGACACCCCATGACCAAACCCCGCAACCGCTCTCTTTTCCTGATCGTCCTGCTTCTTCTCGGCGCGGCCGGTGCCGCCCTCCGGACGGCCGGTGATGCCGAGCGGGCGGGCTGGCGGGCCGACCTGGCCGACCTCGAAGCCCACGTCTCCCGCGCCTACGCCAACCTCGAGTGGCAGGTGCGTCGCGGTCGGGTGGACCCGCGGGCGCTGCACGACTCCACCGTGGCCGCGCTCGCACGCGCGCGCACCGGGCGCGATGCCAGGCGCGCGCTCACGGCGTTCGCAGCCGCCTTCCACGACGGCCACTTCTACCTGGCCCGCCCGACGCCCTCCGCGGTCACCGCGGTCATGCGGCTCTGGGACCGCCGCGGTACGCCCCCCGCGGCCGACTGGAGCGCCGGGCGGGCCTGCCGAGCGCTCGGCTACTCGCCCGACGATCGGGAATTGGGTCTCCCGTTCGATCGGCTCGAGGGCTTCACGCCGGTGGAGGGGCCCGCGGACTTTCCAGGCGGCCTGGTCGCGCTTCCGAATGGAGCGCGCGCGGGTCTCGTCCGCATCTCGCTCTTCTCCAGCTACGCGCACGGGAGCGCGTGCGCCGAAGTGTGGAACCGGATCCGCGACACGCTGGCCCTGGGCTGCGACGACAACTGCTCGATGGCGCTCGACAGCCTGGTGGACGACATCGTGCTCGCACGGCTCGCGGAGCGGGTGCGGTCACTGGCGACGGCCGGCGCGCGCGTACTGCTGGTGGATCTGACCGGGAACGGCGGCGGCGAAGACATCGTGGACCCGATGGCGCGCATCCTCACGCCGGTACCGCTGCACGCCTCGGCCAAACCCGTGCTGCGCCATCCACACGCGACCACCCAGCTCGAGCAGTTGAGGGACGGCCTCGCACCCGACCTGGCGCGGACCGACCTTCCCGCCGCCGAGCGGGCGATGGTCGAGACCGCGGCTCTCCGGCTCGACTCCCTCATCGCTCAGACGCGGCGCCCATGCGACTGGTCCGCCATCTGGCGCGACGGGGCCGCGGCCGCTCCCTGCTCGATGCTCGTGCGGGGCGGGCTCTTCTCGACCGGTCTGCTCGACTACGCCGCGCCGGGGAGCCTGGACGAGCTCCAGTCGAAGGAGGTCCTGTTCGGGCCGAGCCGATATGCATTCCAGGAAGGCGTCTGGCGCGGGCCGGTGGTGGTGCTGGTGGATCGAAAGACCGCCTCGGCCGCTGAAGGCTTCGCGGCCATCCTGCGGGACAACGGCGCCGCCGTCGTGATCGGCGAGCGCACCTACGGCGCGGGCTGCGGCTACACCGACGGTGGGATTCGGCACACGCTGCCGCACACCGGCCTCGACGTGCGGCTGCCGGACTGCGTACGCGCCCGCGCCGACGGGACGAACGAGGTCGAAGGCGTGGCGCCGGACGTGCCGATCGCCTGGGACGGCGCGGACGACCTCGAGCGCGCCCGGCGGGCGACGGCGGCTCTGGACGGCGTCCGTGCGACTATCTTGGACCCATGCCGTCAGCCGACCCCCTCGGAACACTGCTCCCCGAAGCCGAGGAATACCGCCGTCGAACCCCTCGCTCGGCGCAGTATTTCCGCGAGGCGAGCGCCTATCTCCCCGGCGGCGACTCGCGAAGCACCCTGTTCTACCCGCCCTACCCCGCGGTCTTCGTCCGCGGCGAGGGCTGCCGGCTGATCGATCTCGACGGCAACGAGCTGCTCGACTTCACCGGCAACCACTCGGCGCTCCCGCTCGGCTACGGCCGCCCGCAGGTGCTTGCGGCGGCCGAGCGGCAGCTCGCGCTCGGCACCGCCTTCCCGGGACCGACCGAGCCCCAGCTCCGGCTGGCAAGGCTGCTGCACGAGCGCGTGCCCTCGATGGAGCTGGTCCGGTTCACCAGCTCGGGCACCGAGGCGAGCCTCAACGCCATCCGCGCGGCGCGGCGCTTCACCGGCCGCCGGCGCATCGCCCGGGCGGAGGGGAGCTACCACGGGAGCCTGGACGAGACGATGGGACCGCACCCCGATACGGTGGTGTTTCCCTTCAACCGGACCGACGCGGCCGCCACACTCATCCAGGCCCATGCGGGGGAGCTCGCGGCGGTACTCATCGAGCCCGTGCAGGGATCGGCGGGGATGATCCCGGCGACCGCGGACTTCCTCCGGCGCCTGCGAGAGGTCACCGCCCGCCACGGGATCGTCCTCGTATTCGACGAAGTGGTGAGCTTCCGCATCGGCTGGGGTGGCGCGCAGGAGTACTTCGGCGTGACGCCCGAGCTCACGGTTCTGGGCAAGCTCATCGGGGGCGGGTTCCCGCTGGGCGCATTCGGCGGCCGGGCCGACATCATGGCGCAGTTCGACCCCTCGCGCGGCGCGCCCGCGATCCCGCATCCCGGCAGCCTCAACGCCAACCCGATGAGCCTCGCGGCCGGGGCGGCGACGCTGGAGCTGCTTACCCGGGAGGAGATTGCCCGCATCAACGAGCTGGGCGAGCAGCTCCGGAGCCGGCTCGGCGCCGCGCTCGATGAGGCCGGGCTCGATGCCCGCGTCACCGGCTGCGGGTCCCTTTTCGCCATCCACCCGAGCGACGCCACGCTCCGACTCCGGCTCTTCCTCGGCCTCTACAATGAAGGCGTGCTGATCGACCCGCGCGGTGTGGGAACGATCTCGACCGCCCTGGGTCCGGCCGAGGTGGACCGGTTTCTGGAGTCGGTAGCCACGGCGGCCGGGCGAATCATCGGCCACACGGCGGCGCGACCCTGACCCGCGCTCGCGCATCCCACGGCCGGCGACCCTTGAGGCGCCTCCGCACCGGGGTTACACTCCCGGCTTCCGCTCAACCGCAACCCCAATTCGCGTATGTCTTTGCTGGCCCTTGACCGGGTATCGAAGCGTTTCGGCGGCATCGCCGCAGTCGATGAGGTCTCCTTCCAGGTAGATCGTGGACAGGTGGTCGGATTCCTGGGCCCCAACGGAGCCGGGAAGTCCACCACCATGCGCATGATCACCCAATTCATCGAGCCCGACTCGGGCTCGATCCGGCTCGACGGCGTGCCGCTCGACGAGGCCGGGCGCGAGGCCAAGCGCCGGATCGGCTACCTCCCCGAGAACAATCCGCTGTACACCGAGATGCTGGTCTCGGAGTATCTCGACTTCGTCGGCCGCCTGCGCGAGCTCGACGGGCCCGAGCGCCAGCGCTCCATCGACGAGTCGGTCGCCGCGACCGGCCTCGAGCCGGTGTTCCATCGCCCGATCGGTGAGCTCTCCAAGGGCTTTCGCCAGCGGGTAGGGCTCGCGGCGGCCATTCTGCACCGGCCCGACCTGCTGATCCTCGATGAGCCCACCGAAGGCCTCGACCCGAACCAGCGGGTGGAGATCCGGAAGCTCATCGCCGATCTCGGCCGCGAGCGCACCGTGGTGCTCTCCACGCACGTGCTGCCCGAGATCCAGTTCACCTGCTCCCGTGTGCTGATCATCAACCGCGGC
This sequence comes from Gemmatimonadales bacterium, assembly GCA_036377715.1. Classification (GTDB taxonomy): domain Bacteria; phylum Gemmatimonadota; class Gemmatimonadetes; order Gemmatimonadales; family GWC2-71-9; genus CAVVWJ01. The sequence goes on from DASUXW010000036.1 coordinate 8,501, forward strand.
CGCATCGTGGCCGACGGGCCGGTGGACGATCTTGTCGCGCGGGCCAAGGGTGTGGCGCGAGTCGCGGTCGAGGCGGTGGGCGACGGGATCGGCGAGCGGCTGGCCGCGCTGCCCGGCGTCGGCACCGTGGAGCCCCGCGAGAGCGCCGACGGCCGCACGCGGTTCACGGTGACCGCGAAATCCGCCGACGACCTCCGCCCCCGGATCTTCGAGCTGGCCAAGGCCGAGCGGTGGACGCTGTACGAGCTCCACCAGGAGGCCGGGAGCCTCGAGGACCTGTTCCGGGAGCTCACGATTCAGCAGGAGTCCGCGTGATGCGCATCTGGACCGTGGCGCGCCGCGAGCTGAAGGCGATGTTCGACGCCCCCACCGGGTACGTGCTGCTCGTCGCCTTCCTCGCGATCAACGCCTTCCTCTTCTTCCGCTCGGCCTATCTGGCCCAGGTCGCGAGCCTCCGACCGATGCTCGACGTCCTGCCGTGGATCTTCCTCTTCTTCGTGCCGGCCGTGACCATGCGGTCGCTGGCGGAGGACATCCGGGGCGGGCAGCTCGAGGTGGTGCTGGCCCAGCCGCTGAGCGAGCTCGAGCTGCTGCTCGGCAAGTTCGTGTCGTCGGTGCTGTTTCTCTGGATCGCGCTGGCCCTCACGCTGGTGATCCCGCTCGCGCTCTCGCTGGGTGCCGCGATGCCGTGGTCCACCATCGCGGCGCAGTACGTCGGGGCGGCCCTGCTGGCGCTCGGCTTCGCGGGCATCGGGACCTGGGCCTCGAGCCTCACGCGCAGCCAGATCACCGCGTTCATCCTCGCCGCCGTGCTGATGTTCCTGCTGATTCTGGTAGGGCTCAACCCGCTGCTGGTGGGCCTCCCGGCGCAGCTCGCGACCATCGCGGCACGCATCGGCGTGCTGTCGCACTTCGAGAGCATCGGGCGCGGTGTCATCGACCTGCGCGACGTGGTGTACTTCGTCTCGCTGGCGGGGTTCTTCCTGGCGTTCGCCTACGGCGCGCTGCTCGGCCGGCGGCTCGCGCCGTCGGGCGGGGCCCACCGGCGGCTCCAGCTCGGCGTGGGACTGCTGGCCGCGTCGCTCGTGGTGATCAACCTGCTGGGCGGGTACATCAGCGGGCGGCTCGACCTCTCGCCGGGCCGGGCCTACACGCTCTCGCCCGCGACGCGCGACGTGCTCGGCAAGCTCGACGACCTGGTCACCATCAAGGTCTTCGCCTCCTCCGAGCTGCCCACCGAGGTGGCGCTGATGAAGCGCGACGTGGACGACATGCTCCGCGACCTGCGCTCCGCGGGCCACGGCCGCATCCGGATCGAGGAGCGGGACCCGTCGAGCGACAAGGCCGCCCAGCAGGACGCCCAGTCGCTGGGGATCCAGCCGGTGCAGTTCAACGTGATCGGCCAGTCGGAGCTCCAGGTCAAGCAGGGCTTCCTCGGTCTCGCCGTCCAGCACGCGGGCAAGACCGAGACCCTGCCCTTCATCCACGAGACCGACGACCTCGAGTACCGCCTGGTCTCCAGCATCCGCAACCTCACCCGCGACCACAAGCCGGTGATCGGGATCTACTCCGACCCCTCGGCCGGCCAGGGCGCGGGCTATCAGCAACTCGAGGAGCAGCTCAACAAATCGTACGACGTGCGCTCCGTGATGCTATCCGACTCGACTCAGCCGGATACCGCGCTTGAGGTGCTGGTGCTCGCCGGCGCGCCCGACACCGTCTCCGCCGCCGAGCTGGGGCGGGTCGAGAAGTTCGTGGACCGGGGCGGGAGCATCCTGGTGTTCGCGGGCGGGATGAGCATCGCGCAGGACATGCCGTTCGCGCAGCCGCGGAGCCTGCCCTGGAACAGCGTGCTCGAGAAGTTCGGCCTGTCGGTGAAACAGAACATGACCTACGACCTGGTCGCCAACGAGGCGATTCCCCTGCCAAGCGACTTCGGACGGGTGCTCCAGCCCTATCCGTTCTTCATCCGCGCCGAGAGCACCCGTGAGTCGCCGATCAACCAGGACCTGGGCGCGGCGGTGATCACCTGGGCCAGCACCATCGACACGACCAAGGCGCCGGCCGGCACCGTCACCCCGCTGCTGGTGACGAGCGAAGCGGGGGGGACACTGACGGGCCCGACCTCGATCGCGCCGCGCAGCGACTTCCCGCAGACCGGGCTGGGCCGGCAGGTGCTCGGCGCGGTGGCGGCGCCCAAAGACAGCACCCGGGGCCGCGCGGTGGTGTTCGGGAGCACCGACTTCGCCACCGACCGATTCGTGCAGAACGCCCCCGAGAACCTGGCGCTCGCACTCAACTCGGTGGACTGGCTCGCGCAGGACGAGGCGCTCATCGCGATCCGGTCGAAGGACCGGCGGCCGGTCCCGCTGGTGTTCGCCACCGCGACCCAGCGTGAGTTCGCCAAGTACGCCAACCTGATCGGCGTGCCGCTGCTGGTGGTGCTCGTCGGCGTGATTCATCTGGTGCGTCGGCGGCGCCGGACGCGCGACCCGTACCACCCGCTGGTGCCGGCCGGCACGCCCGAGCCGGAGGAGGTCGCCGCATGAGCGGGAAGCAGCTCATCCGGCTGGTGGTGATCTTCGCCGTGCTGCTCCTGGTGTGGGGGGCGGCGGCGCTCGCGCGGAGGAGCGGCGGCGCGAAGGCCGGCGGCGACGCGCTCGGCCTGCCGGCAATCGATCGCTTCAAGGTAGACACCGTCGTGATGGTGAAGGGCAGAGACACCACCGTACTCGCGCGGCAGGACTCGAGCACCTGGCTCGTCAACGGGCAGCGCGCCGCGCGCGGCGAAGTGGCCGACCTGCTGGTGGCGCTGAGCGACTCGTCGCGGCGGAGCGAGCTGGTGGCGGAGGAGAAGGCGTCACAAGCCGCGCTCGGAACCGACAGCACGGGGACGCGGGCCCGCGTCGTGGCGGGCGGGACGACCGTCGCCGAACTGGTCGCCGGGCACCAGTCGTCCGACTTCTCCGGTGGCTACCTGCGGAAGGCGGGCGACGAGGCGACATACCTGGTGCGCGGCCGGCTGGCGGAGCTTCTCAACCGCGGCGCCGAAGAGTGGCGCGATCACCGCATCGCCGCGGTGCCGCCCGACAGCATCGGGAAGATCGAGGTCTCGCGGGGCGGACGGAGCTATTCGATCGAGCGGGTGGACAAGCGCTGGAAGCTCTCACGCGGCACCGCCGACTCGGCGCGGGCGGCGGAGCTGGCCGGCGCGTTCCGCGACGTGCAGGCGACGGGGTTCGCGTCGCCGGCGGAGGCGGGGTCGGCAGAGTTCGCCCGGCCAGACCGGACGGTCACCCTCGCGCGCAAGGACGGGACGCCGATCGTGAAGCTGCTGTTCGATTCGACCAAGGCGGGGTTCTGGGTGAAGACGGACACGGGCACGACCGTATACCGGGTGGAGGCGTACA
>DASUXW010000037.1:0-17746 GCA_036377715.1 Gemmatimonadales bacterium
TCGAGCCGGGCCTGTGTCCCGTCGGCGTCGATGGGATCGAGCAGCTGAGCGGCGAGGAGCGCCTTGGGGGCGTACGGCGACGCCGACCACTCCTCCGCCAGCCGGCGGAAGAGGCCGGCGGCGAGCAGGGGTGCGTGCAGGGTGTCGCGCGCGGTCTCGGCGCCGAGGAAGAGGCGGAGGTCTCCTCGATCGGTCGAGGGGCCGGCGGAGTCGGCCAGGAGCTGGAGTCTGGCCACGGTCATGCCGAGCGCGGCCGCCTCGGCCGCCACCGCACTCTCGCGGCGAGCGACGGCGGTCAGCGAATCGGACACCGGCGCCAGCTGATCGAGCGACTCGATCCGGGCGAGCTCCAGCCGCAGCAGGTAGACGCGCGCGCGATCCGCGCTTTCGGCGTGCCCGGTCACCGTGACCGCCTGCCGGAGTCGCGCGACCGCGGCGCCGGAATCCACCGTTTCGAGGCGCAGGCCGTCCTGGTACAGGCGCCGCGCCCGATCTTCGGGTGTGAGCGAGGTGTCCGCGGCCAGACGGTCGACCAGTCCGGTGGCCGCGCGCGGATCCTGCCGGCCGAGCGCGGCGACTACGCTGTCCCAGACGACGCTGGTGTCGCGGGAGGAGAGCATCGTGTCGGCGACCCCGAGTGCTTCGGCCGTCCGCCCGGTCCCGGCCAACGCGAGCAGGAGATCGGTGCGCCCGCGCGGGTCCGCGGTCTCGCGCAGCTCGGCCACCGCTTCCCGGTACCGGCCGGTGAGGCGTAGGGCGCGGGCATGGCGAAACCTGGCTTCGTGCCGGCGCGCGGGGTCCTTGCTGTCGATGACCCGGCTGAGCGCGGCCTCGGCGAGCGCCGGGTCGCCCAGCTCGAGCCGGCAGCGGCCGAGCGAGAGCGCGGCCTCTTCCACGATCGCGTCATCGAGTCCCTGCACCGACTCGAACCCCGCAAGCGGTGCTACCGCCGCGGGGCACTGATCCAGCCGGGCGAGCGCGATCCCGCGAATCACCGTCGCCTGGTCCGCGTACTTGCTGTCGGGATGGCGCACGACCAGCGAATCGGCGCGGGTGATCACCTGGCCCCACAGGTTCTTCGCCTCGTAGACCCGGCCGTCGCGCTCGGCCTTGCGGGCCGCCTTGGCGAGCCGATTGGTGTTGTACATCCCGTTGTAGTACACGCAGCCGCCGAGGAGGCCGGCGCCGGTCAGGAGGGCGAGCGCATGCGCGCGCGCGGTGCGTCTCACTTCCGCGCTCCGGAGTCGGCGGCGGAGCCGGTCTTCCGCTCGTATTCCAGCAGATACTCCACGACCGCGTCGGCCACCGCGGCGGCCATCGCCTTCTGGCTCTTCGGCGAGGTGAGGAGCCGCCCGTCCTGGGGATTGGTGCTGTAGCCCATCTCGACCAGCACCGCGGGGCGCCGGGCCGTGGTCAGCACCATGAACCCGGCCTGTTTGACCCCCCGGTTCTCGCCCGTATGGACCCGCTCGAGGCCGCGCTGCACGAGCTCGGCCAGTCGCGCCGATTCCCGCAGGTGCTCGTTGAGCTGGAGGTCCTTGAGGATGAAGTCCAGTCCACCCACGGCGTCAGGGCCCACGGGTCCGGCCTCAAAACGGACGGCATCGTTCTCCATCTTCGCGACCCGCGCCGCGTCCTCGGTGCGGGCCTCAGCCAGGAAGTAGGTCTCGAACCCGCGCACGTCGGTGTATCCCCGGCGTCGGGCGATCGAGTTGACGTGCAGGCTCACAAAGAGATCGCAGGCCTCGGTGCAGTAGCCGCCGCGGTCGCCAAGGGCGATCAGCGTGTCCGTGGTGCGTGTCATTCGGACGCCGATGCCGCGACGCTGGAGCTCGTCCCGGAGCAGCAGGCCCACGCCCAGGGTGACATCCTTCTCCCGGACGCCGCGCGGGAAGAACACGCCGGGATTGCCGGGATCGACGCCGCCGTGACCGGGATCCACGGTGACCACGTGCCCGGGCCGGAGCCCGTTGGGCAGTCGCCCCGGCTCCGGCGATGCGCGCGCCGCCAGCGTCGTGGTGCGTCCGCGGAGCTCCTCGAGTCGTGCGCGTCGCGCGTCCCAGCGATAACGCTCGGCGAGGTAGTAGGGAATGATCTCGGCGACGAACTGATAGGGAAGGAAGAGACTGTCCCCGACCAGCCGCGCGGCGCCGGCGAGCGGGAGGAGCTGCTTGCTGAAGAGGTAGAGCGGCGCGCCGACGAGAAAGCGGAAAGGCTGTTGGGCCACGACCACTTCGGCCCAGCCGGAGTCTACCTTGATCTGCCCGTCCAGGGCGGCGATCAGCGGCTGCGCGGGCATCACCGGAGAACCGAGCGGATCGGTGCGGACGGGAATGTGCGACTCGCCCCGGACGCCCGCGATGATCACCTCACGTGGGAACCCGGCCGTCCCGCCCGTGAGCGCGGCCGCGAGCGCGAGCTCGAGAATCACTGCCGCCCCCGGATGGACACGGCCCGCGCCGTCTCGCGCTCCACGGCTCGGCGCTTCAGGTCTTCGCGCTTATCGTACTGCTTCTTGCCGCGGCCAAGCCCGATGGCCACCTTGGCGCGGCCATTCCGGAAGTAGAGCTCGAGCGGCACCAGCGTGAGCCCCTTCTGCTCCACCGCGCCGATCAGCTTCTCGATCTCACGCCGGTGGAGGAGGAGCTTCCGGGTGCGGACCGGGTCGTGATTGTAGCGATTGCCCTGCTCGTAGGGAGTGATGTTCATGCCGTCGAGGAACACTTCGCCGTTCCGAACCCGCGCGTACGCCTCCTTGATGGACGCCTTGCCCGACCGGAGCGACTTGACCTCCGTGCCGGTGAGCACGATCCCGCACTCCCAGGTTTCCAGAATGTGGTAGTCGTGGGTCGCCTTGGGATTGCGGGCGACCGACTGCTTGCGCTCGGGTGAAGGGGAGGCCTCGCGGATCACGTCACCATCCTGCGCAAAGGATAGGCCAGCACCACGATAGGGTCAATCGGCCGGGTTGATTCCGACCTCCCAGGTCGCTAGTTTTGCGCCCTTCGGCCGAAGTGGTGGAACTGGTAGACGCGCTGCGTTCAGGGCGCAGTGGGCGCAAGCCCGTGCGGGTTCGAGTCCCGCCTTCGGCATGGAAGCTGACGGACGGACGGACGGACGGGCGGACGGAAACGGCACACCGTGGCGGTGTGCTTCTACCGTCCGCCCGTCCGCCCGTCCGTCAGTATCTTGCCATCCCCTGCTCCGCCCGCTCCGCCCACGCATCGATCCCGCCGGCCAGGCTCCGGACCTTCCCGAAGCCGGCGCCGCGGAGGATCTCGAGCGCCTTCATCGACCGTGCGCCGTGGTGGCACACCGTGACGATCTCGGCATGGCCGTCGAGCTCGTTGAGCCGGTCGGGAAGCTGGCCCAGCGGGATGAGGCGTGAGCCCTCGATGCTGGCAATCTCCCACTCGTGCGGTTCGCGCACGTCCACCACCACCAAATCGCACCCCTTCTCACCGCGCTCCTGCTGCAGCTCCTCGACCGAGACCTCGGGGCCGGCGTAATCGGGCTCGGCGCCGATCCCGCAGAATGCCTGATAATCGATCAGCTCGTGGATGGTCGGGTGCTCGCCGCAGATCGGGCAGTTCGGGTCCTTCCGCAGCTTGAGCTCGCGGAAGCGCAGCTTGAGCGCGTCGAACAGCACCAGGCGGCCCACCAGCGAGTCCCCGGCTCCGATGATCCACTTGATCGTTTCCATCGCCTGGAGGCAGCCGATGATGCCCGGCAGCACCCCCAGCACGCCGCCCTCGGCGCAGCTCGGCACCAGTCCCGGAGGCGGCGGCTCGGAGTAGAGGCAGCGGTAGCACGGCCCCTCCCTGGCGTAGAACACCGAAGCCTGGCCCTCGAACCGGAAGATGCTGCCGTAGACGTTGGGCTTGCCCAGGAGCACGCAGGCGTCGTTCACCAGGTAGCGGGTCGGAAAGTTGTCGGTTCCGTCCACCACGATATCGTATCCGCGGAGGATGTCGAGCGCGTTCTCCGAGGTGAGCCGGGCCTCGTGCCCGACCACGTTCACGTTCGGGTTGACGTCGGTGATTCGCTCCTTCGCCGACTCCAGCTTGGAGCGGCCCAGCGACGCGGTACCGTGCACGATTTGCCGCTGGAGATTGGTGAGATCCACCACATCGAAGTCCACGATCCCGATCGTGCCCACACCGGCCGCGGCGAGGTAGAGCGAGAGCGGCGAGCCGAGGCCGCCGGCGCCGATGGTCAGCACTCGCGCCGCCTTGAGCTTCCGCTGCCCCTCCATTCCGACCTCGGGGAGGAGGAGGTGGCGCGAGTAGCGGAGCACCTCCGCGTGGCTCAGCTTGGGGAGCTCCGTCTCGGTGGCCGGGCTCCCGCCGGCGATGCTGGGAACGATGGTCAGCACATCGCCCCGGGCCACCGGGGTGGCGGTGGACTCGAGCTGCCGGATGTCGGTGTCGTTGAGATACAGGTTCACGAAGTTCCGGAGCCGCCCGTCGTCCTGGACCAGGTGGCGCCGGAGCCCGGCGTGCGCGGAGAGGAGGCCGTCGAGCACCTCGCCCACGGTGGCGCCGGAGACGTCCACCGCATCGCGTCCGCCGGTGAAGTTCCGAAGCGGGGTGGGAATGGCAACGGTCACGGACATCGTCATACCTCGCTGAAGACGTCGAGTGGTTCGGGATGCATGACGGGCCGCGCGTCGTCCAGCACCCAGCTGGCCATCTCCGCGCCCCGTCCGTTGTCTACGCGCACGATCAGGTAACTGTACCAGGGCCACGCATGGTCGGCGTCGAACCGCGACGGCGCCGCCGGGTGGTCCGGGTGCGAGTGGTAGTAGCCCACGATCTCGAGCCCCGCCGCCCGGACCTCGCGCTCCAGCCGGCGGAGATCGTCCGGCGCGATGAGGTAGCGGTGCGGATCGTCGGTGCGGCGGTTGACGGCCGGCTCGAGACGCGCGACCTCCTTCGCCTCGCCCTCCACCCGGCCGATCAACGCCCCACAGCACTCGGCAGGATACGCGACCTCGCCGTGGCGGCGGATCTCCTCGGCCAGCGCGTCGGCCAGGCGGAGTGTCATGCGCCCTCCCAGCGATGCGGATGGCTCAGGTAGCGGGCCCCCGTGTCGCACCCGATCACCACCACGTGCGCATCGGGCTCGGCCCGGACGATGTCCATCGCAGCGGCCACCGCGGCCCCGGCCGACCAGCCCACCAGGTACCCGCGGCTTCGGGCCAGCCAGCGAGCGGTCCGGTCGGCGGTCTCGGTAGCGATCTCGGCAATCACGTCGGGTACTCCGGGGTCGTAGAGCGCGGGCACCTCGGGCGTCGTCGCGAGGTGCTTCAGCCCCTCGAGCCCGTGGTAGGGGGAGTCGGGCTGCACGCCCACCAGCCGCACGGAAGCGTTCCGCTCCTTCAGATACCCGCCGGTGCCCATCATGGTTCCCGTCGTGCCCATCGCCGCCACGAAGTGGGTGATCCGGCCGCCGGTCTGGGCCCAGAGCTCGGGCCCGGTGGTCTCCCGATGCGCCTGCGGGTTGGCGGGGTTGCCGTACTGGTCGGCGTAGAAGTACCGATCGGGGTCGGCGGCCGCGAGCTGACGGGCGCGGCGAACCGCACCCTCGGTCCCCTCGAGCCGGTCGGTGAGGACGACCTCGGCGCCGTAGATCTCGAGCAGCGAGCGGCGCTCCGGACTGGCATTGGCGGGAAGGCAGATGGTCACCTCGATCCCCGCCGCCGCGGCCAGCATCGCGTAGGCGATCCCGGTGTTGCCGCTCGATGCGTCGAGCAGGCGCCGGTCGGGCAGCAGCCCGCGCCGGAGCCCGTCCCGGAGGATCGCCCTGGCCGCGCGGTCCTTGACGCTTCCGCCCGGGTTCATCCATTCCGCCTTGAGCCAGAAGCGGCCCGCGCCGTCGGGCAGGTCCGCGGGCAGGAGCGGGGTGTTCCCCACCGCCTGCCACAGCGCCGGCTCGCGCATCCGCCAGAGTTCCCGTACTGCCGTCATCGAATCCCTCCAAAGCAAAAAACCCGACCGGCCGGTCGGGTCGCGTGCAATGCTTCCGCGATGCTAGCTCCCGGACGTGATCCCGACCAGCTCCTGGACGCGCGGTTCCTGCTTCATCAGGTCGGCGAGCGAAATGCTCGCCAGCAGCTCGTCCACGCGCTGCTGGAGCGCGTGCCAGACGGGCCGGATGCTGCAGGTCGTGCCGGGGCTACATCGTGCCGCATCCACCGGGTGGGAATCGCAGTTGACCTCGAAGGTCTGGTGCTCGGACGCGGTCATGACGTCGCGGACGGAGATCGTGGCGGGCTCACGAGCCAGGAAGTACCCGCCCTTGGCGCCGCGGACGCTCTCGACCAGCCCAGCCCGGCGGAGCCGGAGCAGAATCTGCTCGACGTAGTCGGCGGGCAGCCGCTCCACGTCGGCCAGCTCGCGCGCGGCCACGGGCGCCGCCCCAGCCCGGCCACGCCGGGCGAGGTGGAGCGAGATGATCAGGCTGTATTCGGTCCAGGTGGTGACCCGCATGACGCAATATGCTTCGGAGGGAGTCGGGATTCAACGGGCGGGCGGACGGACGGAAGGACGGAAGGACGGACAGTTAACCGCACACCGCAGCGGCGTGCCGTTTCCGCCCGTCCGTCCGTCTGTCCGTCCGTCCGTCTGTCCGTCCGTCCGTCTGTCCGCCCGCCTACTTCTTATCCGCCGCCGTCCACCGCGCCACCTCTTCAGCGCTCAGGGTGCCGTAGGGGCGGATGCGGGCGTCGCGGAAGTTGCCGCCGAAGACGTCGCCCAGGTATTGCGACCAGGAGAGCAGCGTGCCGTAGCAGACGGGGTCGTCGGCGTCGGGCGCGTCGAGCTCGGGAGCGAGGCGGTCGAGCAGCTCGCGCATGACCCATGCGGGGATGCGGGAGCGGGCGCTGGGATAGATGAATCCGAAGAGGATGAGGTGGCTCAGCAGCACGCGCCAGTGCGGGCCAAAGCGGTCGAGCAGCCGGCGCCAGTCGAGCCGCTCGCCGTAGGCCAGGATGATGTGGGCCACGTCGGCCCCGTCGAACCGCTCCCGTTCCATGACGAACGCCTTGGACCAGAGGCTCTCCTCGGCCGGCGCGACCAGCACCGGCAGGCCGAGCACGTTCTGCTCCGTCGCGTGATCGAACCACCGGTCGTCCACCACCGCCAGCCCGTTGCCCGAGCTGAAGATCACGTCGATGAACGACTCGCCCGAGCGGATCTTGGCCAGCCAGTGGGAGAACACCAGCTCGGCCTCGTAGCCGGCGGCTTCGCAGACCTCCAGCAGCCGGTGGACATCCGCCGGCCGCACGAAGATGTCGAGGTCCTTGGTGGAGCGGTCGATTCCGGCCTGGTGCACGAACGCGAACGCGCCGCCGACCAGGAATGGGACCTGGGCGCGGGTGAGGATCTCCATCGCCTGACGGTAGTAGGCCCTGGAGGGGGTCTCGACGAGCGACTGCGTGGGTGCCAGGGCCATGCCGTCACCTCCTCAGGGCAGTCTACGATACCGCCGGCCGGGGATTCGGCGTTGTGCCGGGGATCACCGCTCCGCCTCCCGGCCCGGAATTGATTGGGACCATGACCAGGATCCCCGGCAAGGTCCGCATCGCCGCCGTGGCCGACCTGCATTTCGGCCGCGCCGGCCCGCCGCTCCGCACGATCTTCGCCGAGGTGCTGGAGCGCTGCGACGTGCTCGCGCTCTGCGGCGACCTCACCGACAACGGCGAGCCCGAGGAGGCGCGCGCGCTGGCGCGCGCGCTCTCGGCCGCGTCGGTCCCGACCGTGGCGGTGCTGGGCAACCACGACCATCAATCGGGCAAGATGTCCGAGGTGTCCCGCATCCTCTGCGAGGCGGGCGTGCATGTCCTCGACGGCGGGAGCTACGAGGTATACGGGGTCGGGTTCGCGGGTGTGAAGGGGTTCGCGGGCGGGTTCGGCCGGCGCGCGCTGGGGCCGTGGGGCGAGGATGCCATCAAGGCGTTCGTGCAGGAGGCGCTGAACGAGGCGCTCAAGCTGGAGACGGCGCTCGCGCGGCTCACGACGGAGCATCGGGTGGTGCTGCTCCATTACGCCCCGATCGAGGGAACGGTGGAAGGCGAGCCGCGGGAGATCTACCCGTTCCTGGGCTCGAGCCGGCTGGAGGAACCGCTCAGCCGCTACCCGGTGGACGCCGTCTTCCACGGCCATGCCCACCACGGGGCGGCGGAAGGGCACACCCGGACCGGAGTGCCGGTGTACAACGTGTCGCTGAGCCTGCTGCAGCGGCTCGACCCGGGCGTGCCGCCGTTCCGGATCCTCGAGCTCCCGACGGACGGCGCGCCGCCGGACTGATCAGCTCCCCGGCACGCCGAGCTCGGTCATGGCCCGCAGATCGAGAACCTGCTCCAGCTCGGCGCCCTGAAGCAGCCCCTTCCGCGTCACCAGCTCCTTGACCGTGAGTCCCGTCGCAAGCGCCTCCTTCGCCAGCCGGGCCGCCTCGGCGTATCCGATCTTCGGCGCGAGCGCGGTCACGAGCGCCGGGCTCCGCTCGAGCCAGTAGGCGCACTGCGCCGCGTCGGCCTCGATGCCGTCGATGCAGCGCTCGGCGAGGACACGCGTCGCGTTCCCCACGATGATGAGCGCGAAGACGAGGTTGTGCGCGATCACCGGCATCATGACGTTGAGCTCGAGCTGGCCCGCCTCCGCCGCCATCGCCACCGTGGTGTCCAAGCCCAGCGCCTGGAAGCACACCTGATTCACCATCTCCGCGATGGACGGATTCACCTTCCCCGGCATGATGCTCGAGCCCGGCTGCACCGCCGGGAGCAGGATCTCGGCGAGCCCGGTGCGCGGCCCCGAGGCGAGCAGGCGGATGTCGTTGGCGATCTTGTTGAGATCGATGACGTACGCCCGCAGCGCCCCGCTCAGCGTCGCCACATCGCCCATGGACTGCATGAGCTGGACGCGGTCCTGCCCCTCGCGCAGCTCGAGTCCGCTCACCTGACGCAGGTGCTTCACCATCAGCGCGGGATACGCGGGCTCCGCGTTGAGCCCGGTGCCGACCGCCGTGCCGCCGATGTTGAGCTCGCGCACCCAATCGGCGGCCTGCGCGAGCTTCTCCCGGTGGCGCTGCACCGTGTGGCCGTAGGCGGTGAACTCCTGGCCCAGCCGGATGGGTGTGGCGTCCTGCAGGTGCGTGCGGCCCGACTTCACGACGTCGTCGAACTGCGTCCCCTTGGCCAGCAGCGACGCGGCGAGCACGTCGAGCGCGGTCAACACGGCGGGAAGCGTGGCGAGCGCCGCCAGCCGCATGGCCGTGGGAATCACGTCGTTGGTGCTCTGCGCCATGTTGACGTGGTCGTTGGGATGCACGGGCGTGTAGCTGCCCCGCGTGCCGCCCAGCAGCTCGTTGGCGCGGTTGGCCAGCACCTCGTTGACGTTCATATTGTGGCTGGTGCCGGCGCCGGCCTGATACACGTCCACGATGAACTGGTCGCGGTGCCGGCCGGCGAGCACTTCGTCCGCCGCCTTGACGATGGCATCGGCCAGTTGCGCCGGGAGGCGCCCCGTCTCCTTGTGGGTCAGCGCGGCCGAGCGCTTGATCCAGACTACCGCGTCCACGAAGGCGGGCAGCGGCCTGAGGCCGGAGATGGGAAAGTTTTCGGCGGCGCGGAGCGTCTGGATGCCGTACAGGGCGTCGGCCGGGACGGCCTTCTCGCCCAGGGGATCACGTTCGATGCGGGTGCCGGTCATAGGGCGGAATGATACCGGCGCCCCCGGGGGCCGACAACCGATGACCGACTACTTCCGGCAGATCGCCGATGCCGCGCTGTTCCAGGCCGACAAGCCGCAGAAGACCGACCTGTTCGCCGGGCAGCACCTCTTCGTCGGACTCAACTGCTTCGAGCCCGGCCAGTCGCAGCGGGTCCACACCCACGCGGGTGCGGACAAGTTCTACCTGGTCGTGAGCGGGCGGGCGCGGATGACCGTGGGCGACGAGACCCGCGAAGCCGCGGCGGGCACCCTCGTCTGGGCACCGGCCGATGTACCGCACGGCGTCGCCGAGGCGCTAGAGCGGACTCTGCTGCTGGTGGGGATCGCTCCACCACCGCGCTAGGCGGCGGAGCGCAGGCCAGCCGTAAATCCGGGCCGCGAGCGTGATCCCCAGCAGGACGCCGACCCCGTTGGTGTAGAACCGCCACGCGAGCAGCAGCCAGCCCTCCTGACTTCCCAGATCGCCTGCCGCCCCCCCGAGGAAGCCGAGCTCCACGGCGCCCGCCCCCGACGGCGTGGGCAGCACGAGCTGGCTGTACAGCAGCGCGAAGGAGCCGAGCAGGAGCGGACCCATCGGTGGCGGGTCGGGCAGGGTGAGCGCGAGGACCGGAAGGATCAGCACGCGGGTGGAGAGATTGACGAAGCTCAGCGGCGTGCACGCCAGGATGGGCCAGACCGGCGTCCGCCGCCAGTAGACCAGCGCGCGCCTGACCGGCCGCCGGAACTGGTGCGCGGCCGGCGGCGCGATCCGGCGCGCGGCTCGCCAGGCGAGCACACTCAGCAGCACGACGACAGCCACCCACGGCCACGCTGATTCGGCGGCCGCCGCGAGCCGCGGCCCGGCCATGGCCCACCAGGCCGGCGCGTAGCGCCACGTGAGCCAGCCGCCCGCCACCAGAATCACCGGCCACGAGGCCAGCACCTCGAGGCCGATACCGACGAACGCCGCGGTGGCGGGCACGCGGCTCCGGAGCATCCCCGCGAGCCGCGCGGGCTCGCCGCCGATCCGCATCGGTGTGAGCGCGCAGGCCGCGTCGCCGAAGGCGTTCACCACGAACGCGTCCCACAGCGGGAGCCGGTAGCCCAGCCCTTGGATGAGCCACTGGATGCGCCAGGCGCGCGCCAGTAGGTCCGCGCCGACCAGCGCGAGACAGATCAGGTGCGCCTGGAGCACCGTCATGTCTGGATCGAGGCGTAGGTCCCTGGGGTGTGGCGCGCGCGCCAGCGGTCGAGCGCGGGCCCGATCGCGGCGGCCGTGATGTCGCGACCGAGGTCCTGCGGGTGAAGCGCGATGCGCGGGAAGCGGGTGCGCCGCTGGAGCGCCCAGCGCGCGCCCGCAATCACGACCGAACCTCGCGCCCGGAGCGGTGTGCGAGCGCTCCAGCGCACGACGGGCGAGCCGAGGCGGCGGCCCGAAGGCAGCAGCCGGATGCTCCGGTCGTCCTCGCTGAAGCGGAGGCCGGCCTCTCCGGCGGCGCGGTAGGCGCCCTCGCGCGCGAGCCAGGCCGGCGGAACAAACCCCATCGGCTGCAGGTGCAGCGCCCTGAGGCGGGCGAGCCCGCGCCCGATTCGCTCGGCGGCCGCGGATCCGTCGAGCGTGAGGAACTCGCCCTCCCGATCGGTGCGCCCCCACGCGCGGAACCGATCGGCCGGGCCGCGCGGGAGGCCGGCCTCGTCGTGGCGCTCGCCGTGAAGGACGATCTCCGCGCCCTCGGCGGCTCGGGCGCGGAGCCACTGGACGAACGCGGGATGCCGCTCGAGCGGCCACCGCCCGTGCCAGTCGGGCACCACGAGCAGCGCCGGCCGGATGCCGCGGGCGGCACAGAGCTCCCACAGGCGGAGCACGCCGCGCTCGAGCGCGGGCGTGACGTCGTGGATGGACACGAGGAGGCTCACGACTCGAGAATGCGCCGGTAGACCGCGAACAGCCGGTCGAGCACTGCGTCCCATCCGTGGTAGGCCTCCGCGTGACGTCGGCCCGCCCGGCCCAGTCCGTGGAGCCCGCCGTCCAGGAGGCGAACCGCCTCCTCGGTCAGCGCGCCCGCGTCCCCCGAGGCGAACATCGAGCCGCCTCCCGAGCGCCGCACCGTTTCGGCGACCCCGCCGCGATCGGCCGACAACAGCGGCGTGCCGCTGGCGAGCGCCTCGAGGGCGGAGAGGCCGAACGTCTCGATGGAGCACGGGGCCACCGCCAGGTCCGCGGCGGCGAGCAGATCGGCCAGGTCATCGCGGTCCTGCTGGAAGGGAAGCCAGCGCCACCGCTCGGCACCCGGGCGGCGCTGCAGCCGCCGGCGGGCGGGACCGTTGCCCACCAGCACGAGTCCCGCGCCCGTCCGGCGCTCCACCTCGGGCCATGCCTCGAGCAGCAGATCCACCTCCTTCTCCGCCGCAAGGCGTCCGACGTAGATGGCGAGCGGTCCCTCGGGCAGTCCGAAGCGCCGCCGGGTCTCGGGGGCCTTGGCGCGGCGGCGTGGGTGGAAGCGCTCCAGATCGACGCCGAGCGACACACGCACCACGCGCTCGACGCCTTCGTGCTGGAGCTCACCGGCCACGAAGTCGGAAGGCGCGAGCGTCGCACGCACCATCCGGCCGAGCCGGCGCACGTAGCGCCAGGCGAGGTTCGCGGCGGCGCGCCGTGCCGCGCCGGCCCGCTCGGGCGTGGGCGCCACCACGCGCGGGAAGTTGCTGTGATAGAACCAGAGCACCGGCAGCTTTGCCCGCCGCGTCGCGAGGTGCACCAGCCAGGGCGCGAACCAGGTGCTCCCCACCTCGATGAGGTCGGGGCGCTCGTGAGCCACGATCCGGCTGGTGGAGCGGGTCGCCAGCAGAAAGCGGTAAGGCTTCTGGGTCGGGACCGACGGCCCGTGGAGCCGGTAGCAGCGCACGCCGTCCGACTCCAGGATCTGGTCCTCCGCACCGGGGACGACGATGGCCTGCCGCAACTCGGGGTGCCCCCGGACGTAGCGGGCCTTCTGCAGCAGATAGGTGCGCACCCCGCCCGTGGTCTCGCCGAAGAACTCGGTGATGTCGAGCACCCCGAGCTCGGCGCCGGGCCGGAGGCGCGGCGGCAGGCGGATGCTCGAGATGTCCAGCGAGGCGCGCACGCCGCCGCCGGCGATCACCTCCAGATCGGGAATTCCGCCTGCCGTGGTCTCAGTCAGAGCAGTCCCCGAGCGGATAGATCGTGCCGCAGTTGGGGCACGGGTTCTTGCAGCCGCGGGCGCGGAGGGGGACGGGGAAGCCGCAGCGGAGGCAGGCGGGCGGGCGGGCGGACGGACGGACGGGCGGACGGACGGACAGGAGAAGCACACCTGCGCGGTGTGCCGTTTCATCCCGCCCGTCCGCCCGCCCGCCCGTCCGCCTATCCAATCGGCTGCGCCCCGGTGAGAAACGGATTGGTGAGGCGCTCGACGCCGATGGTCGTCGTGGGGCCGTGGCCGCTGTAGACCGTGGTCGAGTCGGGCAGCGAGAGGAGCTGGGTCTGGATACTGCCCATCAAGGCGCCCGGGTCGCCGCCGGGGAGATCGGTCCGGCCGACCGAGCCGCTGAACAGCACATCGCCGCCGAAGACGATATCGGGGCCGACGAAGCTGACGCTGCCGGGCGAGTGGCCGGGCGTGAAGCGGACGTCGAATCCGATGCGGCCCACCTGCAGCTTGCCGCCGGCCGCGAGCTCCACGTCGGGCGGAGGCAATTGCTCGACCTGGATGCCGAACCAGGCGCCCATCTGGGGGAGCGCGTCGTACATCCCCCGGTCGAGCGGGTGCAGGTGAATCGGCACCCCGGTGGCCCGCTTGACCGCGCCCACGCCCATGATGTGGTCGATGTGGGCGTGAGTCAGCCAGATCGCGCGCAGGGTCCAGGCGCGGGTGTTCAGCTCGGCGAGGAACATCGCGGGCTCTTCGCCCGGATCAATGATGACGGCCTCGCGGGTGCTTCGGTCGGCCACGAGGTAGCAATTCTGGGCGAACTGCCCATTGGGCAGCGTCACCACCTCCAGCTCAGACACCGACCTTCGCCCCCACCTCACCGCTCAGCCGCGCCTTCAGGAACTTCTCCACGGCGATCGCGGCGGTCGTGGCGTCGCCCACGGCGGTCGTAATCTGGCGCGTGAGCTGGGCTCGCACATCGCCCGCGGCGAAGAGGCCGGGGATGGACGTCATCGTGCGGTCGTCGGTGATGAAATACCCGGCCGCATCGTGGGTCACATGCTGCGTGACCAGCCCGGTGTTCGGCCGGAAGCCGATGAAGACGAAACACCCGCTCACCTTGAGCGCGTGCTCCTCGCCCGTCACGGTGTCCACCAGCTCCAGCCATTCGAGGCCGGCGGGCCCGCCCTTGAGCTCGCGCACGCGCTTGTTCCAGATCACCTCGATCTTCGGGTTGGCGAAGAGCCGCTCCTGCAGAATCTTGGACGCGCGGAACTCGTCCCGCCGGTGGACGACATACACCTTCTCGGCATAGCGTGAGAGGTAGTCGGCCTCCTCGACAGCGGCATCGCCGCCACCCACCACCGCGATCGTCTCACCCTTGAAGAAGGCGCCGTCGCACACCGCGCAGTAGGACACGCCGCGCCCGGCGTACTCCAGCTCGCCCGGCACCTCGAGCTTGTTCGGGGTGCCGCCCGCGGTGAGGATCACGGCCGGTGCCTCGTACACCGTCTCGCTCGAGGTGACGACCTCGAAGATTCCGTCATCCCGGCGGGTGACCGACTCCACGTTCTCCTGGCGGATATCGGCGCCGAAGGTCAGGGCATGGGCGGTCATCTTCTGCGCCAGATCGCGCCCGAGGATGTGCTCGAAGCCCGGGTAGTCGTCGATCCATTCGGTATTGAGCAGCTCGCCCCCGGGCACGCCGCGCTCCAGCACGACCGCCCGCAGCATGCCGCGGCCGGCATACATGGCGGCGCACAGGCCGGCCGGCCCGGCGCCGATGATGATGAGCTCGAATTCCTCGCGGCGGGTCATCGGGTCCTCGGGTGTGGTTGGGTCAAATATAGAACGGTCGGACGGGCGGACGGACGGACGGGCGGACGGACGGACGGACGGACGGAAACGGCACACCGGGCGGTGTGCTGTCGTCCTTCAGGCTTTCCGACCTTCAGACCTTCCGACCCCTCCCAGCCGGAGCAGACTCGCCGCCCCGTGACACCCCGAGACGGTCGCCACCAGCACATCCACCGGCCGGCCGAGGGCCCCGGCTTGGGCTACGATCCTGTCGCCCTCGAGAGCGGTCGCTACGTCGAACATCCCTACTCCGTAAACCCTGTGGCGGCAGGTGAAGAGGAGGGGGCCGGCAGTCGAGTGAACAGGCGCGAGGCGCTCGACCAGCCGCTCCATCGCCTCGCCCATCTCCCACGTGCGCGGTGCACGGATGATGGGGCAGATGGCCGGCTCGACGCAGTGGGTGGGACAGAGCCAGTCGGCGAAGGAGACGTAGCGTGTGCCGTCCGGCGCCTGCGCGTCGTATGGGGTGCCGGGGCCCAGGGGGACGGGCTGTTGCTCGATCGTGCGGCCCGGCCACCGCGCGCGGGCGCGGCGGAGCAGCCATTCGTACATGAGATGGGGCATCAGGGGGGACGGCACGATCGTGTCGGGAGGATCGGCGGCCGAAACGGCCGCGGCGAGGTAGCCGTCGAAGAAGTCGCCCCACTCACGGATCACCAGCTCGACACCCGGTTCGGAGCCAAGCTCGGCGGCGACGCGGCACGCGGGGTCGCGATCCACCACGACTACCCGGCGCCAGGTTGCCGCGCCGCGCTCCCGGGCCCGTAGGAGCTGGCCGGTGTAGAAGCTTCCGTAGCATCCGCCGCCGACGATGACGACGTCGCCCAGCGCGACGCTAGCGGAGGAGCCGTCCGCCATCGACCACCAGCACCTCGCCCGTCACGTAGTCGCCGCCCTCGAGCAGGTAGAGCAGCGCGGCGACCGCGTCGGCCGGTGTACCGAGGCGGCGGAGCGGGGTCGTGCGGGCCAGCCGCTCCCGCTCCGCCGCATCGTACTCCTCCGGCACCAGCACCGCGCCGGGCGCGACGGCATTCACGGTCACCTCGGGCGCGAGCGCGCGCGCGAGCACGCGGGTGAGCATGACCACGCCCGCCTTGGCCACCGAGTGCGCGGCGAACCCGGGCCACGGCTCGAGCCCGCTCAGGTCGGCCATGTTGACGACCTTGCCGCGCGCGGCACGGAGGGCGGGCGCCGCGCCCTGGGTGCAGAAGAACACCGCGCGCAGGTTGAGATCGACCACCCGGTCGTACTCTTCGGGCGTCGTCTGCTCGAACGGAATCCGCAGCATGATCGCGGCCGAGTTGACCAGCACGTCGAGCGCGCCCAGCTCCGCGGCGACGCGCCGGGGCAGCTCCCGCGCGGCGGCCGCGTCGGTCAGGTCCGCGGCGAAGCAGGCGGCACGCCCGCCGGCCGCGGTGATCTCGTCGCGCAGCTCGGTCGCGCCGAGGTCGGAGGCATGGTAATGGATGGCGAGCGTCATGCCGCGCCCCGCCAGGGCGTGGGCCATCGCCCGGCCGAGCCGGCGGCCGGCACCGGTGACGAGGGCGACCCGGCCGGCCAGCTCCATCAGTGCGCCGCGCGCGGCGCGATCGGGAGGATCAGGCCGGTCGGCGCGTCGGGACCGGACGAGGCCAGCGAGAGCACGCCGTCCGTGAGATCCTCGAGCTCCACGTAGGCCGCATCCTCGCCCGCGGCGGCGAGGTTGTCGCTGGTGCGGGCCATTCCGGGCGCGACCGCGTTGACGCGCACGTGGCGGTCGGCCAGCTCCACCGCGAGACTCTGCGTGAACCCCGCCACCGCCGCCTTGGCCGCCGAGTAGACGGCTAGCGGGCTCTGCGGCTCGAAGTACGCGATCGAGGCGAAGTTCACGATGGCGCCCCGGGCGTCCGCAAGCGCGGGGATCGCGGCCTGCGACACGAGCACCGTCGTCTTCAGATTGATCGCCAGCTCCCGATCGAAGTCGCGCACCGTGAGCCGCTCGATCGGCCCGTAGGTCGTCAGCCCGCCGGCCACGTTGACCACCACGTCCAGCCGGCCGAACTCGCGCAGGGCGACCTCGACGGCGAGCGCCGCGATGTCGGGCTGGGTCAGGTCGCCCGCCGAGGGCCGCGCCTCGACCCCGGCCTCGGCGAACTCGCGCACCCGCTCGACCACGGCCACCGCGTTCACGTCGCAGGCGACGATGCGGGCGCCCGCGTGCCCGAACGCCAAGGCGACGGCGTTGCCGATCTGCCCGGCGCGTCCCACCCCCGTCACCAGCGCCACCTTGCCGTTGAAATCCCACGACGTCGCGCTCATGCCGACCTCAGCGCATCCAGGACGATCTCCGCGCCTGGCGCGCCGGCCTGGCTGTAGACGATCGCGCCGTCCCGATCCACCAGGATCACCGACCGCGCGATGCTGGCGCCGTCAGGGCGCACCGCCCCATACGCCCGCGCCACCACGAGCCCGGGATCCGAGAGGAGCGGGAACGGCAATCGAAGCCTGGCCGCGTAGGCGGCGTGGCTCGATGCCGGCGCGGGATTGACACCGAAAGGACGCACCTGGTGGCGCTCGAAGAGGGGCATGTCGTCGCGCACGGCGGACAGTTGGCGGTTTCAGCCGGGGGTGTTGTTGCCGGGATAGAACACGAGGAGCACCCGCGAGGCCGAGAGCATGTCGGTCAGCCGGTACACCCGACCGTCCGAGCCCTCCAGCGAGAAGTCGGGTGCCCGGCTGCCGACAGGGAGCAGCCGGCTCACGGCGACACCGGCTCGCTCGGCGACGGCGGCGCGGCCCGGTGCGCCTCGAGCCGCTCCAGCCACTCGAGCGGGACCTGCTGCGATCCCAGGGGCGGCTGCATCTCGCCTGGACCCGGGTCCCCGTGCCAGTCGCTGCCGCCAGTGCGAAGCAGGCCGAGATCGAGGGCGATCGTGGTGAGTCGGGCGCGAAGGTCGGGGTCGTGGCTCGGGTGGCGGGTCTCGACGGCATCCAGACCTTCCCCGCGCAGCCGCTCCAGGAATCCCCGCG
>DASUXW010000038.1:0-14456 GCA_036377715.1 Gemmatimonadales bacterium
TTCGGAGTGGTGGCCGAGTGGCTGAAGGCACCGGTTTGCTAAACCGGCATAGGGGGTAAACCCCTATCGAGGGTTCGAATCCCTCCCGCTCCGCTGTCATGACGGCTCCCCGCGTCCGGTTCGCTCCCTCCCCTACCGGCTATCTGCACGTCGGCGGCGCCCGCACGGCGCTGTTCAACTGGCTCTTCGCCCGGCACACGGGCGGCACGTTCGTGCTGCGCATCGAGGACACCGACCGCGAGCGGAGCACCGACGCGCACACCCGTGTCATTCTCGACGGGCTGAGCTGGCTCGGGGTGCCTTGGGACGAGGGGCCGTTCTTCCAGGGCGCCTACGCCGAGCGCCACCGAGCCGACGCCGAGCGCCTGCTGGCGGAGGGCAGCGCATACCGCTGCTTCTGTACCCGCGAGGAGCTCGACGCGCAGCGTTCGCGCGCCGAGGCCGCGGGCGAGACCTTCCGCTACGACCGGCGCTGCGACCGCCTCCCGCCTGCCGAGATCGAGGCCAGGCTCGCGGGCGGCACGCCGTTCACCATCCGCTTCCGGGTAGAGGATGCCGAGATCGCGTGGGACGACGCGGTCCACGGCCGCATCAGCTTTCAGGGGCGCGACCTCGACGATTTCGTGATCCTGCGGAGCGACGGGACCGCGATCTACAACCTGGCGGTCGTGAGCGACGACGTCGCGATGGAGATCACCCACGTGATCCGCGGCGACGACCATATCTCCAACACGCCGAAGCAGATCGCGCTCTACCGTGCGCTGGGCCACGCTCCGCCCGTCTTTGCCCACGTGCCGATGATCCTGGGCCCCGACGGGAAGAAGCTCTCGAAGCGGCACGGCGCCACGGCGGTCGGCGACTACCAGTCGCAGGGCATCCTGCCCGCCGCAATGCGCAATTTCCTCGCGCTGCTCGGCTGGTCGCCCGGAGACGACCGCGAGATCCTCTCCGAGGACGAGCTCGTCCGCCTGTTCACGCTCGAGGGCATCCAGACCAAGGCCGCGGTGTTCGACCTCGCCAAGCTCGAGTGGATGAACGGCGAGTACATCTCCGCCCTGCCCGCCGAGGCGCTGGTGCCGGGGGTGGCGCGCGAGCTCGAGCGGATGGGCGTGGACCTGCGCGGGCGGGATCTCGTCCGGGTCATCGAGGCCGTGAAGAGCCGGGCGAGGACCGTGCTGCAGGCCGCGGAGCGGGTCGCGGTGCGGCTCGACCCATCGCGCGCGCAACTCGACGCCAAAGGCGAGGCGCTGATCCGGAAGCTGGGCGGGGCGTTCGCGGTCAATCTGGGCCGCGCAGCGGACGCGCTCGAGCGGGTGCCGGACGACGCGTGGGTGCCGGAGCACATTCTGGCAGCGCTCACGCGCGAAGCGGAAGCCAACAACCTCAAGCTGGGCGACATCATGCAGCCCGTTCGGGTGGCGATCACCGGGTCCACCGTGTCGGAGCCGGTGAACGAGTTGCTCGCGGTGGTGGATCGCCTGACCGCGCTGGCACGGCTGCGGGAGGTCGCCGACCGCAGCCGGGAGGATCCCCCCCGGGTCGCGCACGCGTGAGGCGGCAGACTCGACTGCTGGCGGGGCTGGCCGCGGCCGTCGCCTGCTCGCGTCCGCCGCCGCCGCCCGCGCCCGAGCCCAGTCCCGACACCGTAGCGGCGCGCCCGCCCGCTCCGGTTCCGGTGCCCGTTCCGGCGCCGATGCCGCCGGTCGCCGCCCTCCGCGCCCTCGCGCCCGTCCGCCTCGCGTTCGTGGGCGACATCAACCTCGGCACCAGCACCCTTCCCGGCGGCGTGCCGCCGGACAGCGGCCGCGGCCTGCTCGATCGCGCTCGCGGTGCGCTGAGCGGCGATCTCGTCGTCGGCAACTTCGAGGGCGTGCTGGCCGACACCGGTACGTCCGTCAAGTGCGCGCCGGGCCCGCGCCCGAAGCCCCGGGCGCGCACTCGCGCCCGCCGGCGGGCCGCCCGGTCCGAGGCGCGGTCCGACAGCGCGGCCGCGTCTCCCGGCTGCTACGCGTTCCGCACGCCCACCGTGCTGGCGCCGCGGCTGGTCGACGCCGGCTTTACGCATCTCAACCTGGCCAACAACCACGCCAACGATTACGGTCCGGCGGGGCGCGAGTCCACCGAGCGCATCCTCGACAGCCTCGGCCTCCGGCGGTACGGCCCCCTCGATCGGATCGCGATCGACACCGTCCGCCGGGGCGATCGCGCCACCGTGGTCGGCCTGGTGGGTTTCGCGACCTATCCGTACGCCTACGACCTGCTGGACATCGTCCGCAGCGTGGCGGTCGTGGACTCCTTGCGGCCGCTGGTGGACCTGCTGGTGGTGACGTTCCACGGCGGATCGGAGGGCCTGGCCGCGCGCCATGTTCCCGAGGCCGCCGAGTCGCTCGGGCGGGAGCCCCGGGGCGAGCTCAGGCGCTGGGCGCACGCGGTGATCGATGCGGGCGCCGACGCGGTCGTCGGGCACGGCCCGCACGTGCTGCGCGGGATCGAGTTCTATCGGGGGAAGCCGGTGGCCTACTCGCTGGGCAACTTCCTCACCTACCGCGGCTTCAATCTGGACGGGCGGCGCGGCCTCACCGGGGTGCTCCAGCTCGAGTTCGCACCCGATCGCCGCCTGCGCCGAGCCCGGCTGGTGCCGATGGTCCAGCACCCGGGCGCCGGGCCCGTGCCGGACTCGACCGCCGCCGCGCTGGATGAGGTGCGTACCCTCTCCGCGGACGACTTCGGATCGGCCGGCGCCCGGGTGGCCCACGACGGCGAGCTCACTCCTCCATCCGCAAGCTTGCCACTGCCCGTGCATCCGCCTACTGATTCTCGATGACCGACGACACACCCTCGCCCGCTGCCATCGCCGCCACCGAGCACCCGGTCCAGCTCACCGTCGGCCTCGTCGAAGACGAGCGCGTGCCGGACGGGATGGTCTGTATGGGCAGCTATCGCAATGGGCGTTTGGTGGCCCGCGCCGTGCTCCCGCCGGAAGCCTGGCACCAGATCCATGAGTACGGCATCTTCGACGAGCCGGTGCAGATCGTGCTCGTGGCCCGGGCCGCGCCGCCCGGCCTGCAGTGCCAGCTGTATGCGATGGTGCCGCTGCCGGATGAAGAGGACGACGAGGAGGACACCGAGCCCTGGAGTGCCAGCCTCCCCGGCTCGTCCTACGAGGCGACGGTCGAAGAGGAGGACGCCGAGGAGGGTGACGACGCCGACGACCCGGCCGTCGCGCCGATCCCGCTCGGAAACATCGTCCGCTACGACCGCGACCGCATCCACCCCGAGAGTCTCCCCCTCGAGGCCGTCGACGTCCTCCGCCGCATCATCGATGGGGACACGTCGGAGGTGGTGGATCGGGCGTTGGCGGATCTGCTGGGGCTGTGAGCGGTGAGCGGTAAGCGGTGAGCGGTGAGCGGGAACGGCACACCGAGAGTAGTCCGGATGTGCCGTTCCCGCTCACCGCTTACCGCTTACCGCATCAAACGACCATCCCCACCCGAAACCTCCAAATCCTCTTCAGCAGATCGTCGAGAAAGCCGCGGGTGGTGAAGGCCTCGACAGCGGCGGCGGTGCAGGCGGAGTTGACGCCCCAGAGCGCGGCGCGTTTCAACTCGCTGTCGAAGTCGGCCTGGACGAAGATCTCTTCGGCGCTGGCGTAGACCGTGGAGAGGAACTCGCTGAACTCCTGGGCCACCCCGTTCACTCCCGGGCCGCCGATGGCGATCGTCGGGTTCATGTGGAACAGCCGGTGCTCGAGATACCAGATGTCGCCAACGACCACGGCGCGGCGGTAGGCATGCCCCGCACCCCGCTGGTCGATCTCGGCCTTGAGCTGCTCGGCCAGCGGCCGGTCGCGCTCTTCCGCGGCTCGCGAGGTCCCGGTCACCAGGACGACGGTTTCGTCGGTATCCACCAGCTTCATCACGATCCTGTCCTCTCCACGTTCATGGGGTCGCGGGCTCCTCGGGGGGCGGCGCGGTGCGCTGGTTCTGCTCGAACTCGCGCTCCCGCTCCTTCCTGAGGCGCATCTCGCGAATCATGGTCTTGAACTCCTCGAGGTTCTCCGCCCGCTGCGCCGCGTACTGCAGGTCGGCCCGCATGTCCATAAGATGGTTGTACGCCCGGTTCTGGTCGATGTTCCCCGCCGGCAGCGGCACCAGGGCCAGCACGGCCGCCGGGATCTTGAGCCCGGCGATGTAGATGTTCTTCGAGTCCAGCCCGAACTTCTTCCCCGCGACCTCCGTCGTCCAGCTCGGCAGGGT
Source organism: Gemmatimonadales bacterium (assembly GCA_036377715.1). Lineage (GTDB taxonomy): Bacteria > Gemmatimonadota > Gemmatimonadetes > Gemmatimonadales > GWC2-71-9 > CAVVWJ01. Next base: position 4,257 of record DASUXW010000038.1, read on the forward strand.
CTGGTCGCGCGACGCCGGCTCGGCGGCGATCGAGTCGAGATACGCCTGCACGATCGCGGTGACGGCGCTGTCCACCAGTTGCGCGTGCCGCTCCTTGGTGAGCCGCTGCGCCAGTTCTCTGGGCGGCAGCGGCAGCGGACGCACCCACAGGCGGCCGTCCGCCAGCTCCGGGCCGATCCGGCCGATCGATGGGCGCGTGGCGGGTGCCGGGGCCGAGGCCGTGTCGGGCGGAGCCGGCGCGGGCCGCGGCTCGGGGAGCACCGTCACCGCATCGGATCGGGTCGGCAGCGTCGGTCGCACTGACCGCCGGGGTGCGGGCCCCGGACCGGTGCGCCCCGGCGATGCGGGGGTCCGGAACGGCATCTCGACGGCCATCGGCCCGTCGGCGGGCGGCAGCATCAGCAGGATCTCCGACGGCCGGCTGCGCGGCGTCGGCACCCGGCCCTCGATGTAGCCGAACAGCAAAAGGCCGTGCACGGCGATGCTGACCGCGAGCGCAAGCCACGGCCATCGTCGCCGGGGCGGCAGACCCAGCTCAGAGGGCGGTCGCAAGCTCCCCTCGACGGGTGGCCGCCAGCGTGCGGCCCAGACGGGTCGCCGCCTCGCGCAGCCGCTCGGCGCCGACCGTGAGCGCGATACGGAAGAACCCTTCGCCGGCGGGGCCGAAGGCGCTCCCGGGGAGCACCACCACGCCGGTCTGCTCCAGGGCGCGGGTGGCGAACGCGGCCGAGGGCACCCCTTCCGGGAGCGGAACCCAGAGATACATGGCCGCCTTGGGCGACTCCACCATGAACCCCGCCTCGCGCAGCGCGGCCACGCCCGCATCACGCCGCCGCTCCAGCTCGGCCCGAATCGGCACCACCAGCGCCTCGGCATTGTCGAGCGCCGCGACCCCGGCCTGCTGGACCGCCAGGAACGGTCCCGTGTCCACGTACGATTTGACCCGGGTGAGCGCCGCGATCAACTCCGGCCGTCCGACCGCGAACCCCAGCCGCCAGCCGGTCATCGAGAAGCTCTTCGACAGCGAGAAGAACTCGACCGCCACGTCCCGGGCGCCATCGATCTCGAAGATGCTCGGCGCGCGGTAGCCGTCGAACGTGAGGTCGCAGTACGCGTTGTCGTAGGCCAGCAGGATCCCGTGCCGGCGGCAGGCCGCCACCGTCCGTTCGAGGTAGGCGGGCGTGGCCACGGCCGCGGTGGGGTTGTTCGGATAGTTGACGAAGACGATCTTCGCCCGCCGCAGGACGTCCTCGGGCACGTGGTCGAGCTCGAGGAGAAAGCCGTGCTCGGGGCGGAGCGGCGCGATGTACGGCTCCGCGCCCGCCAGGATCGACCCACCGAGGTAGGCCTGGTAGCCGGGCTCGGGCACGATGGCCACGTCGCCGGGATTGACGACCGCGAACGGGAGATGCGACAGCCCCTCCTTGCTCCCGATCAGCGGTAGCACCTCTTTGACAGGGTCGAACGTGAGATCGAACCGCCGCTCGACCCAGCTCGACGCAGCCCGGCGGAACGCCGGCAGCCCCTGCTGAAAGCCGTACTTGCTGTACGCCGGATCGCGCAGCGCCTCCGTCATCGCGCCCACCGCCGCATCGGGCGGCGGCGCGTCGTTGTCGCCGGCACCGAGGTCGATCACGTCCACGCCGGCCTCGAGCAGCCGGCGCTTGAGCGTGGGGATCTCGGCGAGCGGATAGCCGGGGAGGGCGCGGAGTCGCTGGCTGGTCTCGATCATCGGCGGGTGCCGTTCCGGACGGGGTTGGAGAGGATGCCGACGCCGGGGACCTCGACCTCGACCACGTCGCCGTCGTGGAGCGGACCCACGCCGGCAGGCGTCCCGGTGGCAATCAGGTCGCCCGGCTCGAGGGTCATGATCCCGCTGATGAACGCCACCAGCGTCGGGATGGAGAAGTGCATGTCGGTGGCCGCCGCGCGCTGGCGCTCCTGGCCGTTCACCCGGCCGATCACTTCCAGCATGCGCCAGTCGAGGCCATTCCGCACCTCCGGTCCCACTGGGCAGAAGGTGTCGTAGCCCTTGGCGCGGCCCCACTGGCCGTCGGTCTTCTGGAGGTCGCGGCAGGTGACGTCGTTGACGCACACGAAGCCGCCGATCGCCCGCTCGGCCGCCGCTTCGTCGCCGTCGCGGAGACGCGATCCAATCACGACGCCGATCTCGGCCTCGTACTCGACCTGGCGTGACGTATCGGGCAGGACGATGGGCTCGCCCGGACCGATGATGGCGCTCGGGGGCTTGAGGAAGAGCATCGGGACCTTGGGCACCTCGTTGCCCAGCTCCCGCGCGTGCGCGACGTAGTTCCGCCCGACGCACACGATCTTGGAGGGCCGCACCGGCATCACACCTCCGCCCCGATGCCGTGCCGGGCGAAGAAGTCCTCGCACCGGGTGCGGACCTGCGTCCAGCTTCCGATTATCCGCTCGGCGCGGGGCAATCCGCCCAGGAGGAGCGGGCCGTATCGCTTGGTGACTACGCGGCTGTCGAGCAGTACCACGACGCCCATGTCCTGCCGGCTCCGGATCAGGCGGCCGAACCCCTGCTTGAGCTTGAGCGCAGCGTGCGGCAGGAGGTAGTTCATGAAGCCGTCCTGCCCCTCCTCCGCGAGCCGCTCGAGCCGCGCCGCCGTGAGCGGCTCGCTCGGGACCTTGAAAGGTAGCTTGTTGAGCACCAGCGTGCGGAGCGCGCGTCCGGGCACGTCCACGCCCTCCCAGAAGGAGTCGGTGCCGAGCAGAATCGCGTTCCCGGCCTCGCGGAACCGACGGAGCAGCACGTCGCGCGGCGCCTCGCCCTGCGCCATGATGGGCCAGCGGTGGCCCAGCGCGGCGCGCACCTCCTGCGCCGCCCGTCGAAGCGCGGCGTGACTGGTGAAAAGGACGAACATCCCGCCGTCGGATGCATAGGCCAGGTCCGTCACCACCTGCGCCACTGCCGCGGCGTGCGCGTGCTCGTCCTCGCGCGGCTCGGGCATGTCGTTCGGAATCCCGAACACGCACTGCGAGGGATAGTCGAAGGGCGACGGGAACGCCTCGCGCACCGTCACCGGCGAATCCTCGCCGCTCAATCCGAGCCTGGCCTCGAGAAAGCCGAACTCGCCACCGGCGGCCAGCGTTGCGCTGGTGAGCACCACCGTGTCCAGCCGGTCGAACAGCAGGGTCCGGAGCACCGGCGCCAGATCGAGCGGCACCGCGGAGAGGCTCACGTGCTGCCCGCGCTGGCTTCGCTCCATCCAGCGCACGGTCGCCCCGGCACCGTTCGCCCCCGGAGGGCCGGGCCTGAGGGTGCGGTTGAGGCCGTCGGACCCGCCGTCGAGCCGCCGCATCACCGCGCGCAGCTCCTGCAGGATGGACGCGCGGCGCTCGCTTTCGGCGGCTTCGGCCAGCCGATCGGCGATGGTCTCGACCGTCTCGCGAAGCGAGCGGAAGGCGGTGAGCGTGGCATCGAGCTCGAACCCGAGCCCCTGGTCCCAGAGCTCATCGGCGCCGAACTCGTCGGTCAGCCGGAGCTGGCCGGCCGGCACGCCCTCCAGCCGATCGTGGAGGCGAAGAAACATCGCATCGCCGGCGCGCCGGGCATCGGCCAGTGCCGGCAGCAGCCGCTGGTGCAGCAGGTCGAGGCTCGCCCGGCTCAAAAGATCGTTCCGGCTCATGAGCTCGTGCGCCAGCGTCGGCGCGAGCCCCCGCCCGTTCCGCTCGAACCGCGCCAGCAGCCGCCGCACCGCCCGGCTGCTCACCTGGATGCCGAGATGGGAGGCGGCCACGTCCTCGAGATGATGCGCCTCGTCGAGCACCAGGCGCTTGTACGGCGGCAGCACCGCCGCCTCTTCCCAGTTGTCCTGCGCCTGGCGCACGGCGAGGTCCGCGGCCAGCAGATGATGGTTCACCACCACCACGTCGGCCTCGGCCGCGCGCCGCCGGGCGCGGAAGAGGAAACACCGGTCGAAGTGGGTGCAGCGGAGCCGCGGACACAGATCGGCCTCGGCGCTCACCTCGTCCCAGACTTCGGAGGAGGGTGTGACGGGGAGATCGCTCAGCGTGCCATCGCCCGTGTGGCCGGCCCATTCGGCGATCCCGACCAGCTCGTCGAGCTTCTCCTGTTCCAGCAGGGTCCGCTGCGACGCCACCGCCTGGTGCAGGCGCGACAGGCAGAGATAGTTCCGCCACCCCTTGAGCAGCGCGAAGGTGGGCGTATGCTCCTCGGACTGCAGCGCGCGGCGCAGCAGCGGCAGGTCCTTCCCCACCAGCTGCTCCTGCAGGTTGATCGTGTTGGTGCTCACCACGGTGCGCTCGCCGTTGGTGCGTGCCCAATGGAGTGCCGGAACCAGGTAGGCGAACGACTTCCCCACTCCGGTGCCGGCCTCGAGCAGCTGGACCCCGCCGTCGTTGTACCCGTCGGCGATGTACGCGGCCATGTCGCGCTGGCTTCTGCGGTCCTCGTACGGCCGGAGCTCGGCGGCCACCGGGCCGCGCTCGCCCAGCGTCTCGATGACGTCGAACGGATCGAGCCGGAGCACCGGGCGGTCGCGCGGCACCTCGACCACGACATACAACTCGCTCGCGTCGTTATTGATGATTCCGAACCCGATCCCGCCGTCGTGCAACCGCGCCGCCACGTTGAGGTCCGCACCCGACGGCTCGAGCCGGCCGCTCGGGTGGTTGTGGAGCAGCATCTCGCCCCGCGTGGCCACGCCCGGCAGCGCCAGCACCATGTCCACCGTGCCTCGAGCCACCGCCCGGACCCCGGTCACCACCCCATCCCGATCCACCTGCGCCACGAACGAGACCTCACGACCGCCGGCGCCGGCGATCTCCTGGGCCAGGTGAGTTCGTACGCCGGGAGCCAGGCGGACGGACGGGCGCCCACCCGTCATGTCTTCAGCTCCTTCTTCTTCGCCGCCGGGAAGAGGACGTTGTTGAGGATGAGCCGGTAGCCGGGTGAATGCGGATGCAGCGACAGGTCCGTCGGGGGATCGCCGATCTGGTGCTGGGGATCTTCCGGGTCGTGCCCACCGAAGAAGGTCCAGGTCCCCTGGCCGTGCTCCCCGTGGATGTACTTGACCCAGGGAGCACCGGGCTCGTCGGCCAGCACGGTGACGCTCGGCTTGAGCGTCCTCCGGGTAAACGAGGTCGTGAGTCCGTAGAAGTCGGGAATCACCTGCCGGTGACTCTGCACCAGCATGGTGGCCACCGGATCGATCTTGGCGCTGAAGTTGAACAGGGTGAACGAGCCGAGCGGCTGTCGCCCCTCAGGCGAGTTGACCTGGTGTCCGTCGATGTCGGAGTACACGGCGATCGTCGGGCTCAGCTCGAGTCGGGCGTTCTGGAACGCGAGCGCCTCGTCCCAGCGCATGCGGCTCGAGGCGTCCGCATCCATCGGCGTGCCGTCGGCGTACGAGGCGGCGATGTCCACGCCGTCCGCCGCGAGGGCCAGGTCGAGCGTCTCCGTGGCTGTGCACATCGCGAACAGGAATCCACCCCGCCGCACGTACTCCGCGATCGCCACGGCCACGGCGCGCTTCTCCGCGGGCACGGACGGGAACCCCAGTTGCCGCGCCATGGCACGGTTCCGGTCCACCATATCCACCAGCCAGGGAGCGCCGGCGTAGTTCAGGAAGAACTTCGAGTACTGCCCGGTGAAGTCCTCGTGGTGGAGATGGAGCCAGTCGTAGTTCCGGAGCCCCGTGCGGAGGACCTCCGGATCCCACACCTTCTCGAACTTGATCCCGGCGTAGTTGAGCACCATGGTCACCGCGTCGTCCCAGGGCGGCGCGTTGGGCGGCACGTACACCGCTACCCGGGGCGCCTTCTCGAGCGGGACCGCGTCCATGTTGCCTCCCTGGATCTCGCCCCTGATGCGGACCAGGCCGGCGTCGTCGAGCGGCTCGGTCGTCACGCCGTTGAGCGCGGCATCGCGCGCGGTGGCGCCGTCTCCGGGCACCAGGAAGGAGCCGTTCCGGTAATTCAGGAACCACTCGCCGCGCCCGCCGCGCTCCAGCAGCCGGAAGGCGAGCCCATAGGCCTTGAGATGGTCGGATTGCGCGTCGTCCATCGGCACCAGCAGCCACGGCGCCCCTGTGCGGTGCCGGCCCGCGGCCAGCAGCGGGGACAGCATCGGCGAGAGCGACGCGAGGCCCGCGCAACCCCCTGCCAGGAAATCGCGCCGTTTCATGTGCGCGGCACCGCGCCGCGGGCCTCGTCGAGCCGGCGCCGGGCCTGGGGCACGAGCGCGCTCCGAGGCCAGGTGAGGATCAGGTGCTCGAGCTGCGCCACCGCGTCGGCAGCGCGCCGCTGCTTGAGCATCAACTCCGCCAGCGCGAGCTCCGCCGCCGCCGCGGTGCTTGGCGCGTCGGGAGTGGCCGCGGCACGGAGCAGCCGCTCGGCATCACCGACGTGGCCGGATGCCGCGGCGAGCCGGCCGGCCAGGAGCCGGAGCTCGGCCCCGCCGCCCGATGCCGGCAACGCGCCTGCCACACGGTCGAGCCGCTCCACGGCGCCGGCCGTGTCGGCCCGAGCGAGCTGCAGCAATGCCGAGCCCAGCGCGGGCAGTGAATCGGCCCGGACGGCCTGCAGCAGAGCGAGTGCCGAAGTGCGCCGGGTGGCTTCCTCGCGGTCTCCGGCGAACGGCCCCGCTGCCCGGAACCGCTCGACCGCACCGCTCAGGTCGCCCCGATAGAGCCGGATCCACCCGCTCAACGCGAACCCATCCACCGTGCTGTCGGGCCCGAGCACGGACTCGGCGCGCGGCAGGTCGCCGGCGCGGATGTAGCCGGCCACGAGGCGGCGGCGGAGCGCGTCGTACTCGTCGCCCGGCAGCGACTTCCGCTGTTCGGTCAGCCGGCGTGCGGCCTCGTCCAGCTTGCCCTCGCCGATGAGCACCTGCACCAGCGTGGTCGAGGCGCCCGCCGAGACGCCCGACGGGGCGTTTGGATCGTCGGCGATCCCGACCAGCATGCGCCGCGCCGCCTCCCGGTCGCCGGCCTGGGTATAGGCGCGAGCGGCTTCGAGCCGGTATCGCGCCTGCTGCGAGGGGGCGCTGCGCTCGGCCAGCAGCTCGAGCGCCCGGCCCTGCGCGGCCCGTGCGTCGTGCCCCGAGAGGCCGCGCACCTGGTCGAGGAAGCCCGTGAGCGCCTCGATCGCGACGGGAACCTGCTCGGGCAGCGCCGCCTCGAGCCCCCGCAGCGCGCCCAACGGGTCGCCCCACCGCGACAGGAGCTCGGCGCGGAGCCGGGCCGCCGGGAGGTCGTGCTCGCCGCCGAGCGCACGGGCCAGCTCTTGCCGGAGCGAGTCGGGCGCTTGCGAGAGCGAGTTCACCGCGGTCACCCGATAGCCCGGGAGGCGACGCACCGCGGCGAGCCACTCTCGGAGCGCACCGCGCCAGTCGTCATCGGCGACGGCCACCTGCGCCAGCTCGGCGGCGAGCGCGTCGGGACGCCGGAGCTGCTCCCGGCCGGCTCGATACGCGGCAATCGCCCCGGCGCGGTCGCGCCGGCTGAGCGCCGCCGCGCCCCACTCGCGGTAGGGCGTTTCATCGCCCGGCGCGGCCTTGGCCCATCGCTCCGCCAGGGCACGCATGCTGTCGGGCTGGTCGGCGGCCGCCCACGCTCTGAGCCCCACGCCGTAGATCGGCGCGCTCGGCCGGCCCGCCGCGAGAGCGGCCCGCACCTGCGGCAGGATCTCCGCCTCCCGGTCCAGCGGCACGAGGGCCCGCTCGAGGCCGAGCAGCGCCGCCAGGCTCCCGGGGCGGCCCGACAGCACGGACCGGTACGCGTCGGCCGCCTCGGCGTAGGCGCCCCGGCGCTCGAGCTCGAAGGCACGCGACATCGCCGAATCCTGGGCGCGGAGGCCGGCCGGGAGCACGACCAGGAGCGCGAGCGGCGCCAGCGCGCGCAAGCTCACCGCGTGCTCCCCTGCTCGGACAACCGGCGGAAGTAGTCCACCACAAGCCGTCGGTCCTCGGGCGAGAGCTGCTGCAGCTCCTCCCACGTCGGGACGCGCAGGCGATCGTCGTCGCCGGCCAATTTCGCGCGCAGCGCCGGGGGTAGATGGACGTTGGTGTCGCTGCCCGGTGTGCTGCGGCGCTCCTTGTTCTCGTCTTCCTCACGCCCCTGGAGCGTGCGCCCGGCGTCGAGCATGCGGCGGAACAGCCGCTCCTGGCGCTCCACGATCCGCCGATCGATTCTCCCGCTCTCCAGCCGCTTCGAGAGATCTTCCGCCTCCTGGGACAGCTCCCCGGCACCCGGGAGCTGACCGCCGGCGCTGAGCTTCTTCAGCTCTTCGGCCAGCGCGCGCTGGCGCTCGCCCAGGCGGCGAAGCTGTTCCTGGATCCCGGCGCCTCCCGCCATCGGCAACAGACCGGCGCCTTCACGCCCGAGCCCGCCCTGCTGCTTCGCGAGCTCGGCCATTCGCTCCATCGCCTCGGCCAGTCCGGATCCCGATTGCGAGCCGGACACGTCGCCGCGGGCTCGCACGAGCTGGTAGGCGGCCATGTTGAGCGCATCGACCGCGCCGCCCGCCTGCTCGGCGCCCTCACGGACATTGGGGAACGCGTTCGCGATCGCTTCGCGCGTTCGCTGCATCTGCTCCTGCGCCCCGCCCAGCGCGGCGCCGATCTCGGGCGAGACCAGCGCGTTCCTGCCGGCGGTCTCCCGCATCTGCTCGAGCAGACGCTGGACGCCTTCCTCGATGGCGCCCTGCTCCGCCCGCAGACTGCTCCCCGGCTCCTGCCCGCTCCGGAGCTGCTCCTGCACGGCCAGCTGACGCTCGGCCAGGCGGCTGGTCTCCGCCAGCGCCTGGTCCAGCGCGGCCTCGACCTCCTGTCTCCACTCCTGCTGCAACGCCGTGCGCTGGCGCTGGAGCTGGTCGGCCAAAGGCGCGAGCGACTGCTCCGCCTGACGGCCGCGCTGCTGAGCACGGTCGCGGCGGCCCTGGCCGCTGGCGTCGGCGGCCTGCTGCATCTCACGGCCCGCCTGGCGTGCTCCCGTCCGCGCGTCCTGCAGCCGCTGCTGCTGCTCGGGCGTGAGCGCCCGGGCGACCCGGTCGAGCGCCGACGCCAGCGAATCGGCGCGATGGTTCAACGCCCGCTCCGCAGCCGCGGCGCGGACCGAGTCGGCCGTCATCACCTGCTGGTTCCATTCGCGCTGATCGTTGGCCAGGTCGCGCGATTCGTCGCGCAGGTTGGCAAGATCGCCTTCGAGCGCGGCCCGGCGGAACAGCTCGCGGCTCCGCTCGAGTGCTTCGCGAAGCTCCTGCTGCTTCTCCGCGAGCCGCTGCAGCGCCTCCTGGGTGCGGGCCGCGTCGAGACTCTTGAGGGCCTGCTGCAGATCCTGGAGCCGCTCGCGCAGCTCGGGCGAGAGCGCCCGCTCGAGCTCCGCGCCGATCTCAGCGAGCTGCCGCTGCCAGGCCGTGTCTCCCAGACCCGCGGCCTCCGCGCTCTTCCGGAGCGCCTCGAGCGACTGCTTCAGCTCCGCTGCCTGACGCACCAGCTCCTGCTGGCGCTGCGCCACCGCGCCGGCCCGCTTCGCGTCCTCGAACTGCAGCGCCTCGGCCTTGCGCTCGCCGCGGCCCTCGGCACTGCGCGGCCGCTCGCGCGACAGGTCGTCGGTCTGGCGCTCGAGGTCCCGGCTGGCCGACGCCAGCGAGTCGAGCCGACCGCCGACTGCCTCGCTGGCTTGCCGCTCCGCCGCGCGCACCTCGCTCATGGTCGGCAGGCGCAGGACGTACTCGCGGGATCGTCCCGCCTGGCGCGCAGGGCTGTTGTCGAGCACGATCGCGCGGTAGCGGACGGTGTCGCCGGGAAGGAGGCCTCGGCGGTTGAGATCGAGCGTGTAGCCGAGAATGGCCTGGTCGGTCGCGCCGGCGGGCACTTGGACCGGCTCGCGCCGCGCGGAATCCACCAGTCCCAGCCGGCTGATCCGGCGACTCTCGAGCACGATGCTCGAGAGTCCGTGATCGTCCCGCGCGTCGAGCACCAGCGGAAGCTGCAGGCTGAGCGGCGCGATAGTATCAGCGCCGGGCACGGGAACGTCGATCCGGGGCGCACTGTCGGCCACCAGACGGACCGGGAGCCGCACGGTGTCGGCCGAGAGGGGGGCGCCGCCCGCCGCCTCGAGCGCGAGGCGGTACTCGCCCGACGCAGCCGGAACGAAACTGCCGGTGAACCGCGCCGCCTGCACGTCGAGCCTGGCGGGCGAC
>DASUXW010000039.1:0-49795 GCA_036377715.1 Gemmatimonadales bacterium
CGCTATCTCATCCCGTTCCGCCCGCCCGAGGAGACAGCCGAGTATCTCCGCTTCCTCCGCGGGGCCGGCCACCGCCTTGCCGTCCTCGCCGACGACGCGGAGAAGTTCGGCGGCTGGCCCGGAACCAAGGAGTGGGTGTACGGCGAGGGCTGGCTCGAGCAGTTCATGGGAATGATCGGCGGGATGGTCAAGCAGGGCGAGGTGGTCCTGAGCCGGCTGGACGACGCGCTCGACGCGGTGCCCAGCGGCGGGCTCGCCTACCTACCGACCGCGTCGTACCGCGAGATGGAGAGCTGGGCGCTCCCGCCCGACGCCGCCGTCCGTTTGGCGCATCTCGAGCGTGATCTCGGCGCCGCGCGCGTGGCCGGGCCCGACGGCGCGCTGATCCGCGGCACTCACTGGCGCAACTTCCTGGTCAAGTATCCGGAATCGAACCGGATGCAGAAGAAGATGGCGGCGCTGAGCACGCTGTCCCGGGAGCGGGGCGATCCCGTCGAAGTGCGCCGCGCCATCGGCCGGGCACAGTGCAACGACGCCTACTGGCACGGCGTGTTCGGCGGCCTCTACCTCCCGCACCTGCGCGACGCGGTCTGGCGCAATCTCGCCGACGCCGAGGCGGGCCTGCGCGGGGGCGAGCCGCTCGCCTGGGAGGTGACGGACTTCGACGCCGACGGCTACGACGAGATCTGGATTCACGGCGCCGCCTTTTCGGCGCTGGTGAGCCCGGCGCGGGGCGGCGCGGTCGAGGAGTACACCGTGTTCGCCCGCGGGATCAACTACGCCAACACGCTCACCCGCCGCCGCGAGGCCTACCACGACCTGGCCCTCGAGCGCGCGGCCGAGCAGCCGGGCGCGGAGCACGACGGGACCGCCAGCATTCACGCCATCGAGGAAGGGCTCCGGCTCGAGGTGCGGCCGGCGGTCGACCACGACGATCGCGCGCTGTTCGTGGACCGGGTGCTTCCGCGCGGCGTCACGCTCGATGAGTACGTGCGGGGCGACTACTGGTCGGTGCGCTCGTGGGCGCGGCGCCCGCTGGTCCACGTCGTGGAGCGGCAGGGCGAGGACGTCGAGGTGGTCTGCTCCGATCCGGAAGCCGAGCCCCGCTTCGAGAAGCGCATCCGGTTCGCGCCCGACGGGCGGCTCAGCGTGCGCTGGACATGGGGTCCTGCGGTGGGAGACCCTGACGACCTGTTCGCGACCGAGATCTCGCTCGCAGGCGCCGTCAGGCTCGACTGCTCCCCGGCGGCGGACGAATGGCGGTTTCCGATCGAGACCGTCGCCAAATCCGAGCGCGGTCTCGATCGGACCCGCCAGGGAGAATCGGTCACGCTGCGCTGGCCGGTAGGGCTGGGCAGCGCCGCGCTGACCCTCGAGCCCGCTTAGTCGGACGGGCGCGCCGGACGTCCGGCCGCGATGGTCCCGGCCGCTCTCCCTTTCACGTAGGCGTAGATCGCATCCACCTGGTCATCCGTCAGGATCGCTTCGAACGCCGGCATCCCCCGATCGAGCCGGCCCTGCTTCACCACTGTCGCGAACGCGCCGTGCCCGGCCATCGGGCCACCTTCGCGCGAGGACTCGAGCAGGTTGGCGGCCACGGGATTGCCGAGCACGTCCTGTCCGTGACAGCGTGCGCAGTGCACGCTGTACTGACGCCAGCCCTCGTATTCCCGCTCGCTGACTCGAGCGGCCCGCTGTTCCCCCTGCCCGGCCGCGTCGGCCGGCCAGGCAGCGCCGGCGCAGCAAAGCGTGCCAAGCACCACCGGGATTCGCATACGTCTAGCCCTCTCTCCGGGCCGGCCGCCCCGGTCCGATCTTCCCCTCGCTGCGGCCGTGAACGTAGGAATAGATCTTCTGGATCGTAGGGATTTCCATCCCGAGGGCGCACCAGGCGGGCATCCCCTTCTCGGGACGGCCCGCGCACACAGTCTGGATGAAGAGCTGCTGGGTATTGATCGGCCCGTCGGGCTTGAGCGACATGATCAGGTGCGGGGCGATCGTGGTGCCCAGGACGTCCTCGCCGTGGCAGCGGGCGCAGTTCAGGTTGAACTGCTTCCAGCCTTCATAGACGTCCGGTGCGACCGTGTCCCTGGGCGCCTGATGGTAGGCGTCGCGGAGCGGCGCCTCGGCCTGCTGCGTGGAGCTGGTGTCCTGACCCTGACCCGTGGCCTGCGACGTGTCCTGCTGCGCCGGCGTCGGCGCGGGGGCCGGCGTGGCGGCGCTCTGGGTGGATTCGGCCGCCTGGACCCGGGCCGTGTCCTGCTGGGCCTGCTGGCCGCGGGAGGCCGCGGCCGCCTGACTGGCGGCGGTGTCCTGCGGCGAGACCGTGGTGTCTACTACCGGCCGCCCGGTGCTGTCGAGCTTCACGCTCAGGCCGGGGCCGGAGGTGTCCGCGGCCGGCGCGGGGTTCGAGCGGGCCCCGCCGCCGCAGCCCGCGAGGAGAATCAGCGAGACCAGTGCGGCGGCCGGGACACTCATCGCGTTGGTGTGCTGCGGCGAAGCCATGGAGCCGTCCTTTCGGGTTGGTATATCCAGTCTAACATGAGGGAAAGGGACAACGCATCCGGTGACCCGCGTCACCCCATTATCTTGCTTCCCATGAGCACCGGCTCCCGGACCGTGACGCTGGGCCTCGTGCAGCATCGCTGCACCCCCGATCCCAACGCCAACATGCAGAAGGCGATGGAGGGCATCCGCACGGCCGCGGCGCGCGGCGCGCAGATCATCTGCACCCAGGAGCTGTTCCGCAGCCAGTATTTCTGCCAGACCGAAGATCACCGCTTCTTCGAGCTCGCCGAGCCGATCCCGGGTCCCTCCACCGAGACCCTGTCGTCGTTGGCGGGAGAGCTGGGCGTGGTCATCGTCTCCTCGCTGTTCGAGAAGCGGGCCGAAGGGCTGTACCACAATACGGCGGCCATCATCGATGCCGACGGGCGCTACCTCGGCAAGTACCGGAAGATGCACATCCCGGACGACCCGCAGTACTACGAGAAATTCTACTTCACCCCCGGCGATCTCGGCTTCCGGAGCTGGGACACCCGGTTCGCCCGCATCGGCGTCCTGGTCTGCTGGGACCAGTGGTATCCCGAGGCGGCACGGCTCACCGCCATGAGCGGCGCCCAGATCCTCTTCTACCCGACGGCCATCGGCTGGCTTCCGCCGGAGAAGGCGGAGCACGGCGAGCAGCAGCAGGCGGCGTGGGAGACGATCCAGCGAAGCCACGCCATCGCCAATGGCGTCTACGTGTGCGCGGTCAACCGCGTCGGCCACGAGGGACCGGCCGACGGGGGCATCGAGTTCTGGGGCGGCAGCTTCGTCGCCGACCCGGGCGGCCGCATCCTGGTCAAGGGCGGTACCGGCGAGGAGGTCCTCACCACGCGGGTGGACCTGGGCAAGGTGGACGTGAGCCGCACCCACTGGCCGTTCCTCCGCGATCGGCGGATCGACGCATACCAGGACCTTACCAAGCGGTATCTCGACTGAACGTGAGCGGTGAGCGGTGAGCAGTGAGCGGGTCGTTCCGGCACAGCTCGGCTACCGCATGCCGGCGGAGTGGGAGCCGCACCGCGGGACCTGGCTGAGCTGGCCGCACAAGGAAGCCTCGTGGCCGGGCAAGTTCGAGTCGGTGCCCGGCATCTTCGCCGACATGGTGCGCGTCCTCGGCGACCGGGAAGAAGTTCACATCAATGTGGCCGGCCCCACGATGGAAGCGGAGGTCCGCGCGCTGCTCGCCGATGTGGGCGCCGGCAGCGGCAACGTCTTCTTCCATCACAATCCCACGAACGACGCGTGGTGCCGCGACCACGGCCCCATCTTCCTCGCGCGCACCCGCGACGGCGTCCGCGAGCAGGCGATCGTGGACTGGGGCTTCAACGCGTGGGGTGGAAAGTATCCGCCGTACGACCTCGACGACGTGGTGCCCTCGCGGATCGGCGCGGAGCTCGGCCTGCCGGTGTTCCAGCCGGGGATCGTGATGGAAGGGGGCGCGCTCGACGTGAACGGCCGGGGTACGCTGCTCACCACCGAGTCGTGCCTGCTCAATCCCAACCGCAACCCGCAGCTCGACCGCGGCGACATCGAACGATACCTGCGGGACTACCTCGGAGTGACCCACATTCTCTGGCTGGGCGACGGAATCGCCGGCGACGACACCGATGGCCACGTGGACGACATCACGCGGTTCGTGGATCCGCGCACGGTCGTGACCGTGGTGGAAGACGATCCATCCGACGAAAACTACGAGCCGCTCCAGGCGAACCTGGAACGGCTCCGCGGAATGACCGACCAGGACGGGCAGCCGCTCCGGGTCGTCACGCTGCCGATGCCGCGGGCGCTCTACCACGAGGGCCAGCGGCTCCCGGCGAGCTACGCCAATTTCTACATCGCCAACGGCGTCGTCCTGCTCCCCGCGTACGACCCGCCGCGGGACGAGGAGGCCGCCGCCACGCTGGCGGGCCTCTTTCCGGGGCGCGAGATCGTCGGGATGAACGCCGCGGATCTCGTATGGGGCCTCGGGGCGTTCCACTGCGTCACACAGCAGTGGCCCCGGTGACTCAGCTCTTCTTCCAGGTCCCCACCAGCGCGGCCCGGCGTCCGCCGCAGGTATCCATTCCGACACCCGAGATCTGCAGCTGGTCCTCGGTCCGGTTTACCACATAGCGCGCATCGGACGTCTGGCAGGCACTGCCGGCGGTGTCGGCCCTGAACACGAGCGTATCGCCCACGAATGCGGCCTGGGCCTTCATGTCCACGGAGTCCGGCCACCGGGGCGACGGCATCATCAGCTCCACGTTGCCGTTTGAGCCGAGGTTCATCTTCACTTCGCCCTCGCCGCTGAGGTCGCGGGTCCAGGTGCCGGAGTACTTGGAGCTCTCGCCCCCACACGCGGCCAGGGATACGACAGCGACGACCAGCGCGAGCCGCTGCGGCGAGAACAACCGGGTGAGACAACGGTACATGAGGCTCCTCCCTTGGAGGTGAGGGGGACGGGGACGCGGTACCGAAGGTGGTGCGGAAGCTTTCAAGATGCGAAACCGGGGTCCATCCCGCCAGAGGCCCAGGCGGTGCGGCCCCCTATCACGGTGGCGCGACAGGCGTTGGCTCGAAGGTGATAGACCCAGTGGTCCACGTCGGGAGCGTCCAGGAGAGCGAAATCGGCTGCCTTGCCGGGCTCCAGCGAGCCGACCCGCGCCTCGAGGCCCACGGCCCTGGCCGCGATGATCGTAGCGCCCTTGAGCGCCTCGGCGGGCGTCATGCGTTGCAGCGTGCACGCCAGCGTGAGGGCGAACGGGAGGTGGAAGCTCGGTGCCGAGCCCGGGTTGAAGTCGGTCGCGACCGCCACGGCGACGCCGGCGTCGATCCAGCGCCGGGCGGCAAACGGCCGCTGCCCCAGGTAGAGTGAGGCGAGGGGGAGGCTTACGGCCACGACCCCGGCCCGCGCCATCGCAGCCACCCCGGCATCGGTAGCGCACTCCAGGTGGTCCGCCGAGACCGCGCCTAACTCAGCCGCCAGCTCGGCGCCGCCGCCCGCGGTCAACTGATCGGCGTGCAGTTTGGCGCCGAGCCCGGCCGCCTGGCCCGCGCGCAGGATCCGCCGCGCCTCGTCCACCGTGAAGGCCGAGCGCTCGACGAACACGTCGCAGAACCGGGCCAGGTCCTCGCCCGCGACGGCGGGGATCAGCTCCTCGATCACCAGGGAGACGTACGCCGCGCGATTGCCGGCGAACTCCGGCGGCACCACGTGCGCGCCGAGAAGGGTAGGGACGATGCGAACCGGCTGGCGCCCCGCGAGCGAGCGGTACGCCCTGAGCAGCCGCAGTTCATGCTCGCGGTCGAGACCGTAGCCGCTCTTGCACTCGACCGTGGTCACCCCGAGCGAGACCATCTCCGCGAGGAACCCGGCGGCGCGCTCCACCAGGTCGCGCTCCGGGGCAGCGCGCGTGAGTCGCACCGTGCGCGCGATGCCGCCCCCAGCCTCTGCGATCTCGAGGTAGCTCCGTCCCAGAATCCGAAGCTCGAATTCCTCCGCCCGCCACCCCGCGAAGGCCAGATGTGTGTGGCAGTCCACCAGCCCGGGGATCACCACCCCGCCGCCCGCATCCTGCCGCTCGGCGCCCGCATACTCCGCAGGCAGCTCGCGCCGCGGCCCCACCCAGCGAATGAGGCCGCCCTCCCAGACCAGGGCGGCATCGGGGATCGCGTGGATCTCACCCTGCCCACCCTCGGCCCGGCAGGTCGCGAGCTGGGTGATGTTCTCGAGGAGCTTCAAAGGGCGCCGGACGTGTCGGTGGGCAGGAGGATCCGGCGCATCAGCTTGAGCGGGAGCGCCCCCTGCCGCACGAACGCGTCGTGGAAGCCCCGAAGGGTGTATGCCTCGCCTTTTGCGCGGCGGTAGTCGTCGCGCAGCTTGTAGATCTCGAGCTTCCCCAGCGTGTAGTAGAGATAGGTAGGGTTGTAGGTCCCGCGGCGCGCTTCCTCATAGGCGTTGGCGGGTTCCTGGAAGCCCTGGTCGGTGAAGCACCGGGCCCCATCCTTGACCGACATGCCCCGCGTGTGCAGCCGGATCCCCACGACGTACCGGCAGTCGCGCACGAGCGCTTCCGAGAGCTGCGCCAGCCGGAGCCTGGAATCACCCCCGCCCAGGCCCTCCTCGATCATCATCTGCTCGGCGTAGTGCGCCCAGCCTTCGGCATTGCTCGCGGCTCCCAGCAGCTTCCGCGTCTTGGTCGGGAACTGCTTCGCGTAGATGAACTGGAGGAAGTGGCCGGGGAACACCTCGTGCACCGTGATGAGCATGACGACCGGCCGGTTGAACAGCCTCAGATGCTCTTCGACGTGCCGGGCGTCCCAGTTCCGCTCGGGCGGCGTGACGTAGTAGTAGGCCTCCGTGGCTCTGGTCTCGTAGGCCCCGGGTGTGTCCATCGAGGCGAACCCCCCGGCCCGGGCGTACGGCGGAGTTTCCATCACGGTGGGCCGCACCTCGGACGGGATCGTCACGATCTGCCGGTCCACCAGAAAGCGGCGCGCGGCCTCCACCGACCCACGGACGAACGGGACGAGATCGGCCGCCGTCGGGTGATCATCCGAGAGGGCGGCGATCACCTGCGCGGGACTCCTGGACGGGTCGATCCGCCGCGCCACGGCGACGAGCGAGTCGTGGTCCTTCTTCAGGTTCGCCTCGCCGATGGCGAGCAGCGAGTCGAGCGGCAGGTCCACCATCTCGTCGTAGCGCAGCTTGTCCGCGAAGGCCTGCGCGCCGATCGCGTAGCTGCCCCGGGAGCGTGGGAGCAGGTCATGCTCGAGCCACCGGGCCGCCTCCGCCATCGCGCTCGCCGCGGAGTCGTTGACCCCGCGGAACTCCCGCCGGAGGGCGCTGTCCGGGCCGGCCGCGGTCCGCGCCCACTCGGCCACGCTTTCCCGGAAGAACCCAACCGATCCGCCGGCGAGCCGAATCGCGAGATCGGTGAACTCCCGCGGTGGATTCTCGACGTTGGCGCGCATCGCGGCGAGAGCGGCGGGCACCCGGCGCAGCCGGGCGACGACCGACCGGAGCCGCTCGGCGGGCGGCGCGAACTCGCGCTTCATCAGGCCGTCGATCGACCCGCCCGGGAGCGCCACGTAGCCCATCGGATTGCGCCGCCAGTTGCGCAGCGTCTCGATGTCCTGCAGCTCCGACCGGATCGCGCCGTCGAGCATGGCGGCGTCGATCCGGTCGTCAGCGGACAGATCACCCTTCGTCAGGGTGTCGAGCGTCGCGAGCAGCCGGTGCAGGGTGTCGGTGCGGGCTCGATACGCCTCGGCCGAGAGGTCTTCGAACCGGTCGTCGTACTGGTGGAAGCCCGCGGCAGTCCCCTGCGAGGGGGCGAAGGCGTACAGCGCGGAGAAGTAGCGATCCACGAACGCGGCGAAGTCGGCGGCCCGCCGCCCGTGTGCCTGGGGTCCGGCCCCGCCGGCGGCGCAGGCCGCGATGATCATGGCCGCGACGCTTCCGATGAGGAATCTCGGGGCCCGGCGACTCATGCGTCCGCCATGGGAAGGTCGATCCCGCGCTCGCGCGCCGTCTCGATGGCGAGCTCGTAGCCCGCGTCGGCGTGGCGCATGACGCCGGTGCCGGGGTCGGCCGTGAGCACGCGTTCGAGGCGCCGGTCGGCCATCGGGGTGCCGTCGGCCACGGCCACCATCCCGGCGTGGATGGAATAGCCGATCCCGACACCTCCGCCGTGGTGCAGGGAGACCCAGCTCGCGCCGCAGGCGGTGTTGAGCAGCGCGTTGAGCAGCGGCCAGTCGGCGATGGCATCGGACCCGTCCTTCATCCCCTCCGTCTCGCGGTTGGGCGACGCCACCGACCCGGCATCGAGGTGATCCCGCCCGATCACGATCGGTGCTTTCACTTTCCCCTGCTTCACCAGCCGGTTGAACCGCAGCCCCATCTCCGCGCGCTCGCCGTACTCCAGCCAGCAGATGCGGGCGGGGAGCCCCTGGAACTGCACCTTGTCCTGCGCCTGCCGGATCCAGCGCGCCAGCGCCTCCTTCTCGGGGAAGGTCTCCAGGACCGCCCGGTCGGTGACCGCGATGTCGGCGGGGTCGCCCGAGAGCACGGCCCAGCGGAACGGCCCCGCGCCCCGGCAGAAGAGCGGGCGGATGAACTCGGGTACGAAGCCCGGGATGTCGAACGCCTCGGTCATCCCCCTGTGGTCGGCCACCTGGCCGCGGAGGTTGTTGCCATAATCGAACGTCACGGCGCCCAGCCGCTGCAGATCGAGCATGGCGCGCACGTGCGTCACCATGGAGTCGAGCACCCGCGATTCGTACGATGCCGGGTCGCGCTCGCGCAGCTCGGCGGCCTGCGTGAGCGAGAGCCCCACGGGGACGTAGCCGAGCCGCAGATCGTGCGCGGAGGTTTGATCGGTAAGCACGTCGGGGACCACGCCACGGCGGACCAACTCCGGCAGCACCTCGGCGATGTTGCCCACGAGACCCACCGATAGCGGCCGCCGGCGCGCACGGGCCTCCTCGACCAGCCGCAGCGCCGCGTCGAGATTGTGCTCCAGCCGGTCGCAGTAGCGCGTCTCCACCCTGCGCCGGATCCGGGACTCGTCCACGTCCACCCCGAGGAACGCCGCTCCGTTCATGGTGGCCGCGAGCGGCTGGGCGCCACCCATCCCGCCGAGCCCGCCGGTCACCACCAGCCGCCCCTCGAGCGTGCCGCCGAAGTGCTGGCGCGCGCACTCGGCGAAGGTTTCGTAGGTGCCCTGCAGGATCCCCTGGGTGCCGATGTAGATCCAGGAGCCGGCCGTCATCTGGCCGTACATCGTGAGCCCGAGCGCGTCGAGCCGGCGGAACTCGTCCCAGGTGGCCCAGCGCGGCACCAGGTGCGCATTAGCGATGAGCACCCGCGGGGCCTCCTCGTGGGTCCGGAATACCCCCACCGGCTTCCCGCTCTGCACCAGCAGCGTCTCGTCGTTCTCCAGCCGCCGCAGGGTGGCCACGATCCGCTGGTAGCACTCCCAGTTCCGCGCCGCCTTCCCGCCCCCGCCGTAGACGATCAACTCCTCCGGCCGCTCGGCCACGGCCGGATCGAGGTTGTTCATCAGCATTCGGAGGGCGGCCTCCTGGTGCCAGCCCTTGCAGGATAGGGTGGTGCCGGTGGGGGCGGAGATGGGGGGGTGCGCGGTGGCGGTCATGCGCGCAATCTGCGCCCGAGGTTGGAAAGTCGGAAGGTCGGACGGGCTGAATGTCGACCGCGCACCGGGCGATACACGATTGCTCCGGACGCTCACACCTTCCGAGTTTCCAACCGCAATGACAACCTTTTGGGACACAAGCCGATCCAACCCCCCGCGATGACCCCACCAGGGACTGGAGCTACGACGCTGCGGTACGAGCCGAGCGCAAAGACCGATCCGGACGCGGTGGATGCCACCCTGGCCGCCAGCGGGGATGCGCACGCCTTCGAGCGGCTCTATCGCGGCCACGTGGGCCGCATCGCCAGCCTGGTACGCCGGATGATGGGGGATGAGGAGGCGGAGGACGTGATCCAGGACGTCTTCGTCCGGGCCTGGCAGAAGCTGGGGACGTTCCGTGGCGAGTCGGCCTTCGGCACCTGGCTGCACCGGCTGGCGATCAACCTGGTCCTGGGGCGGCGGGAAACGCTGGGGATCCGCCGGAAGCGGCATGTGGAGGGCGACACGGTGCTGGAGCTGGTGCCCGGCCGGCGCACGACGCCGGAGATCTCCATGGACTTCGAGACCGCGATCGAGCGGCTTCCCGACGGCGCCCGCCAGGTGTTCGTGCTTCACGACGTGGAAGGGTACCGGCACGAGGAGATCGCGCAGATGCTGGGGGTGGCGGCCGGCACCTCGAAGTCTCAGCTCCACCGGGCGCGCATGGCGCTCCGGCAGCACCTCGAGCGGTGAGGACGACATGAGCGACCAGTGGACCGATAAGCTCTCGGACTACCTCGACGGCGAGCTCCCACCCGACCAGCGGGCCGAGCTCGAGGCGCACCTGATGCAGTGCCTCAGCTGCGGCGCGGTCATCGCCGATCTCAAGCGGATCGTGGCGCGGGCGCAGAGCCTGGAAGACCGCGAGCCCGCGCACGACCTGTGGCCCGACATCGCGGCGCGAATCGGCGCCACGGCCGGGCGGCAGCCGAAACGGTGGAGCTTCTCGCTTCCCCAGCTCGCCGCGGCGGGGATCGCGCTGGCCGCCGTCTCGGGAGGCGCCGCGTGGCTGCTGCACCCGGTGGCCGGCGCCGGCCTCGCCTCGCGCGCGCCCACGCCGCCGATCCCCGTGACACAGCCCATGCTGGGTCAGGCCGACAGCCAGGGCATGCTGACCCTCGCCGCGCACCGCCGCGCGGCCGAGCAGGGCTACGATGGCGCCGTGGCCGACCTGGAGCGCGTGCTGGCGGCCGGGCGCGACCGGCTCGACACCACGACGGTGAACGTGATCGCGCGCAATCTCACAACGATCGACAGCGCCATTGCCCAGGCCCAGCGTGCCCTGGCCGCCGATTCGGCCAGCGTGTACCTCAACTCGCACCTCGCCGAGACCAGGCGCCGGAAGCTCGAGCTCCTCCGTCAGGCGGCCGCGCTCGTCTCTTCCGTCAGCTGAAAGGAATTGACCGTGCTCCTCTCTCTCGCCCATCTAGCCGTCGCTGCGGTCGCACTGGTCCAGCAGGTGGACACGACCGTGCCGGTGCAGCAGGGGCAGCGCCTGGTGGTCGATCTCCACGGCGGCGAGATCGACGTGCGCACCTGGGCCAGGAACGCGGTCCGCGTCGAAGGGGACGCCGGATCGTCGCGCACCGGCATCGAGATCGTGAGCAGCGGGGGCGCCCTGCGCGTGCGCACCGAGGGGCGGCACGGGCCCCCGTCCTCGGCGGACCTGCGGATCACGGCGCCCGCGTGGATGGCGCTCGACCTCTCCGGAGTCTACGCCGACGTGCACGTGACGGGCACGCGCGCTCCGGTGAACGTCGAGACCGTGCAGGGCGAAGTGCACGTGACCGGAGGCCAGGGGCTGGTCTCGCTTCGCTCCGTCGAAGGCGAGGTGACGCTCTCGGGGGCCTCGGGGCGGATCGACGTCCACTCGGTCAACGACGACGTGAGCGTCACCGATTCCAAAGGTGAGATCGTGGCCGAGAGCGTCAACGGCGAGATCGTGCTCCAGCGGGTGGACGCCACCAGCCTCGAGGCCACGACGGTGAACGGCGATGTCGGCTACGACGGCCCCATCCGGAGCGGCGGACGTTACGAGCTCTCGAGCCACAACGGCGACGTGACGATCGCCATGACGCCGGAGACCAGCGCCGCCATCTCCGTGAGCACCTTCAGCGGGGAGTTCGAGTCGGCGTTCCCGGTGACCCTCCGGGAAACCAGGAAGGGGCGGCGGTTCAGCTTTACCCTCGGCAGCGGCAGCGCGCAGGTGTCGCTCGAGTCGTTCCAGGGGACGGTGCGGCTGGTTCGGCCGGGGCAGGCGGCCGAATCGGAGTGACCCACCAGGCGATCCGGCCGGCGGGTCGCGCCGCATTTTGAGCGAGTCGGGACGCCGCGGGAGCGATCCACGGCGCAAGCGCCCGGCCCCGCCCCCGCCCCAGGCCGGGTTACCCGATTTCCGAGCTGGACCCCTACCGCACCGCCGGTCCGGCCGTCCCACCCCGTCCACCCTGCGACCGATCCAGCACACCTAATCGCTCCGCGCACCACGACTTGGCGTCGCCCCACGGGCCGGCCGACGGCCTCCGTCGCGGGTCGCCGTCGCCACGCCGGACCCGCCTGCGAACCGCCGCCCCGGCGCTGCCGTCAAGAATCTCACTGTCACGATTCCCGACGTCTGCGGCCACAGCCTTCACTGGCACAGAACTTGGACTCGGCCCGCCCCGGTACGATCGCCTCCTCGTCCGAGACGGACCGAGTTCAACCCCCAGTAAGGTGGAGAGACCCATGAACGTTTACGCGAAGGGTGCGCTGGCCGGCGTCGCTCTGATGGTGGCCGGCGTGGTGAGCACCGCCCAGGCGCAGGCCACCCCGGCGACGGCGAGCATTACCGCTACGGCCACGGTCCAGACGGCTCTGGCCGCCGCGAAGGTCACCGACCTGGACTTCGGCGCGACCTTCGGCGGTATCGCCAAGACGGTCCTGCCCACCGACGTGAGCTCCGGCGAGATCGGGCTGACCGGCGCAAACAATGCCGAGGTGACGGTGTCGTTCACCTCCCTGCCGGCCGTGCTCACGGGCCCCGGGACGAACATCCCGGTGACCTACGGCGCCAATGCGGGCGCCTTCAGTGCGGCGGGCAGCCGCGTGGGCGCCACCACGTTCGATCCTGCAACCGGCGCGACCACGCGCCTGAGCAATGCAACCGGATTGCTGAGCGTCTATCTGGGCGGCACCGTGACCCCAGCCGCCGCCCAGGCCGCCGGCACGTACACCGGCACCGTCAACTTCAGCGCCGCGTACACCGGCAACTGATCGTCGGCTCGACAGCGAAAGGGCTTGGCCTCTCGGGACGCTGGCGGATGCGATGACGGTCCGCCAGCGTCGCTGTTCCCGGGGTAGCCCGGCCGGAGGAAACGTGGTGAGGTTTGCCGTCCTGCTCCTCGCATCGATCGCCGTGGCCGCGCCGTGGTCGTCCGCGGCGTTGGCTCAGGGCCAGGGCGGCCGGCCGCTCAGCGCGATCAGCCGCCAGACCCTCGACTTCGGCCTGCTCTTCTCGGGCACGCCGAGCAGGGTCAGCCGCTTCGACGCACTGCGCGCCGGCCAGTTCGAGCTCCGCGGCGCCAAAGGCACCGAGATCCGGATCGATCTCGGGCTGCCGGCCACGATGTCCGGCCCCCGCGGCGCGAAGCTCCCGCTTCAGTTCGCACCGGGCGACGGTGGGTACGGGAGAGACGGCCTCATCGGGACGGCGGCACCCTTCGATCCACGCGCGCCGCTGGTCACCACGCTGAGCGACAATGGCCGGCTGTATCTCTTTCTCGGGGGCACGGCCACCCCGGCCGCTTCACAGAGTGCCGGCACCTATTCCGGTACCGTGATCGTCACGATCGCCTACACGGGGACCTGATGCGCTTCCTCCCTCCACGTCGCCACCTGCCGCTCGCGCTCGCCTGCGCCGGCCTCGTGCTGCTGCTCTCGCCCGCCTTCCTCCGGGCGATCCTGGTGGCGCCGCACGCCGTGTTCATGGATCATCGGAGCCGCACCGGTCAGGTGTACCTCGTCAACACGGGCGATCAGGCCGAGGAAGTCAGCATCGACCTCAAGTACGGCTACCCGGCCACCGATTCCGCCGGCACCGTGTTCATCCGCCTCATCGATCACCCCGACTCGACCGAGCCTTCGGCGGCGGAATGGATCAGGGCCTACCCGCGCCGTGTGGTGCTCGCGCCGGGGCAGCGGCAGGTGGTCCGACTGCTCGCCACGCCGCCCGCGGGGCTTCCCGACGGCGAGTACTGGAGCCGGATCATCGCCACTTCGCGCGGCTCGAAGGTGGCCGTCGTCGGGGCCGACAGCGGGGTCACCGCGGGGCTCTCGCTCGAGCTCCGGACGATCATCTCGCTGTCCTACCGCAAGGGCGCGGTGCACACCGGGGTCGATCTGACCGACTTCCGCGCCGCACGCGAGGGCGACTCGCTCGTGGTCTGGTTCGGCGCCGAGCGCCGGGGCAACGCCGCGTTCCTGGGCACGCTCACCTGCCGGCTGCTCGACGGGGCGAAGCGCGTGCGCGGGGAGTGGGAGACGCCGATCGCCGTGTACCATCCCCTCGAGCGCCGCTACGTGTTTCCGCTGGACAGCGTGCCCGCCGGGCGGTATACCATGCAGATGAACCTGACCACCGCCCGCAGCGATCTCGACCAGCACTACATCCTCCCCGCCGACCCGGTGACGCGGACAGTGGACGTCGAGGCCCGCTGAGCCATGCGCCGCGCACTGGCCGGAGCGTGCCTGGTGGCGCTCGGACTCGTGGTCGCGCCCGCCGGCGTGCGCGCGCAGGCGACCGCCTCGCTGCTCGCGACGACGCGCATCGACAACACCGCGGTCACGGTGGGCCAGCTCAACAACCTCGACTTCGGCGTCGTGGTCCCGGGCACCCCCAGCACCGTCGCGCCCAAGACGGCGGCGGCCGGCAAGTTCGTCGTGCACGGCAGCAAGAACGCGGAAGTGCGGATCACCTTCGCGCTTCCGGCCGTGCTTCAGACCGGCGCGTTCACCATGCCGATCAGCTTCGCGGACGATCCCGTCGCGGGACAGATGGGGTGTCACCGCAACCAGGACCAGCAGAAGAACTGCGTCGGGTTCTCGCCCAGCGCGGCGCTGCTCATCCGCATCCGCAACAATCCCCCGCCGCAGAACACGTACTACGTCTGGATCGGCGGCAAGGTCTCCCCCGCCCTGGGACAGGCGCCGGGTCTCTACACCGGCACCGTCACGCTGACCGCCGTCTACACCGGGAACTGAGGCCGCCGTGCGCCGCCCCTGCCTTCGCCGCCTCGCGACGACGGTTCTCTGGAGCGCGCTCCTTGCGCTGACCGTTCCCGCACTCGAGGCGCAGCAGCCGGGCACCGGCGACACCACCACGACCGAGATGCTGGTCCAGCTCCGAATCGACGGCGGCCCGGTCGAAGTGATCTCCGCGCTCGGACGCGACACGCTGCTCCTGATCCCCGTGCGGCGCTTCCTCGAGCTGGCCGAGGTCCGGACCAGCGCCGCCGAGCCGGAGCACCGGTTGACCGGCGTGCTCGAGCCGGGGCGGGTGCGCTTCGCGTTCGATGCGGATTCCGCCAGGGTGACGCGCGGCGACAGCGCGTGGCGAGTCCCGCCGGGCTCGCTGGTCTGGAGCGGCGGCGAGCTCTACGCGAGCGCGGACGCGCTCGGCCCGGCGCTCGACGTCACCTTCCAGGCCGACCCTGGTGAGCTCATCCTGGTCGCCGGTCACACGGCGCATCTGCCGGTCGTGCGTCGTCTCGCGCGCGAGCAGCGGCGCCGTGCGCTGCTTGGCCTTCCCACCACCACGCCCTGGGAGGTCTCGCTCCCCCGCCCGCGCCGGGTGGCCGACGGCGCCGTGCTCGACTGGACCTACACCGGTTCGCTCACCGACCCGGTGAATGCGTCCCTGGTGCAGCTCGGCCTCGGCGCACAGGTGCTGGGCGGCAGCCTCGAGCTGCAGTACCTGGGACAGCAATCGCCCGCGGGTGGTCGAACCGAAATGCGGTCGTCCTGGTCGGGGGCCTGGCCCGCCAACCGCTGGGTACGGCAGTTCCGTCTGGGCGACATCGTGCCCGGCGCCCGGCGGGGCCGCACCGTGCGCGGCTTCGAGCTCACCAACGCGCCGTTCCTCCGGCCCGCCGCCTTCGGACAGGAGCTGCTCGAAGGCTCCGTGCCCGAGGGCTGGGAAGTGGATCTGTACCGCGACCAGCAGCTGCTCGGCTACGCTCCGTCGAGCGGCTCGGGGCGCTACGCGCTCGACCTCCCGCTCCGCTACGGCGCCAATCCGGTCGAGGTGCTGGCCTACGGCCCGAACGGTGAGGTGGTCCATTCGCGGCGGATCGTGCAGGTGCCGTTCGACCGGCTTCCCCGCGGCCGCTTCGAATATGCCGCGAGCGCGGGCGCCTGCGACGACGCGCCGTGTGCGGCCGCGCTCTCGCTCTCGGCCCGCTACGGCGTGACCCGCTGGCTCACCGCCGAGGCGGGATCGGACAATTTCTGGCGGGACTCGGTGCCCGATCTCTGGCACCCCTATGCGCTCGTCTCGGCGGCGGCAACGGCCTCGACGGGCCTCACCCTCGAGGCGGTGGCGAACGGGTTCGTGCGCGGACGCGCCGATTTCGACCCCACGGCGGACATCCACCTCGATCTCGAGCACACCCGGTTCGACACCGGCGTCACCTCACCGCTCGTGACGTCGGGCTCGGAGCGCTCGCGCACCGACCTCGTGGCGTTCTGGCGTCCGCGCCCGCTGGTGGGCAGCACCTATCTGCAGCTTGCCCTCTCCCGCGGCTCGCTGACGTCCGGGACCGCCGATGCGGAGCGCCTGGCACTCACGACGCGGCTCGCGGCGCTGCGCGTGGTCACCGGGCTGCACCACCGGCGGCTCGGACCGGCCGCCGCGGTCACCGACGAGGTGGGCGTCGATGCCGCGGGCGATCTGGTGCTCCGCGGTCCGGGCCCGGTCTTGCGTTCGCTGTATCTGCGCGGGGAGCTCTCGCTGGAGACCGACGGACTGTCGCGCATCGCGACAAGCATCGGCCGGCAGATCACCGGGCCCATCCGCCTCGACCTCGGCACCGGGTGGTCCCGCGGGCAGCACGGGCTCGCGCTCGACTTGGCGCTCTCCACCAACCTGCCGTCGCTCCGCGCGATCAGCCGGAGCCGCTGGACGGCAGAGACCGGTCTGGACGGCACCAGTCTGGTCGAAGGCTCGGCCACGTACGACCCGCACCTCGGCCGCTTCGAATTCGGCAACAGCCGGCTGATCGGCCGCGCCCGGGTCGTGGGGCGGGTCTACCGCGACCTCAACGGCAACGGCCAGCACGACGCCGACGAGCCCGGCGTGCCCCATGTCAGGCTCCGGGTCGGATCACGTGGGGTGATCACGGACTTGCTGGGCCGCTACTCGGCGTGGGACCTGGTGCCGTTCGAGGCCACATCGGTCGAGGTCGACACGCTCTCGCTCGATGATCCGCTCTGGGTGCCCACCGCCCTGTTGTTCCACCTGACGCCCGGGCCCAACTCCCACGACGCGGTGGATGTCCCGATGCTGCCGGCCAGCGAGGCCGCGGGACGCGTGGAGATCGACGAGCACGCGGCGGTGGGCGGTGTGCCGGTGCTCCTGCGGCATGTCGCATCGGGGGCGATCATCCGGGTGACAACCTTCTCGGATGGCGCATTCTACGCCGTGGGGCTCAGGCCGGGCGAGTACGAGGCCACCCTGCCCCAAGAGGTGCTCGCCCAGCTCAAGGCACGGGGCGCACCGAGCCGCTTCCGGGTCGATCCCTCGCCCGAGGGCGGCGTGGTGGAAGACATCGTGCTTCGGCTCACCTCGGCTGTCGCGAATTGAGAGTCCTTGATCGGCGGGGCTGGGTCGGCGCCGGATCCGCCGCTGGGCCGCCGCCCGGGCGCCATGTCGGCTTCACCAGCTAAGTAGCTACCCGACAGCGGCTTACTTCAGCAGTCAGAGCCGACTCGCTGCTAGAGCCAGGTGCCTGGCCACGGTGCCATTGCTGGCACGCCTATTGACTCCAGGACGCCAACCTCGCTGCGCCGCCTCCGGCACGGCGGGCACCCTCCCCCAGCCCAGGAGTCGGTCATGTACCTCGTTTCGCGCGGGATCGCGGGCGCCGTGGCGCTGGCGCTGACCGCCGGCGCTGCCCAGGCCCAGGCGGGCCTCACCTCCAGCCCCGCGACGGTATCGCTCACGGCCACCAAGGCGGCCACACTCACCGTGAGCCCCACCTCCGCGACGGCGACCCTGGCGAGCATCACCGACAGCTCGGCCGCCAACGTCTTCAGCGCCGTGAATCTGACGACCTCCTGGAACCTGACGTCCGGCACGTCGGTGAACCTGGTCGGGTGGTTCGCGACCCCCGCCCAGGCGCTCGCCAACGGCACGGACTACATCCCGTCCTCGAAGGTCGAGGGCCGTGTGGGGGCGGCGGCGTTCGCGCCGTTCACCAGCGGGGCCACCGGCGGCGTCGGCGTGGCCAACGGGAGCCTGATGCTGTTCTCGCAGGCGGTCGGTGCGGGCACGTATTTCGGCAGCCGTTCCGACCAGCTCGACGTCCGGCTGAACCTGGCGAATACCGCCACCGTGGCCGGCAACTATACCGGGACGCTCAACCTGCAGGCCGTGGTGCAGTAGCGCTCATGCGCATCGCCGCGCGCGGTCGAGCCCTCGTGGCCGTCGCCCTGGGGCTGTCGGCCGCGCGCACTGTGCAGGCGCAGGCAGGCCAGCTTGCGCCCGCGCAGATCCTCTCGCTGGTGGCCGCGGCACCGAGCGTGCTCGGCGTGACGGTATTGTCGGGCGCGGCGCAGACGATCCCCAGCCTCACGGACAACGCGGTCAACAACTTTCCGTCGCCGGTCGTGGTGCGCACCAACTGGAACCTGCAGCCGGGGCAGAGCAGCTCGGTGGAGCTGGTGGCGTATTTCGCGGTGCCTGCCCAGGCCCTGACCGGCGGGAGCACCCAGATCGCATCGAGCAGGGTACTGGGCCGCATGACGACGGGCCTGCCCGCGGCCTACACCGCGATGACGGCGGGTCCGGTGGCGGGCGCCGGCACAGCCGGAGGATCGCTCCACCTGTTCAGCCAGAGCATCTCCGGGTCGAACAAGGTAGGGAACCGAACCGACAATCTCGACCTCGCACTCGACCTGGTGGGGTTTCCCAGCCTTCCCGCAGGCGCCTACTCGGGAACGCTGACGATCCAGGCCGTGACGCAGTAGCGGCAGGAGTCCGAGGGGGTTCTGGCGGGTCCGCGAATCGGCCGGTACGTTCGGCCATGCTCCGATCCGCCACCCTGCTAGCCGGAACGATCCTGCTCGCCGCGAGCCCGCTCGCCGCTCAGGCCGGGCTGCTCTCCTCCGGCGCGTCGGTGAGCCTGACAGCCGTTCGGCAGTCCTCGATCTCGCTCGGGCTGGTCGAGCCCGCCGATGATTCCACGGCGGCCGCGGTGTGGACCGCCTGGAACATCGACCGTGATGAGTCCGGCCCGCTGGCGGTGGTCGCGTTCGTCGAGCCCCCGCGGCTGGCGTCGGCGCGCGGCGCGACGGGGATCAGGCCGATCGAGGTGCTGGGCCGTCCGCCGGCGGAAGCGTTCCTGCTCTTCCGGCAATCCACGCCGCCGGACCGGGGCCGCGGCACTCGCACCGAAATGCTCGAGCTGCGGCGCGGCGCGGGGACGCTGAACCTGATGGTGTTCACCCAATGAGGTGCCATGCGCGGGATCAGGGCCGCCGTCGCAAACGGGAGCGAGCTCCGCCGGCTGACCCGGCGGCTCGCCCGGCTTGCCGCGCTCCTGCTCTCGCTGCCCCATTCGCTTCCCGCGCAGTCGGTCACTCCCCCGATCGCAGAGTATCAGGAGCGCGCGCGCTCCAGCTTCCGCCTCACGAACGGCACGCTGTATCCGCTGAACGTCGTTTTGGACGTGCGGGGCTTCCGGGTCACCGATGCCGGCGAGGTGATCGACGAGCCGCTGGATACGTCGCGAGTGCACGTCCGGCTCTCCGCGATGAGCTTCCGCATCCCACCTCGCGGCGCCTACACCGTCTTCTACGAGGCCGACACCGACAGCCTGCCCGCCTGGTTCAACATCGTGAGCGCGATGACGGGAGCGCGCGCCGACAACGGCCTCAACGTGCGCATCCTGCTGCCGCACGTGGTGTATCTCAATCAGAAGCACCGCCTGCAGGCCGACGATGTCGTGGTGCGCGCCCTGGAGGTGGACACGGCGGCACATCGCGTTCGCGTGCGGCTCGAGAACCTCGGACCGCGACTGGGCCGCGTGCTCGAGCTGACCGCGAGCGACGGCGGCCGACGATCGCCCCCGGGTGGAGGGTTCCCGCTCTTTCCACACCGCAGCCGCTGGGTCGAAGCGGCATGGGAAGGCACCGCGCTGCCGAACCGGGTCACGGTGAGAACCGCCAGATTCACCCTCGACACCACTCTCACCGCCGTCTTGGCGGGACGCTGAGCCGATGTCCGGGGTCCGCGGGGTGCCGCTCGCCCTGGCCGCGCTGGCCCTGGGGGCCGCACCGGCGGGCGCGCAGACCGTGGTGCAGGTGGAGGGCGGCGGCTCGACCCTGGTGGACGGCTATGGGGCCACGGCCAACTTCTGGCGCCCCGGCGCGGACGGGTGGGTGGGGATCGGCTATCTCGACGGCGTGCGCGTCGGCGCGTTTCTGCGGACCGGCGTCGGGCGCGACACGCTCCGGCTCGGCAACGACGTGCTCCGGATCCGCTTCCCCACCGACATCTTCAACGGTGGCCACAACGTTCTGGTGCAGGGTGCCGGCTGGGCCGGCGGCGACGAGCGGACCTCGTACGCGCTTTTCGCCGGCGCCAGCTCGAGCGGTCTCGGGGCCCAGACCTTTCAGCCGACCAGTGTCGAGCGGCCGCTCGGCGCGCTGATCGCTTCCCGAAAGCTCTCCTCCGACGTCAGGCTCTCGACCACCGTGGTCGCCGCCGAGCGGCAGACGGTGATGCCGGGGCTCGAGTGGCAGCCGACTCCCGATCTCACCACCGCGGTCGCTGCCGGTGTCGGCTCCGACCGTCCCTACGCCGCGTCCAGCCTGGCGTGGCGGCGCGGTCCCCTCGGCGTGCGGGCAAGCTATGCCTGGAACCCCGACCGGTTCCGTCGGGTCGCGGTGCCCACGCCTTACCAGACGGAAAACGACCGTGAGAACCTGCAGGTCACGTACGATCTGACGGACGGATTCAGCGTGGGCGTGGCCCGCCAGAACTTCGTACAGGACTCCGCCGACGTCCGGCCCGCTCTGCGTGCGAGCGGCAATTCGGCGTTCGCCGCCGGGCGGATCGGCGAATGGCGGGCAGGGGCGGGGCTGTACGACTCACGTTCGGAGGGCATCCGCAACCTGAGCTCGTACGCCGCGCTGGGTCGCGAGCTGAGCCCATGGCTCGACGCCGAGGTGTTCGTACTGCAGAGCAGACCGGACGGTCGGCCGGTGAGCACGACGCCGCTCGCAAATCTGCGCTGGCGGGTCAGCCCACACGTCGGGCTGATGCAGCAGATCAGCTATCAACACAAGCGCGCGACCGTGCTGCTCGGCGCCAGTCTGCTCACGTCCGTCGGAGAGTTCGGGATCGACTATCAGATCGTGCACCAGCCGTTCCGTCCGTTCCAGCCGTTCCGGAGCGCGCTCAACGTCACCGCGCGGCTGCAGCTCGGCAGCTACTCCACCAGCTTCGGCACCTACGTGCGGCCGGACGGCGCGGTAGACTACAGCGCCTCGGGGAGCACCTTCCTGTACATGGGGTCTTCAGTCGGAGCACAGCCGATTCAGCTCCGCGGCGGCATCTCGCGCTACATCGTACGCGGGACGGTGCGGGACGAGACGGGGCAGCCGGTGGAGGGCGCCGCACTGGATATTGGTGGACAGGTCGTATTCACCAATACCTCCGGCCTGTTCTTCCTCCGCGAGGGCCACCCCCGGCGACTCCCCCTCAAGGTGCTGGTAGACGAGTTCCTGCTTCCGGGACACTGGGACGTCGTCAGCGCCCCCGCCACCGTCGATGCGCGTGCCGAGGGGCGCGAAGGTGCGATCGAGATCATCCTGCGCCGCACCGACCAGGCCGCTGCTCCAAAGCCGCCCCCCACACCTGCCCCGTCGCCTGCGCCAGCGCCTGCGCCGTCCCCGGTCCCGACACCTTCACCGGAACATGAACCGCTTCAGCCGGCCAGCCCTCCGGTCACGATTGACCTCGACCGCGACGTCCTGGGCCCGTACCGGACTCCAGTGCACTTCGCCTGGGCCTCCCGCCACCTGCCCGCGGCGTCCCGCCCGGTGCTCGACTCGCTGGCCGCCGTCCTGGTGTTGACGCCCGACCTCACGGTCGAGATCCAGGGCCACGCCGATCCGAGCGGCTCCCGTCGCGCCAACCTGCGGCTCTCCCGCGCTCGAGCGGAGATCGTGAGACAGTATCTCATCGATCGAGGAGTGCCGCGCGACCGAATCGTGACCCGAGGCCTCGGCGCCGCCGAGCCGGTGGCCAACAACACCACGGAAGCGGGGAGAGGTCGGAATCGGAGGGTGGAGGTACACGGGGGCCAACTGCAGTGAGCGGTGAGCGGTAAGCGGTAAGCGGGGACAGCACACCGGGAGTAGTTGGTGTGCTGTTCCCGCTTACCGCTCACCGCTTACCGCAGCGTTACCTGATCCGTCGCGATCGCCGCATGATCGATCACCAGCGCGACGCGGCGGTTCTCGATGCCGGCCTCGCCGGGGCCCCTGGCGCCGGGAACCACCTGGCGGTTCCGGACTTCGCCGTAGCTCACGGCGCGGATCGAGTCGGAGGTGAAGCCGCCGGCGGTGGCCAGGTATTCCTTCACGGCATCCGCGCGGTGCTGGCCGAGCCGCTTGTTGTAGGCGGGGCTGCCGGCGGGGTCGGTGAAGCCCTCGACCGTGATCAGCGCGCCGGGGTAGTACTCCTTGACCACCGAGGCGAAGCGGTCGAGGACCGGACGATCGCTGTCACGCAGCTCGCTGCTCGCGAAGTCGAAGTGCACCGGAACGTTGAACTTCAGCATGCCGCGCACCTTCTCCATGCTCACCTGGTACTCGCTGCGGAACGCCTGGAGCTCCTGCTCGAGCGCTTCGAGGCGACGGGTGTGGTCCGCGACGGCCTGATTGGTGGAATCCACCCGGCCGCCGAGCTGGGTCGCCACCTGCCGGTCGCCGGCCTGCATCTCCTCGCGCAGCCGGGCGACCTCGGTGTTGAACTCCTCGCGCTTGACCTTGGCGGCGCACCCGCTCAGGCTGAGCGCCAACGTGATCGCTCCCAGCGCAGCCGCCGCCTGCACACCGCGGTGCCGTGTGGTCATCAGGACCTCCTGGATATGAAAGGGGGACGGCACCGCCAAGGCGCCATCCCGCATTCTGCCGGTCCCGTGACCCGTCCGACCGTGATGCAGATCACATTCCCGGCTAATCGACCTTGAGCACCTCCACGTCGAAGACGAGCGTGGCTCCCGGCGGAATATCCGGCGGCGCGCCAGCAGCGCCGTAGGCCATGTCCGGAGGGAGCACCAGCTTCCTGCGGCCCCCCTCGCGCATCCCCTGGACTCCCTCGTCCCAGCCTCTGATCACCTGGCCCGCGCCGATGGTGAAGGCGAACGGCTCGCCGCGGTCGCGGCTGCTGTCGAACTTCTTCCCGTTGGGCAGCCACCCGGTATAGTGCACGGTCACATTGCTGCCGGACGTGGCCTCCTTCCCGTGCCCGACCGTCACGTCGCTGTACCAAAGGCCGGACGGCGCGTGGGTCATCTTTGTCGTGTCCACGCCGAGGTCGGCGCTGAAGCCGCCGCGGGCCCGCTCGGTCGAGCCGCAGGCGGCGAGGAGGGCGGAGAAGGCAACGAGGGAGAGGAGGCGCATGGATGAGTCGTGGGTCGTGAGTCGTGAGCGTGAGTCGTGAGTCGTGAGTCGTGAGTACTTGGAGCCGCCTCGCAAATCAAAGTCGTAAGCTGCGGGCCGAGGCGATTCGGGTCCGCGACTTACGACTCACGACTACCATCGGGACGGCGGGATTTGAACCCGCGACCCCTGCAACCCCATTGCAGTGCGCTACCGGACTGCGCTACGTCCCGAACAGGCGAGGGCGAAGTGTAGCCCCGAGGATGCGGAGGCGGAAGGGGTCGGGATATCTTTCCAGTTCCACCACCGAGTCAGGGACGATGCATCGCCGAGAGTTCGTGCACCGGTCGGCCAGGGCAATGGCCGCCTTCGGGGTTCTGGGCCAGGTCGGCGCGTGCAGCCGCGGCGCCGAGGCGGAGCCCGGCCCTTCGCCGTTCGCTTCGCTCCGGGACGACTACTTTCTCCGCACGCTCGAGCTCTACCCCGTTGTCTCGACGTATCTCGGCGGCGACGGGTACAGCCCGAGGCTCGCCGGCATCAATGGGCGGCTGCGTGACTTTCGGCCCGACGGGCTGTCGCAGGAGATCGGGTTCTACCGGCAGGTGCGGGATCGGCTCGGCCGCATCGACCGAAAGGCGCTGAGCGAGGTGGAACGGATCGACGCGGATGTGCTCGAGGCGCAGGTGGGATTCGTGCTGCACCAGCTCGACGACCGGCGCTACCACGAGCGGAGTGTGGACACCTACGTGGCCGAGCCGTTTCGCGGGGTGGACTGGCAGCTCCAGCAGATGCAGAGCCTGCCCGACGGGCTTCTGGGGACGGAGAACGAGTGGGCGCTGGTCGTGGGCCGGCTCGACGGGGTGCCCGCCTACGTGGATGCCGCTCTCGCCAACCTGCGCGAGGGAAAGCGCCGCGGCAACCTGCCCGACCGCCGGATGGTCCAGCGGGATGGGATCGACGGCAGCACCGCCAACGTCGAATACTTCCGCACCACCCTCCGCAGCCAGGCCGCCGACCGCCTGGGCAAGCGGCCATTCGCGGCGGCGATGCTCGAACGGCTCAGCGCCTCGGGCGAGAAGGCCGCCGCGGCCTACGAGCGGTTCGGCCGTGCGCTCGGCGGCCTGTACGATGTCAACGAGCGGGCGGATCGCTACGCCTCGGGCGAGGCCGAGTACGACTGGCGCGTGCGCCACTGCCTCCGGGTGGACCGCAGTGCCCGGGAGCTGTATGGCTATGGCGCCGACCAGGTGGCACTCTACGAGGGGAAGGTGTTCGAGGTGGCCGCGGAGGTGGCCCGCGAGGCCGGGCTCCACCTCCCGTTCGGTAGCGACGCCGAGCGGCGGAGCTCGGTGCGTGCGGTCATGGACCATCTCGCCCTGGAAGCCCCGCGCGACGATGCCGAGCTGTTCCGCTGGTACCGCGAGGCCGGCGAGCGCGCGGTGGCCTACGGGCGCAAGCAGGCGCTGTTCGACATCCCGACCGACTATCGGCTCGACGTGGAGCCCACGCCGCCGGTGCTCCGCAGCACGATCGACGCGGCATACTATCCGGCGCCGCCGTTCAAGCGCTCGGGCGTGGGGCGGTTCTATCTCACGCCTACCGGCAACGACCCCGCCGCTCTCAAGCTCAACAACCACGCTTCTGTGGCCGATACCGCCGTGCACGAGGGCTTCCCCGGCCACGACTGGCACTACAAGTACATGACCGAGCACGCCCGCGAGATCTCCAACATTCGTTGGCTCACCCCGGGCGCGGTGGAGGATTCGTCCTCGATGTGGGAGGACTCGATGGCGGCCGAAGGCTGGGCGCTCTACGCCGAGGAGCTGATGGCGGAGCCGGTCCCCGGCCGCCCGCACGGATTCTATTCCGCGCCGGAGCATCTCTATGAGCTGCAGGGGCAGTTGCTGCGTGCGGTGCGGGTGCGGGTGGACGTGGGACTGCACACGGGACGGATGAGCTACGACGAGGCGGTGGACTACTTCACCGCGCACGTCGCGTTCTACCCGGGCGCCTGCGCGCGCGCCTCCTCCGACCCCACCGCGCGCGCGGTCTGCGATCAGGCCGAGCGGGCCATCTATCGCTACTCCAAATGGCCCACCCAGGCGATCACCTACAACCTGGGAAAGAACGAGATCCTGGATCTCCGCGAGGCGGTGCGCGCACGGGAGGGTGGCCGATTCTCGGCCAAGGCATTCCACGAGCGACTGATGCGAATGGGGACCATCCCGGCCGGGTACTTTCGGCGCACGTTCCTCGGGTGACCGGCCCCACCTCGTCCCTTCCCCCTTCCTGCCGATAGTAGAAGCGCGGAAGCCGCCCGGGCCCCCAACGGGCCCGGCATTTGCGTTCGTGGTGGGTCCCCCTGAGTCCATCACGCGGTACGGGAGGAGACCACGATGAGCCTGGACGATGGCCGGCCCTGGGAGAGTGACGGCGACCTCCCCTGGGATACCCCGGACGGCGAGTGGGAGCCCGCCGACAGCGACGCATGGCGGGGCGATATGCACCTGGGCGAGTGGCCCGAGAACCTGGCCGGCCCCGAGTACTGGCTCTACAAGAAGCAGCAGGGCGATGAGTAATTCGCGCCGGCGGGCGGAGGGGTGAGCGGGGCCGAAACAGAGTCGGCCCCGCTCATTTTTTGCCCCATGTTTGACCCGCGTTTGGAACCCGAAGAAACGCCGATGTAAGTCGTTGCCGCACCCCACCTTAGGCGCCTGTTGACAGCACGTAAACAATTGCTATCTTGTGACTTACGCCGAATCGCGCGCCCGCGGTCCAGGCGGTATGAACGGCCGCGTTTCCACTGGCCGTTGGAATCGGAGGGGCCGCCCGCCGGCGGTCCCATGCACAGGAATCAGGAGAACGAGGACCATGTCGGAAACGATGGCAAGTCCCGCGGAGGCACAAACCCCCGCCCCGCAGCCCTGGGACCCGTTCCAGTTGATGGACCGGCTGGACGAAGAGGCGCTCCGCAAGGAGCTGGAGGGCGTGGCCGGAACGGACCTCGTGTACGTCGTGAAGGAAGGCGGCCAGGAAGTGGTCGGCCTCTCCAAGACGGGCGTGGACGAGTGCTGCATGGCGCTGGTCTCGCAGGGTCAGGTGATCCGCGAAGAAGATCTGCAGTACGAGGTGATCGGCGAGGGCGAAGGCCGCGAGGCGCTGTTCAAGGTCAAGGCCGCACGGTTCGCCGTCTCGCCCGAGGGACAGGAAGTCCGGCTCGATCAGGTCATCGGAGTCAAGCGGCAGGCGCTCTACTACGAGCCGGCGCAGCTCGATCTCGACGCGCGAGTGCCCAGCAAGAAGTACCGCGGCCGCACCTACCGCGAGCTGCTCGCGACCGACGAGGGACGCGACTATCTGGGCTGGATGGCCGAGAACTTCAGCGAGCCCACCATCCGCGACTTCGTCCGCCGCATTCTCGCGGGCGAAGAGGTCACGGCGCAGCGGGAGCGGCAGCTCAACCCGCACTGGTACGAGGCCGGCGCCATGAAGGCCGCACGCAACGCGCGCTTCCGGCTCATCCCCGGCAACGTGCGCGCGCAGGTCATCGCCAGCGCGCGGCAGACGGGACAGGCCCGGGTGGTCGAGGCCCAGGCCGGCACGCTGCGCGGCGTCTCCAAGGCGCAACCGGCGGTGCCCGCGCCTGCGCCCGAAGCGCCGGTCGAGCGGGTCACGCCGGTACCGCCGGCCGCCGCCGAGACCGTCGCGCGGGTGGGGCCGTACGCGCCCACCGAGAAGCAGGTGGCGTTCTATCAGCGGCTCGCCGAGTCGCCGGTGTTCAGCGACGACGAGCGCCGCCGCGCGCTCGAGTGGCTCGCCACCAAGGCCACACGGCAAACCATCAAGGACCAGATCGACTGGCTCAAGCGCCAGGTCGAGACCCGCAAGGCCAACCGGGGGCAGTCGGCCGCCTGACGCGCGGCTCGCAGCTCGCTGAGCCGACCCATCGCCGGCATCACGGCTTTCCGTGATGCCGGCGATTTGCGTTTTGCCGCCGGCCCTCCAGTTTTGCGCGGCTCCGGCGCGCATCCGGTCGGCGCCGTTCCCATAACGTCAAGCAAATCAATATCTTCAGCCAGGCCTTGGTGCGGCCCGTTTCGTGCACCGCACGCGCGCGATCCCGCACCATCGCGCAACCTCGCACGACCACGAGACCCCATCGTGTCGGCCCAGCTGAGCGCAGCACCACCGGTCGAGCCCTCGACCCTCGCGACGGCACCCAAGCCGCCGGTCTCCGAGCGTACTGCCTTCGCGGTGCTCGGATCCATGCTTTTCCTGATCGTCATGCTCACCTTCCTGCTGGTCCAGACCACCTGGGTCGATCCGGCGAGCGCCTCGGACGTACCGGTGGCGGCGGACGGCAGCAGCCTGGCGCAGCGGTGAAGTTGGGCTCGCTCGCGGGCAGGGCAGCGGGCCTGGCCCTCGCCGCGACAATCGCGAGCCCTCTCGTGCTCGCGGCCCAGAGTTATACCGCGGCGATCGCCGGCGACACGTTGCGCGTCCGCTCCGCAGGCGCCGGGAACAGCGAGACCGACGGCCATACCGCGTTCGGCGCGGTGATCGAAGGTTATCTCTCCCCACGCGGGCTCCCGCCTATTGCCGGGGCCATGCTCGTCACCGATACCGGTCTTGTCTTCCGCTCGTACGATGGCCGCTACGCCAGCACCCTGCCCGTCGTCGGGCCGATGCGGCAGTCGCTCCGCGGCGGCTGGCGCGCGTCGGCCGTTACGCTGGCCTACGTGGAGCAGCGGCTCGGCGGCGCCTCATACCTCTTCCGGGTGGACGGCGGTGTATTCGAGACCGAATCACCGGGGCCGCTCGTCGCCCTCGCGGCGCACCCGGCCTGGCTCGACACCCTGAGCTCCCGTGAATGGCAGGCGGAGCGCGCACTGGCCGACGACGACGATGCCGTGGCCGCCGCCCATCTGGTGAGCGGCATCGTGCACGCCCCATACGCCGACTCGCTGTACGCGATCTTCGGCCGGCCGTCGCGGCCGGTTGGCCTGGTGGGCGCGCGCGGCCGCGAGGCCGGGCGCCTTGGGGAGTACATCTCGACTCGCGACTCGCTCGCCCTCGACCCGGCGCGCATGGCGAGCGTGGCCCAGCTGCGGCACACGCTGGCGCACGAACTGGCGCACCGCTGGCAGGCGCGCTCGCGCGCGCAGCTCGCGCTGCTCTGGAAGAACGTCCCGCCGATCCGTGACCCCAAGCGGTACGGCTACGGCAGCCGCCGCGAGCACCAGGCCGAGGCCGCGGCGTTCGCCGCCCATTTCCTGCTCGCCACGGCCGCGACCACCGACCCGGCGGCGCAGGCGGCCGTGCTCGACCATTACGACCTGCTGGTGCCGGGCACCCGGGTCCTGGCGCGCTACTTCGCCCTCCAGCCCGCCTTCGAAGCGCACCCGATGCGCGCTCTCCTGATCGCGGGCCGCCACACCTCCTGAGCGCCTGAAACGCCCGGCCCACGGGTGGCCCGGCGCACAGACCGCCTCACCACGCTTCCGTATCCTGGACCGGAGCCTCAGGGATACCGGTCATGACATCCGATTTCGCCTCCAGCACCGCGCTGGTTCTCCGGCTCGTCCTGGCCGCCGCGCTGGCGGCGCCACTCGGATGGGAACGGGAGCGGGCCGGCAAGTCGGCGGGACTCCGGACGCACATGCTCGTCTGTCTGGCCGCCGCGTTGTACACCGCGCTCGGCGTCGCGGCCGCCGAGGATGCCCGACTCCATGACCCCGACCTCAAGGCCGATCCGATCCGCATCATCCAGGCGATCGCGATCGGGGTCGGGTT
Source organism: Gemmatimonadales bacterium (assembly GCA_036377715.1). Lineage (GTDB taxonomy): Bacteria > Gemmatimonadota > Gemmatimonadetes > Gemmatimonadales > GWC2-71-9 > CAVVWJ01. The sequence continues at coordinate 29,382 of DASUXW010000039.1, forward strand.
CCTGGGCGGCGGGATGATCACCAAGGCCGACGGCGAGGTCTCTGGTCTGACGACGGGCGCCTCGATCTGGTCGACCGCGGCCATCGGCATCGCCTGCGGCTTGGGCCACGTTGTCCTCGCGATCGCCGTGACGGTGCTGCAGCTCGTTGTGGTGCATGTGTTCTTCCGGTTCGAGCCGCGGCGGGACGCCTGAACTGACCTGCTCTGGCCTGGAGCCAGCCGATGAAGTACCATAAGGGCACCTATGGTACTCTTGAGCGCGGAGCAGGCCGCCCAGCTCCTCCATCTGAACGTCAAGCGGGTCCAGGCGCTTGCTCGTAGCGGCAAGCTGCCCGGGCGGCGGGTCGGCCGGAAATGGCTGTTCGACCGGCGCGACCTCGACCGGCTCCTGGGACTCGGCCCCGCCGCCGCGCGCCCGCGTGCCGGGCTCGACATCAGCGCGCGCAACCAGCTTCGGGCCCGGGTCCTGTCGGTCACGGCGGACGGCGTCATGGCTGAGGTGCGGCTCGGCGTCGGTGACCAGGAGCTCGTCTCGATCATCACCCGCAGCTCCGCCGAGCGGCTCGGGCTCGCGGAGGGCGACGAAGTGGTCGCGCTGATCAAGTCCACCGAGGTCATGCTCGGAAGGGCGGCGGAGGACGAGTGAGGGCGCCGGCCGCCATGGCGCTCCTGAGCCTCCTCGCGGTGATGCCGGCGAGGCCGGCGGCCCCGGCGGCGCCTCGCACGCTCACGGTATTCGCCGCCGCCTCGCTGAGCGAGGCGTTCACCGAGCTCGGCGGGGTCGTCGAGCGTGCGCGTCCCGGGCTCACGGTGCGGTTCAATTTCGCGGGCTCGCAGCAGCTCGTAGCACAGCTCGAGCTTGGGGCCGAGGGAGACGTGTTCGCCGCGGCGGACGAGCGCTGGATGCGACACGCCGTGGCGCTGGGGCTCGTTGACGGACGCCCCACGATCTTCGCACGGAACCGGATGGTGGTACTTCTGCCTGCTTCGAATCCGGGCCGCATCGCGCGGTTGCAGGACCTGGCCCGGCCCGGGATCAAGCTGGTGCTCGCCGCCGAGGCCGTACCGGCGGGCCGGTATGCCCGAGAGCAGCTCGAGCGACTCGCATCGGTTCCGGGGATGCCGTCCGGGTTCGCCCGCGCGGCCCTGGCCAACGTGGTCTCGAACGAAGAGAACGTGCGGGCAGTGGTCGGGAGGGTTCAGTTGGGCGAGGCCGACGCCGGGCTCGTCTACCGCTCGGACGTGACACCGCAGGTGGCGCCGCACGTGCGGGTGCTCGAGATCCCGGACGAGTGGGGCGTCGTTGCCGCGTATCCCGTCGCCGTGCTGGCCGGGTCGTCGCGCCAGACCGACGCGCGCGCGTTCGTGGACACGCTGCTCGGCTCGACGGGACGGCGCGTGCTCGAGCGGCATGGCCTGTTGGCACCGCCGGGCCCGTGACCGCGCTCCGGGCGCAGGTCGTGCGGCTGCTGGTTGCGGCCGCGGCCGCGGGGTTCTTCGTGCTGCTGGGGTTGCCGCTCGCGGCGCTGGTGCTGCGCGCGCCGGGGGCCGCGCTCCTTCGACGCCTGACCGAGCCGCTCGTGCTCGACGCGCTTCGACTGAGCCTCGTGACGAGCGCGGGTGCCGCGGTGCTCGTGGTCGGGCTCGGCCTTCCGGTGGCCTACCTGCTGGCGACCCGGCGGTTCCCCGGCAAGCGCGCGGTCGAGCTGCTGGTCGAACTCCCGCTGGTGCTTCCGCCCACGGTGGCGGGGGTGGCCCTGCTGGCGGCATTCGGGCGCGCGGGGCTGGCGGGGGGAGTGCTCAGCGCGTTCGGCATTACGCTCCCGTTCACAACGCTCGGCGTGATCGTGGCCCAGGCCTTCGTGGCGGCACCGTTCTTCGTGGGGGCGGCACGCACCGGTCTCGCGCAGGTGGACCGGCGCTATGTCGAGATGGCCGCGACGCTCCGGAGCCCGCCGGGACGCACGTTCGTGCGGGTGATGCTCCCGCTCGCGCTCCCGTCGCTGCTCGCGGGCGCGGCGATGAGCTGGGCCCGCGCACTGGGCGAGTTCGGGGCCACGATCACCTTTGCGGGCAACCTCCCGGGCGTCACCCAGACGATGCCGCTCGCCGTCTACCTGGCCCTCCAGAGCGATCTCGAGGCCGCGGTGGCGCTCTCGGTGCTCCTGCTCGCGGTGTCGATCATCGTGCTCCTCCTGGTCCGTGCTCGCGGCCCGGCTCGCTGACCGCCGGGGTGCCTTCGAGCTCGATGTGGAGCTCGCGGCCGCAGCGGGCACCACGACCGTGCTCGTGGGAGAGAGTGGCGCCGGCAAGACCTCCGTTCTCCGCCTGCTCGCCGGGCTCGACCGGCCCGCCCGGGGGCGGGTCGCGGTGAACGGCGCCGCCTGGGTGGATACCGAGCGTGGCGTCATGCTCCCGCCCTGGCGGCGCGAGGTCGGCTACGTGCCCCAGGACTACGCCCTGTTTCCCCATCTGACCGCGGCGGAGAACGTTGCATTCGGGCTGGCGTCGCGGCGGCTCCCGTCGGCGGAGCGGCGGACCCGGGTACGCGATGCGCTCGCGGCCGCCGGCGCATCCGGGCTGGCCGACCGCCTTCCCGGCCGGCTGTCCGGCGGCGAGCAGCAACGCGTGGCGCTGGCCCGCGCGCTCGCCCCCGCCCCGGCGCTGCTGCTGCTGGACGAGCCGCTGGCGGCGCTCGATCTCCGCACGCGCCGGGTGGTGCGCGCCGAGCTGCGGGACCTGCTCGCCAGGCTGACCTGCGCCACCCTGTACGTCACCCACAGCCCGCTCGAGGCGCTCGTGTTCGGGGACCGGATCGTGGTGCTGGAGGGGGGCCGGGTAACCCAGTCGGGCCCGCGCGACGAGCTGCTCCGCTACCCGCGCTCGCCGTTCGTGGCCGAGCTGATGGGAACCAACCTGCTGGTGGGGCGCCGAGGGCCGCCGCGGCCGTCGGACGCCGGCGCGGTCCGCACGGCGGAGGGTGAGGTCGCGGTGACGGGGCCGTCCGGCGAAGGCGACGTGTTCGTCACCGTGAGCCCGCGCGAGATCACGCTCTTCCGCGAGCCCCCCGCGGGGAGCGCGCAGAACGTGTTCCACGGACCGATTCTGGAGCTGGTACCCGAGCCGCCCGCGGGGGAGCGCGTGCGCGTGGTGCTCGGCACCAGCCCGATGCTGGTGGCCGAGGTGACGCGCGAGGCGGTGGGCGGCCTGGAGCTGCGGGAAGGCGTCGGCGTCTATGCGACGTTCAAGGCGACCGGGGTGACGCTCTACACCTGAGCCCGGACCGCCGCCCGCCGGTCCAGCAACGCGCGCACCGCGTCGGCGAGCGCCGCCGGCGCGAACGGCTTCTGGACGAACGGCTGGTTTTCCTGCAGCAGGCCGCGGCGCACCACCTCGTCCACCGGATAGCCGCTCATGTAGAGCACCGGCACGTCGGGGCGCACTCGTGCGAGCCGGAGTCCGAGCTCCCGGCCGCTGATCCCAGCCATGGCCACGTCCGTGAGGACGAGGTCCACCCGCGAGTCGGTCCGCTCGAACAGCTCGAGCGCCGCGGCCCCGCCGTCGGCCTCCAGGACCTCGTAGCCCTCGCCCGCGAGCACGCGGGCAGCCATGTCGCGCACCAGCGGCTCATCTTCCACCACCAGGACGGCCTCGCCCCCGCCGCGCGCCGGGGCCGGCTCCGCGCGCGTCGGCGGCGCCGCGGGCGCGTCCACCAGCGGGAGATAGATGCGAAACGTGGTGCCCTTCCCCGGCTCGGAATCCACCCACACGTATCCGTCCGACTGCTTCACGATCCCGTACACCGTCGAGAGGCCGAGCCCGGTGCCCTTGCCGAGACCCTTGGTGGTGAAAAACGGCTCGAACACGTGGCTCGCCGTCTCGCGGTCCATGCCGTGTCCGGTGTCGGTCATGCGGAGCAGCGCGTAGCGGCCGGGCCGGAGCCTGACGCCCGGGTAGCCGGCGGCATCGCGTGCGGTGAGCTCGACGGCCGTGGTCTCGACGATGGCGCGGCCGCCGCGCGGCATGGCGTCGCGCGCGTTGAGCGCGAGGTTGATCAGGACCTGATGCAGCTGCCCGCGATCGGCGAGGACCGCACCCACGGGAGCGAGCTCGAGCTCGAGCATGACACCCTCGCCCAGCGTCCGCCGCAGCACCGGCTCCAGCTCGGCCACCACGGCATCCAGCTCGAGCGGCACCGGCTGGAGCATCTGGCGGCGGCTGAAGGCCAGGAGCTGTGCCGTGATCGCGGCCGAGCGCTCGGCCGCCGCGCGCACCTGCTCCACGTCGGCGCGAACGGCCGGGGGCAGATCGGGGCGGCGCAGCACGAATTCCGAGCAGCCGAGCACGACCGACATCATGTTGTTCACCTCGTGCGCGATGCCGCCCGCCAGCTTGCCCACCGACTCCATGCGCTGGGCCTGCTGCAGCCGCTCCAGCGCGTGCCGGCGCTCGGTGACATCGCGCTGGGAGCCCCAGGCCCGGACCAGCCGGCCGGTCTCCACCACGCCGAAGAGGTTGTTCATGAAGTAGCGCGGACGGCCGTCGCGGCCCACCTCGTTGGATTCGGCGTCGGTGAGGCGGTAGCCGCCGGCGACGAACGCCCCCAGGTACTCGCGGTTGGCGGGGTCGTCCTGCGGCAGCAGCTCGCTCAGCCGCGCGCCGACCAGCTCGGCGGCCGCGGCGAAGCCGTACATGTGCGCCATCGCGTCGTTGCACTCGGCCAGCCAGCCGTGGCGAAAGAACCGGTCGATCTGCTCGTCGTGCGGGAGCGTGGTCGGGACCGGCTCCTCCAGCTCGATCCGCCACACGGCGTCGGAGGTGAGCTCGATGAACGCACGGTAGCGCTCCTCGCTCGAGCGCACGGCGCTCTCGGCCTCGCGCCGCACGCGGGCCAGGGTGAGCATGGACTCGACCCGGGCCAGGAGCTCGCGCCCGGAGAACGGCTTGACCAGGTAGTCGTCCGCGCCGGCGCGCAGGCCTTCGACCCTGGCCTCCTCGCCCGCGCGCGCGGAGAGGAGGATCACCGGCACCGCGCGAGTGCGCGGGTCGCCGCGCAGCTCGGCCAGCAGGGTGAAGCCGTCGAGCTCGGGCATCATCACGTCCGAGATGACCAGGTCCGGCAGCTCGCGGCGCACGGCGTCCAGCGCCTCGCACCCGTCCACCACGGCCTCGACGCGCCAGCCCTCACCCAGCAGGCGCGTCACGTACTCCCGCATGTCGGCGTTGTCGTCGGCGAGCACGATGCGCGCGCCGGTGTTGGCCGTGGCGGGCACCTGGGTCTCGGGCAGCCAGCGGAGCGCCTCCTCGACATAGGCCCCGGCGCTCACGCTCCCGGCGCGCGCGCGGGCCGGGCGCACCTGCTCGGGCGGGAGGTGCGCGTGGCCGGACGGCAGCATGACCCGGAAGGTGCTTCCCACCGACGGTGAGCTGCTCACCTCGATCGTTCCGCCGTGAAGCCGGACCAGGTCCTGCACCAGCGAGAGGCCGATGCCGGTCCCCTCGAGCGAGCGGCCCCGCAGGTCGCGCACGCGATGGAACCGCTCGAAGATGCGCGGCAGCTCGTCGGGAGGAATGCCGACGCCGGTGTCGGTCACCTCAAGGTGCACGCCCTCGGACACGCGCACCAGCCGCACGCGGATGGCGCCCTCGAGCGTGAACTTGAGCGCATTGCTGAGCAGGTTGAGCACGACCTTCTCCCACATATCCCGGTCCACGTAGACCGGCTCTGCGAGCGGCGCGCACTGCACCTCGAAGCGGAGCCCGGCACGCTCGATCGCCGAGCGGAACCCGCTGGCCAGGTCGGCCGTGAGCGCGGCCAGGTCCACCGGCTCGAACGCCGCCTCCATCCGGCCCGACTCGAGCCGCGCCACGTCGAGCAGCATGTTGACCAGTCGGAGCAGCCGGAGGGCGTTGCGGTGGGCCACTTCCAGCCGCTCGTGATGACGCACGCCGAGCGGCTCGGCGCTGTCCCGCAGCGCGTCCTCCAGCGGTCCGAGCAGAAGCGTGAGGGGCGTCCGGAACTCGTGACTCACGTTGCTGAAGAACGCCGTCTTGGCCCGGTCGAGCTCCGCCAGCGCGTCGGCGCGGCGCTGGGCCTCCTCGTAGGCCCGCGCGTTGGCGATGGCGCTGGCGATCTGGCCGACCAGGAGGTCAAAGAAGCCGCGGTAGGAGTCGTCCAGTCGGCGCCGCGGGCTCACCGCGGCAACGAGGAACCCGATCGGCGCCGCGCCGGCCGAGCCGGGCACCGGGAGCACGACCAGGTCGTCGAGGACAGTGGCCTGCCGGCTCTCGAGCACCGCGGCCAGCGGGACGTGCCCATGGTCGGGCAGCACCCCGGCGCGTGCGACCAGCGTGGCCTGCTCGTGCCCCGGCTCGAGCAGGTACAGCGCGGCGCCCGGCACATCGGACGGATTCTGGGCCAGGATCGCCGTGGCGAGCTCGCACGCGTCGCGCACCGTGCGCGCTTCGCCGGTCCGGGTGCCCAGATCGCGCAGCGTGCCGAGGCGCCGCTCACCGATGACGCGCGAGGTCGTTTCGGCGCAGGTGATCAGCAGCCCGCCGACGCCACCGCTCTCGTCGCGAATCGGGCTGTAGGAAAACGAGAAATAGGTCTCCTCCACATAGCCATAGCGGTCCATGAGGAGGAGCAGATCGTCGGACCAGGTGGGTTCGCCGCGCCGCATGACCTGCTCGTACAGCGGCCCGAGCACGTCCCAGATCTCGGCCCAGCACTCACGGCAGTTCTGACCCAGTGAGTGAGGATGCTTGGCGCCGAGAACCGGGATGTACGCGTCGTTGTAGAGCTGGACGGCGGCGGGGCCCCACCAGATGGCCATGGGGTAGCGGGATTCGGTGCAGATGCCGAGCGCAGTGCGGAGGCTCTGGGGCCACCGCTCGATCGGCCCGAGCGGGGTCTCGGACCAGTCCCGCTCGACGATGAGCCGGCCCATCGCGCCGCCGCTGGGCAGGCGCAGGGCGGCTGGGCTCGGGTCCGGGACAGGCATGTGGAGTCCGGATGGCACGGTGCGAATGCACGACGGCGCCACGTCTGTGGGGTGGCGCCGCTGCTGGTACGGTCGGAGAGCCACTGGTCGGACTTGAACCGACGACCGCTCGATTACGAATCGAGTGCTCTACCACTGAGCTACAGTGGCTGGTGAACAGGACGGGGGCGCACGCCCATGCGCCCCCGCTCGTCATGCCCTGGCGCGGATTCGAACCGCGACGCCTTTCGGCACTACCCCCTCAAGATAGCGTGTCTACCAGTTTCACCACCAGGGCGTGCAGCAGCGCAAAATAGCCGGAACTGCCCCCTACTGGAAGAGGCTCACGCGCAGGCTGTAAGGGCTCCCGCTGATGGGGGTTCCGTTGAGCGTGATCTCCACCCGGAACGTCCCGAAGGTCACGGGGCGCCAGATTGCCCGGTAGGTGCCGTCGCCCACGTCCTGGACGGTGAGTGCCTGGATCCCGACGACGGTCACGCCCACCTGGTCGCCGCCGCGGCCGACGGGGTTGCCCTGCGCATCGGCGGCCGACACCCGGATCTCGAGCACCTGGCCGAACACCCCGTCGGGCACGAGCGCCGTCGTGTGGCCCGGGTCGGCCGGGCCGGGCGCGACGGCGCTCGCGAACGGGCTCCCCGGAATCGGCTCCCCGCTCACGCGCACGTCCACCTGATCGGTCCCGGTGTGGATCGGCGTGTACGCCGCGCGGTAGTCGCCGCCGCCGCGATCTTCCACGTTGACGCGCGCCACGGGATTGGCGCCCGCCACCGCCACGCCGATCTGCCCGGCCGCGCCGCTCACCGGGTTGGCGAACCGGTCTCTCAACGCCAGCGCCACGACCGTCGGCGACCCCGCAATGCCGGCGGGCACGCTCGCGGTGGCGGCGGAGGCGAGGGGCGGACCGGGATTCACCGTCACCGTCGCACGTCCGACCACCGTGCCTGCCGCGGTGGCCGTGATCGCATGCTGTCCCGCGCCGGTGGCGCTGAACCGCGCCGTCGTCGTCCCCGAGCCGTCGGTCGGTCCCGGCTGGGCCAGAGCGACGCCGGTGCCCGTGGCCTCGAGCGACACTGCCTGCCCGGCGATCGGGTTGCCGCGGCCGTCGCGCACGATGATGGTGATCGTGCTCCCATCCGCACCGTCCGACGCCGCGATCGTCCCGGGCGACGCGGTGACCGAGCTCTTCTCCCCGCTCGGCGTGCCGGGCACGGCGGTGGCCGTGAACGTCACCGGATTTCCGCTCACCCCGTCGGCCGCCACCGTCGCGGTGAGGGTGTTCGCGCCCAGATTGCCGCCGAGCGTCCAGCTCCCGACCGTGGCCACACCATCCGCCCCGGTGGTGGCCGACGCGCCCTCGACGCTTCCGCCACCCGATGCGACCGCGAACGTGACGCCCACGCCGGGCACCGGCGTCCCGCCGGCGTCGCGCACGACGACGGAGGGCGCCACCGGGACCTTCGTGCCCGCCGGAGCACTCTGCCCGTTGCCGGCAGCCGCGGCAACGGCGGCGGCCGCGCCGACACCGAGCGAGACGGGTGTGCTCGCAGCCGAGGCATAGCCCGACGCGGCAAAGATGAGGGTGCGCGCGCCGGGCGGGCCGACGATGGCGAGATCGGTGAACGTCACCACGCCGGCGGCATCGCTGGTCTGGATCGTGGTGCCGCGCAGCCCGCCTTCGCCCGAGGAGATCTGCGCCGTGACCGTCACACCCGGCCTCGCGAGCGGACTGCCCGACGCGTCCTGGAGCTGGAGCACCGGCTGCGGATCGAACGGCGCGCCGGAACTCGCGATCGCGCCGGGCTGCGTGACCAGCACCAGCTTGGCAGCCACGGCCGTTGTGGTGAAGGTCGCGACGTCTTCCGGCAGCGAGGTCGCCACCGCGGTCGTACCGTAGGTGCCCGGTTGCGGCCCGAGCCGGCGCTGGACGGCCGCGCGCCCATCGGCACCGGTGACCGTCTGCGCCGGCGTGACCTCGCCCCCGCCGTCGGCCGACCAGACGACCTCGGCCCCGGCCACCGGGTTGCCGAAACGGTCGCTCACGCGCACCACGAGCGATTCGGCGGCGGGCTCCAGGATGGTGCCGGTCTGCCCGTCGCCCGAGACCACGGCGACCTCCGCGGGCTGGCCCTCGTTGGGCAGCACGAGGTCGCCCCCGCCGCAGGCCGCGGTGGCCAGCAGCAGCAGGAAGGCGTGGGGACGACGCACAAGGCGCATCGCGGCACCGGCCGGAAGAGGGTGCTATGAATCCGCGGAACAGGGATGTTAGCCCCGCGGACCGGCCACGAAAAGGAGTCTGTCGGGGCTAGTGCGAGATGGTGATCACCAGCAGGTGCGCAGGCCCGGTGTCCTCGCCGCCGTTAGCGGTGCCCCCGTCGTCGTGCGGCCGGACCGAGAGCAGCGCGATCCCGTGATGGCCCGACAGACGGAAGCGCAGCGTGCCCGTGCCGTCGATGTCGGGCTTCCCCTGCAGCAGCCGCTCGCCCGAGACGATCTCGACGAGGAAGCTCACCTGCTGATCGGATTCGTTGGGCGGCCCGGGGAGCATGTCCCGCGCCCAGCCGCTCACCGTCTGCTCGCCCTCGTTCTCGTTCGGGAACAGATCGGGGCCGGCGACGAAGCTCGGCGCGTCGTTGACCGGCTGCACCTCCAGCACCACTTCGGCGGGCGCCGAGACCGCATCGTCGAACGTCGCCCGATAGGTGAAGCGGTCGAGGCCGAACCAGTCGGCGTCGGGCGTGTACTCGAGCGAGCCGTCGGCGCGAAGGTCGAGCACGCCGTGCGCGGGCGGCTCCGCGATCGCGGCGCCGAGCGCGAGACTCTCGACACCGTCGAGCCGATCGTTCGCCAGCACGCCGGGAGCCGCGATGGAGAGCGTGTGCCCGTCGCCTTCGAACGTGGAATAGCGATCGTCCAGCGCCGCGAGGACGTGACCGCCGGGCGCCTCGGGTCCGGCCGGCGGACCATCCCCTTCGCCCGTCTGGGGCAGGGTCAGGTCACCGCCGCACGCGACGACCACCGCGGAACACGCGATCCACCAGCACGGATTGAGTCGGAGCATGGCCTATGGTACGTCCGGCCGGGCCGGAGCACCAGGATGCGGATCACACGATCAGGTGACAGGAATTGCACTCACCGCGCGATGACCGCCGCGCCCTCGGGTGGGCTGCCGAGCGTGATGGGGGCCGATGTCGCCGGGGTGAATCCTTCGGCGCTGAACTGCAGGGTGTACGTGCCCAGCGCGCCGGTGATCGCAAGGTCGTCGAAGACGGCACGGCCGTGGCCGTCCGTGGTGCGCGTGAGCGTGCCCGAGAGCGTGCCGCCGGCCGGGGCAAGCGACACGCTGACCACCACCCCGGCCAGATCCAGATGCTTCCCGGTCCCGTCCTGCAGCTCCACTTCGGGCTGCTGCTGGAACGCCACGCCGTTCACGGCGTCCGCCGAGGGCTGTTTGCTGACCCTGAGCTCGGGCTGCGTCACGACGTGCGTCTCGGTGTCGGCACTCGCATCGAAGTTCGCGTCGCCCGGGTAGCTGGCCGTGATCGTCCGGGTCCCCGAGACGGTCAGACTGAGCTTGCAGCTCTTCTCGGCGACGGATGCGATACACGTCTCGGGGCCGCCGCTCGCGGTGACGGTGACGTTCCCGGCCGGCGTGCCGCCCGTGCCGGTGACCTCGAACCGCGCCGTCACGTCGGTGCCCGGCGCGGAGGGGTCGGGATCGTCCGAGGTGATGACCGTCGTGCTGGCGACCTTGCTCACCATGATCGTCGGCTGCTGCGCGATGACGACGCCGTCCGCGCTGGCCATGAGCTGGATCGTGCCTTCCGCCGTGCCCGTGACGTTGAAGTCGGCTGTCCCGTCGCCGGCTGTCGAGACGGGCGCGGAAGGCGCCACCGCCCCCGGCCCCGAGGCGGACAGCGATACGGCGATCCCCGGCAGCAGGGTGCCGCTCGCATCACGCACGGTGACCGTCACCGACGTGTTCCCGCCGACCGCGATGCTCCCGCTGCCGACTGCGACAGTCGAAGTAGTGCCGCTCGGCACGGGTGCCGGCGGCTCGCTCACGACGTGCTCCTCGGTGTCGCTGCTGGGTGCGAAGCCGTTTCCGCCGGCATACGCCGCGGTGATCGTGCGCGCGCCCGGCGTCACCAGGGTGAGCGTGCATCCGCCCTCGGCCACCGTGGCCGAGCAGGTCGCGTTTCCGCCGCTCGCGGTGACCTTCACCGTTCCAGCGGGGGTCCCCGCCGGCGAGCTGACCGTGAACTGCACCGCCACCGGCTGGCGTGGAGTGGACGGATCCGGCTGATCGGAGATGATCGTGGTCGTCGTGGCCGCCGGAGGCGCCGCCTGCACGTCGATCGGGTCGGACACGACGGCCGTGTACCCGTCGGCGCTGAAGCGGAGCGTGCGGGGCCCCGGGCTCCCGCCGATGGAGAGCCCGGGGAAGCTCGCCCGGCCGTCGGCGCCGGTCGTGCTCGCGGGCGTGCCGCCGAGCGTCCCTCCGCCGGAGGCGATGGCAACGTTCACGGTCACCCCACTGGTCTGCAGCGGAGTGCCCCCGGCGTCGACGAGCTGCACCGCCGGTGCGGTGGCAAACGGCTGCCCCACGACTGCGACCGTGGGCGGCTGGGTCACGATCGCGAGCCCGGGCGGCGGCGGCGCGCCGACTTCGTGGCGCTCGGTATCCGTGCTGCCCTCGAACTCGACGCCGCCGGAATAGGTAGCGGTGATCGTGCGCGTCCCGGCGGTGGTGAGCGACAGCGAGCATGCACCGGCAGCCACGTCGGCGATACAGCTCGCGCCGTCGTCCGAGGTCACGCGCACGGTGCCGATCGGCGTACCGCCGTTCGAGAGCACCCGGTACGCCACCCGCACCGCCGCGCCGGCGACCGACGGATCCGGATCGTCGGACGTGATCTCCGTGGTCGTGGGCGCGCGGGCGAGGACGATCCCGCCCGAGACGGCGCCGGTATAGCCCGGGGCCGAGAATGCGAGCGCGTACGTCCCTGGCGGCCCTGCGAGCACGAGACCGGGGAACTCCGCGCGGCCATCCCGGCCGCTCACGCGGGTGAGCGGCCCCTGCAGCGTCGCGCCCGCGGTCGCGAGTCCGACCGTGATCCGCACGCCGGCCAGCGACCGCACGCTTCCATCGGGCTCGCGCAGCTGCACCACGGGAGCCCGGCTCAGTGATATACCCCGCACCGCGGTGGCCGGCGGTCCGGTCTCGATGGAGAGCCTGGGCGGCGCGCCGGGCTGGCCGGTGGCGTTGAAGGCGACGGTGCCCACGCCCGAGACGACGGCCGTCACCGTGTTCGCCCCCGGTGCTGGGCCGAGGGTCCAGACGGTCGCGGCGAGCCCGTCCTGTCCGGTGGACACGTTCTGCGGCTGCACGCTCCCGCCGCCCGCCGTCACCAGCCAGGTGACGCCGAGCCCCTCCACGGGATTGCCGTCGGAATCGCGCGCCCGGACAACGAGCGGGTCGGCCACCGAAGTCCCGACCACGGCCGACTGCCCGTCTCCGGAGACGCTCTCGAGGGTGGCGGCCGCGCCGGGGAGGGCGGTATGAGTGAAGGTGACGGGCGATCCGGCCAGCCCAGGCGCGGCCGCCGTGGTGTGCTGAATCCCGGCGCTGGGTGCGAGCGTCACCTGGGCGGCGGCGAATCCATCGGACCCGGTGGTTACCGTCGCCTGGTTCACGCGGCCGCCGTCGGGCGGGGTCCAGGTGATGTCCACCCCGGCAATCGGATTGCCGAAGGCGTCCGTCACCTGCACGACCAGCGGATCAGGGAGGGTGCTGCCGACCGGCGCGGACTGGCTGTCGCCCGAGATGGCGGTGAGCTCGTTGGCCGCGGCCGACAGCGCGGAGAACTGGAGCGGCGCGGTCAGGGTCCGCTGCCCGCCGGCGGTGGACACCCGGATCTCCGCCGTGCCGTCCCCCGTCTGCGTGCCAAGCATGACCTGGAACACCACGCGGCCATCAGCATCGGTGACCGAGGTGTCGGGCGTGACCGTGGCCTGGGCTCCCCCCGTAAAGGCGAACACCACCGGCACGTTGACCACCGCGCGGCCCTGCGTATCGGTCACCCGCACCACGATCGGCTCGGGCAGCGCGTTGCCCACGCGCCCGCTCTGGGCATCGCCCTGTTCGATCACGATGGCGGCGGGCTCACCCTCGGAGGGAAGGACGAGATCGCCCCCGCCGCAGCTCAGCAGGAGCCCCACGGCGGGAAGAAAACGGCAGAGGGTCCGGGTGGTCGGCACGGGACTCGGGGGGTCGAAGAGAAGCGGTGAGCGGTCAGCGGTGAGCGGGAACGGCACACCGGCCTACGCACGAGCGGTCGAGCGGCGAAAAATACACGCGCAGGGCACCGGAGGGAGGGCGGTGCCGGTCCTGCCCTACGGAGTGAACGTGATCGTGAACTGCTGGTCGGGGCTCGTGTCCACCCCGCCGTTCTGGGTGCCGCCGTCATCCTTGATGTGGACCGAGACGCTCACGGTGCCACTCGCGAGCACGCTGGGCGTGAACGTCAGCCGGCCGTCGGCGCCCACGCTGGGCCCGGCGCTGAACTTCACGGCGTCGAGCGCATTGTCGAGGTTCACGACGAAGGTCAACGTCTGGCCGCTTTCGTCAGGTGGTCCGGCGAGGAGATTTGTCGCCCACGGCTGATCATAGGCGCCCGCGGCCACGCTGGCGGTCACGTTCCCCCCGCTCGTGAAGCTCGGCGCATCGTTGACGGCGTTGACCGTGATCGTGACCGTCGCGGTCCCTGAAGGCAGTGACCCATCCGTCGCGTGATAGGTGAAGCTGTCGGATCCGTTGAAGTCGGCAGCGGGAGTGTAGCTGAACGAGCCGTCGTCGTTCAGCGTGAAGCCCCCCGCGGCTGCGTGAGCCGGGCCGGTCTCGAGCACCGCGTGGAGCGGATCGCTGTCCGGATCGGTGTCGCCGTTCAAGACCCCGGAGCCGGCGTTCACGCCGAGCGGCGAATCCTCATTGGTCGAGTAGCTGTCGTCGTCGGCCGTCGGCGCCCCGTTCGGAACCGCATTCACCTGCTGGGTGACCAGGTTCGAAGTGCTCGCCTCGAACAGGTTCGAGCCCTGGTACACCGCGGTGATCTGGTGCGTGCCGTCGGTCAGGGAGTTGACCCCGAGCTCGGCATCGCCCGCGGCGTCGAGGTTCTTGCTGCCGAGCAGTGTCGTCCCGTCGAGGAACTGGACCGACCCGGCCGGCGCCCCCGTGCTGCCGCCGCTGGGCCCCACGTGCGCGGTGAACGTCACCGTCTGGCCGACGGCTGCCGGATTGGGATCGGAGACGAGACTCGTGCTCGTGGTCCCCTTCACCTGATGGGCTTCGTTGTCGCTCGCGCTCCGATAGTTGGCGTCGCCCGGGAAGGTGGCCGTGAGGCGGCGCCCGCCGTTCGAGCTGATGACAACGTCGCAGCTCCCGGGCCCGATCGCGGCCGGCGCGGTGCACGTATCGGTCGTGTTGTTCACCGTCACCGTGATGGTGCCGGTGATCGGCGGGGTCCCGCTCGAGCTCAGGTTCCAGCTCACCGTCACCGGAGCGCCGATGACGGACGGATCGGGCGTGTCGCTCAGGATGGTGAGGGCCGTCGCCACCTGCACCGGCACGATGTCGAACGCCGGGCTCTGTGCCCCCGCCAGGCCATCGGCCGCGGCGACCAGCGTGTAGCCCGACCCGGGATTGTCGATGGACACGTTGGCAAAGGAGGCCACGCCGTTCACCGCGTTCACCGTAAGCGTCCCGGAGAGCGTGCCGCCGGCCGGGTTGGTCCCGATGGCCAGCGTGACGGCGTTGGACGCGTTGGTGACCGTGTTCCCGCCGTCGTCCTGAATGGTGACCTGGATGGACGGGCTGAAGTCCACGCCCGCCGCCGTCACCTGCGCGGGCCGGGTGAAAACGAGCCTGGTGGGTGTGGCGGCCACGGCGGTGGCCGTGAAGGCGACGGGCGGCAGGCCGGAGAAGATGGCGTTGACCGTCTTGCCGCCGAGGCTCTGGCCGAGAGTCCAGGTGGTGGACGCCAGGCCGCTCGGGTCGGTGGTCGTGTTGACCGGATCGACCGAGCCGGCGGTCTGGCCGGCCACGAAGGTGATCGGCTGCCCGCCCACGCCGTTGCCGTTCGCGTCTTCCAGCCGCACCACCAGCGGCTCGGCGAGCGGATTGCCGACCGAGCCGGTCTGACCGTCGCCCGACACCACCCGCAGCACCGTCGGGTTCGCCGGCACCGCGGTCGACGTGAATGTGACCCCCGCGATCCCGTCGGCCGCGGCCTGCGCGGTCTGAGTGCCCGCCGTGTTGCCGAGGACCCGCTGCGCCGCCGCCAGGCCGTCGGCGCCCGTGGTTACCGCGGCCGGGCTGATCGAGCCGCCGCCGTCCACGGTCCAGTGCACCTCGATCCCCGAGACCGGATTGCCGAAGGCGTCAACCGCCCGAACCACCAGCGAATCGGCCGGCGCCGACCCGACGGGGGCGGTCTGGTTGTCGCCCTTCACGATTTCGAGCGCCGCACCCGCGCCGGTAAGCGCGGTTGCGGTGAAGGCGACGCTGAGATTGGCCGGGGCGCCGTTGCCCTGAGCCAGAGCCTGCACCTGCTGTTGGCCGGCCGCGGCGCCGAGCGTCCAGGTGACCGTCGCGCGGCCATCGGAGCCGGTCGGGATGCTGGCCGGATCAACGCTCCCCCCGCCGGACTGGATGGTGAATACCACCGTCTGCCCCTGGACCGACCGGCCCAGGCGATCCACGACGCGGATCACGAGGGGTTGGCCGAGCGTCGCCCCGGCAGGCGCGTTCTGTCCGTCGCCGCTTTCGATCGTGATGGCCGCCGCCTGTCCCTCGTCAGGCAGAACGATGCCCCCGCCGCACGCGGACGTGGCGGCGGAAAGCCCCACTGCGATGACGAGCGTCAGTTGCCGGGTCGTGATCACGGGATTGTCCGTTGAGGAATACCGGCTCAGAAGCAGGATGCGTGCCCGGTGGGAGGCCTTCCGAATCCCATCAAGTCAATAGCCACCAACGCCTTGACCAGTGGCTGCGGGGCGGGTGTCGTGCGTTCGCCACAACAGCGCGGCCGAGTCCCTGGTCAGAAGAGGACTGCGGCCGTGAACGCCACCGGCGACCCGTTGGCCCCCGGTACTTCGGCGGTCACGCGCTGCAGGCCGAACCCGCCACCCAGGGTCCAGCTCACGCTCGAGGTCCCGTCGCCGCCCGTGGGAACGTGCTCGGCGCTCACGTTCCCGCCGCCGGCGATCACCTGCCATTCGACGTCGGCTCCGGCGACCGCGTTCCCGAACCGGTCCACCACCTGTACCACAAGCGGGTCGGGAAGGGTCTGGTTGCGGCGGCCGGGCCGGGCCGTCTCGCCCAGAGCGCGCACCGTGTCGGGCGTGCCCGCGACCGCCGACGCCTGGATGGTGACCGGCGGCGGCACGTCGGCCTCGGCCACGATCGTGGCGACGGCGGTGTACTGTCCGGGGGCGGTGCCGAGCACCCACTGGGTTACCGCCTTGCCGTCCGCCCCGGTAAGCGCCGTATCGGGCGTGAAGCTGGTGACCTGGCCCTCGGCCGGCGCGAACGCCACCTCCCGGTTGGCCATCGGCTGTCCGCCTTCGGTGCGCACCAGCACCACTACCGGTTGCGGGAGGGCTTCGCCGACCGTGCCCTGCTGGCGATCGCCGCCGACGACAGCCAGGGCGAGCCCTGCGCCGGTCGCGTCCGGGAGTGTGAGGTCGCCGCCGCAGCCGATCAGGGCCGCCAGCGCAGCCACCGGGGCGAGGAGGAGTCCGATCCGTCTCATTGCCGCCACCTGCGATTGTGGGTCGGGGTCCAGAAACGATACGAAGTCAGCGCCCGGACTGGAAGAGGACGCCCACCCCGAAGTTCACGAGGCGCTCCCGGTACCGATCGCCACCCCGGCCGGTATAGCGGTGCTCGACCAGGTCCACCGCGGGGGTGAGGTAGAACCGCCTCGCGACCCGGATCTCCCAGCCTGCGCCGACCAGCCCGGCGAACCCCGTGTCGCCCACATCGAAACCGGGATCGAAATTGACCTCGTTCCGGCCGAGTCCGAGGCCGCCCTTGAGGTACAGCCCGGTGCTCGTGACCGGATAGAGCTGGGCCACGAAGAGCAGGCTGGCCAGCGACTCGGTCGCGGACCCGCGGTCGTTGATCCAGCCGAGGATCTCGCCGCCGAGCCGGAGAAAGTTCGTCGGGGTGCCGCCGAGTCGGAGCGACACGGTCGGCTTATAGAGCTGGCCGCTGTAGCCGGCGCCGTCGAGGAGGTCGAACGACTCGCCCCCCGCTCCGACGCCGAGGGCGCCCCAGAACCCGTGCCGATCCGACTCAGGTACCTCGACGAGCCCGGGCGGGGCCTCCTGCGCATGGGCGGTGGCGCCGAGGAGCAGGATCGCGGCGGGCACGAGACCGTACCGCAGGATCCGCATGGTTCACCTCGCCGTGGTTAAGTTGGGGTCGTCCGAACGCCGCTCGGAGGCCGCGCAAGAGGCGGACCACTCGCGCCCCGACCCAGAGTCTCTCCGAATGTCATCCACCCGCCGACGCGCCGTGATGGTTCTCATGCTCCTGGCCGCGGCCGGGTTCGCCAGACTGGGCATCTGGCAACTGGACCGGCTGCACCAGCGCCGGGCAGCGAATGTGGTTACCCGGGCCGCCCGCGCGGCGCCCCCAATAACACTTACCGCCGCCGACACCGACCCGGACCGGCTGGCCGAGCATCGGGTGGTGGCCCAAGGCCACTATGATCTGGGCAGCGACATCGTGCTGCGGGGGGCAGTGCTCGAGGGTGCGCCCGGCGTCCTCGTGGTGACGCCGCTCCTGCTGGCCGACAGCGGGCCCGCGGTGCTGGTCACCCGAGGTTTCCTGCCCGCGCCCGATGCGGTGACGGTAGACCTGGATGGACTGCAGGAGTCCGGCAGGGTCACGGTGCGCGGCATCGCGAAGCCGCTCCCGTCCGGCGGCGGCGAGCCGCTCGCGCACGGCGGGCGGACCACCTGGCGGCGGCTCGACCTCGCTGCGCTCCGCACCCGGCTGCCCTACGACCTGCTCCCGGTCTACGTCGAGCAGACCCCCGACAGCTCCCTGCCCCCGTTCCCCCGGCGCCTCGCTCCCGCCCCCATCGACGAAGGCCCGCACCTCAGCTACGCGATCCAGTGGTTCCTGTTCGCGACGCTGGCGGCGGGGTTTGGGGTTCTCGTTGTGAATCGGGAGCGGTGAGCGGTAAGTGGTGAGCGGGAACGGCACACCGGACCTGGCTTGGTGTGCTGTTCCCGCTCACCGCTCACCGCTCACCGATCGTCCCCGCCGAAGGCCCCCGCTCCTGCTGCAGCCGGGCGGCGGTGGATTCGGCCTGGCGGAAGACGCGGAGCAGGTTCTGGCCCGCGAGCTTTTTCAGGTCGGGATCCTTCCAGCCGCGGCGGATGAGCTCGGCGAAGAGATAGGGGAACTTCGAGACGTCCTCGAGGCCGACCGGGACGTGTTCGATGCCGTCGAAGTCGCTGCCGATCCCGACGTGGTCCACCCCGGCGACCTTTCGCACGTGCTCGATGTGGTCGGCGACCTGCGAGAGGGTGGCGGCCGGCGCCGGGTGGTCGGCCTTCCAGGCGTCGAGCCGGCGGGTACGCTCCGCGGTGTCGGCGACCGTCGCCTTGAGCTCCTTCCACACGCTGTCACCCTGCTGGTCCCAGCGGCTGAATTCGGCGGAGACGAACTGCGGCACGAAGGTCACCATCACGATGCCGCCGTTCTTCGGCAGCCGCTCGAGGATCGAATCGGGGACGTTGCGCGGATGGTCCACCAGGGCCCGCGCCGCGGAGTGGGAGAAGATGACCGGCGCCTCGGTGGCATCGAGCGCATCGCTCATGGTGCCGGGCGAGACGTGGGACAGGTCCACCAGCATCCCCAGCCGGTTCATCTCGTGGACCACTTCGCGTCCGAACGCGGTGAGCCCGCCGTGGCGGGCGGTGTCGAGCGCGGCGTCGGCCCAGTCGGTGGTCACGTTGTGGGTGAGCGTCAGGTAGCGGCCGCCGAGCTCGTAGTACGCGCGCAGCGCACCCAGCGAGTTCTCGATGACGTGGCCGCCTTCCATCCCCAGCAGCGAGGCGACGCGCCCGCGCTTGAACTGGCGCTCGATGTCGTCGGCCGTGAGGGCGAGCGCAAGGCGATCCGGGTAGCGCGCGATCATACGGCGCGCGATGTCGAACTGCTCGAGCTGGACCCGCGCGAATCCGCTGTCCGCGATCTCGCCCGGTACGTAGATCGACCAGAACTGCGCACCGACCTCGCCCTCCTTCATGCGGGGGAGGTCGGTCTGCTTGGGCGCCCGGGCGTGCAGATCGTAGGCGGTCACGTCGCGCGGGTGATCCTTCGCCGTCCGGATCTCCCACGGCAGGTCGTTGTGCCCGTCGATCAGCGGGGTGGACCGGAGCAGTTCACGCGCGTGCCGGAGCGCGGCGTCGGGCGCCTGAGCCGTGGCGGGAGCGGCCATGAGGATCGAGAGGGTGACGAGTGAGAGGGGGCAGACGAGGGTGCGAAGCGATGGAAACGTCACAGGTCCCCGCTGGCTCGGGCCTGGCGCGCGCCGGGCCCGCCGAGCTGGACCAGCTCGGGACGCACGATGAATTCGGGACAGATGGTGCGGTCGTATTCGTAGGGGCCGCCGGTTTCGGCGTCGGTCCAGGGAAATCCGCGGCAGACGGCCGGGTAGTAGGCCTCCGCGTGAATGGTGCAGACGTTGGCCTTGAGGAACACGCAGCGGCGGCCGCGCACCCGCGTGCGCCACTCGCCCCAGCGCGTGCGGTAGACGACCTGCGGGCCGTGCGCCTGCGCGATCGCGGCGGCCTCGTCGTCACTCAGGGTGACGCCGTACGCGCAGCAGGATGAGAGGTGAGGACAGGGATAACACGGCAGCGATGGAAACTCGTGCATGGGGCAAAGCTACCGGACCCCACGGGTGAAGGTCAACGCGCCTCGGGAGATCGGGATACATTCCGGGTCCCTGCACCCCGGAATCGTCATGTCCGCCGCAACCTCCTTCGGCGGCCGCGCGTTCGCGGCTTCCGCCGCGCTGCTGGCCGGTCTCCTCCTCCCGCGCCTGGGCGCCGCCCAGACGCAGCCCTCGCCGGAGCCCGCCTCGCCGGCGTTGACCGCCGCGGAGCCGGGAGCGAGTCGCCCGCTCCCCGGTCCGGTGTACGAGATCCCGGAATTCACCCGCGCGGTCGCGCGGGGCACCCGCACGCGCAACGGCCGGCCGGGCCCGAGCTACTGGGTGCAGCGCGCGCGGTATTGGATCGAGGCACGACTGGATCCCGCCACTCACCGCGTCTCCGGCGAGGAGCACGTGGTGTACTTCAACAACTCGCCCGATACCCTGAGCCGGCTCG
>DASUXW010000040.1:0-16893 GCA_036377715.1 Gemmatimonadales bacterium
GGACGCGAGCGCTCGGCCCAGGCGCTCCTGGCCTTCGGCGAGCTCGGGGAGCAGGTGCACGAAGACGTAGGCCACCGACACGCCGCCGAAGATCGAAAGCCAGATGCTGCGGGGGATCCCGCGGATGAACCGCAGCGACGGCGTGATGATGTGGACCGCAGCCAGCACCAGCACCGCGACGACCGACACGTCAAGGTGCGGCAAGGACACGGAGCACGGGTTGTCCGCCGACGCTCGGCAGCGGGAGATAGACCAGGTGGGTGCTGGGATCCACTGCCACCGTGTGCGCGTGCGGGGCGCGGTAGCGGGGAAGCGGGAACAGGGAATCGCCCGCGACGGCGAACGCGGCGACGACACCCGATTCGGAGGCCACAAAGAGCCGGCGTCGCCCCGGGTCGAAGGCGAGGACGTCCGGGTCGTCGCCCACGGGATAGGTGCCGCGCATCCGCAGGGTCTCGAGGTCGAGCACGCCGAGGCGCCCGTTCCGTTCGCCCGCGACGAACGCCAGTCGGTGCGCCGGGTCGAGCAGGAGCCCGTGGGGGCCGGCGATGCCGGGTACGGGTATCCGGGCCAGCACCGAGTCCGACGAGGGATCGATGGCTACCACTTCGTCCCGAGTCTGCACCGCCACCCAGATGCGGTCCGACACCGGATCGTAGGCGCTGTTGCCCGCCTCGCCGCCGAGCGCGATGGGCGCCAGGGCGCGGCCGCCGGCGACGTCCAGCACGAGCTCCTGGCGGCCGAGCTCGTCGGAGACGAACAGCCGATGCACGCCCGGGGCGTAAGCCAGACCATCCGGAAACCGGCCGGCCGGGAAGCGGGTGAGGATGCGGCCGTCCATCGCGTCGAGCTCGGCCACGGCGTGGCTCCCGGCCGCCGAGGCGAAAACCCGTCCGAGTGACGGCACCGCGAGCACGCCGGTCACCCGGGGCAGGCCTCCTGCGCGGAGTGCGACGGCGAGCGGATGCAAGTCTACCGCGAGCACCTCGCCCGCGCCCATGTGGGCGATCCAGAGGCGGGAGGCCGCCGTATCGAGGCTCTGGTAGTCGAACCGCTCGGCCGGGCCGGGAAGTGGCAGGTCGCGCATCACGCGCCATGCGGGCGCGCGGTCGGCCGCCGGGGTATCGGCGGCCGCGAGGACGAGCAGGAGGAGCGCGGCCGTCCGCGTGCGCGCCTACCGGGCGGCCGGCGCCGGGTGCCGCACCAGTTGCGCGGCGAGCGCGCCGAGGATGCCCACGATCAGCGCGACGGCGCCGATATCCGGGCTCGAGAGCTCGCCCAGGCCGAGGGCCGCGTCGAGCGAGTACGCGCCCGGACCGGTGAACGCGAGCGCCACGCCCGCGGCCCCGTAGAGCAGGGGCAGCTCGATCCCCTGGTTCATGGCGAAGAAGCCGTTCTTCATGTTCTGGCCCATCGCCACCAGCATGACCGCCAGCAGCAGCGCGGGGCCGATCGGCCCGAACAGGCCGAGCACAATGAGGAGCCCGCTCACGAACTCGCCGAGCCCGGCCAGCGTGGCGAACAGCCGGCCCGGTCTGAAGCCGAGCGACTCGAAGTACCCGCCTGTCCCGGCCAACCCATGCCCGCCGAACCAGCCGAACAGCTTCTGCGCCCCGTGGGCCGCGATGCCGAGGCCGATCACGAGTCGTCCCACCAGCAACCCGCCGCTCAAGCCGGCGGCGTCCACGGTCTGTACCCAGGTCGTCATACGCCGTCTCCTTTGTGGCCTAGCGTAGGCGACGACCCGGGGCGTCGCGGTGCGGCTGGTCACACGGCGGGCCGATGGGTCAGGCGGTAGGTTGGTGCAGGGACACCGAACCGCGCAGGACGACCCGCGCACGAGAGGATGGCCTGACCCATGACGCATTCCGCTCCCGGCTATGGCATCGCCCCGCCGGGCTTCCGCCTTCCCGACGAGGTCCGGCTGGGGACGGTCCGGCTCCAGGTGGCGGACCTCGACCGCTCGCTCGAGTGGTATCAGCGTGTGCTGGGCGCCCGGCTGCTGACCCGAGGCGAGGCGACCGCGACACTCGGCACCGACAGCGGCGCCCCGCTCATCGAGCTGCGCGAGCGCGCCGGCGCGCGTCCGGTTCCGCGGCGCGGCCGGCTCGGTCTGTACCACTTCGCCGTGCTGCTGCCCGACCGCGCCGCGCTCGGCCGCTTTCTCCGGCATCTCGGCGAGCTCGGCGAGCGCGTCGGCATGGCCGATCACCTGGTGAGCGAGGCCGTGTACCTGACCGACCCCGACGGGCTCGGCATCGAGGTGTATGCGGACCGCCCCCGAGGGAGCTGGCGCCAGGAGGGAGGACAGCTCGCCATGACCACCGACCCGCTGGACGTGGAGGATCTGCTCCAGGCGGGGCGTGGCGAGCGGTGGACCGGCCTGCCGGCCGGGACGGTGATCGGCCACGTCCACTTCTTCGTGGGCGATCTCGCGCGCGCGGAGGATTTCTATCACGCCGGGCTCGGGCTGGACAAGACCGTGTGGAGCTACCCGGGGGCGCTGTTCCTGGCGGCCGGCGGGTATCACCACCACGTGGGGACCAACACCTGGGCCGCGGGCGCGCCGGCGGCTACCGACGAGGACGCGCGGCTACTGGAGTGGGAGCTCGTGGTGCCGAGTGCTGAAGAGGCCGAGCGCGCCGCGGCGAGCCTGGCCGCGGCAGGGCTGGCGGTGGAGCGGGTGCCCGGAGGCGCGGTAGCGCGGGATCCCTGGGGGACGGCGGTGCGGATTCGGGCTGAGGAGTGAACCAGTTTCGGTGCTTGGAGTGCACCATTCAGGTCCCAGAGTAGTACGGATTTGGCGAGTTGTGGTACCAGTGTCCGGAGATTCGTGCACAAACAGCACGATTTCAGGTACATCAGGTCTTGCGCGCCGGCTCCCCGCCCGCTACACTGGCTCAGGCGGTGCCACTCGGGCCCGCTGCCACCTCGACCTGGGGATGACCGGTGATCCACCCTCTCTTCCTCCTCCAGGACGGCGCGCCGGCCGTGGTCGCGGCCGACACCGCCTGGATGCTCGTCGCCACGGCGCTCGTGCTGCTCATGACGCCCGCGCTGGCCTTCTTCTACGGCGGCCTGGTGCGCGCCAAGAACTCGCTCAACACCATGATGATGAGCTTCGCCGCCCTGGGCGCGGTGGGGGTCGTCTGGGCGCTGCTGGGCTACAGTCTGGCGTTCGCGGAGGGGAACGACTGGATCGGCGGCGGGGCCTACGCGCTGCTCTCGGGCGTGGGCACCGAGGCGCACGGCACCATCCCGCATGTGCTGTTCATGGCCTATCAGGGGACGTTCGCCATCGTGACCGCGGCGCTCATCTCGGGCGCCGTGGTCGAGCGGATGCGGTTCGGGCCATATCTCGCGTTCATCGTGCTCTGGAGCCTGCTGGTCTACGCCCCCGTGGCGCACTGGGTCTGGGGCGGCGGCTGGCTCGCGAGTCGCGGGGTGCTCGACTTCGCGGGCGGCACCGTGGTCCACATCAACGCCGGCGTCTCGGCGCTGGTCGCCGCGCTGGTGCTCGGCGTGCGCAAGGACTACGGCCGCCAGGCGCTGCTCCCGCACAACGTGCCGTTCGTGCTGCTCGGCGCGGGGCTCCTCTGGTTCGGCTGGTTCGGTTTCAACGGCGGCAGCGCGCTCGCGGCCAACGGGCTGGCCGCGCTCGCCTTCACCAACACCTTCCTCGCGCCGATGGCCACGCTGGTGGTGTGGGTGCTGCTGGACTACGCGCGGACGGGGCACGCCACGGCGGTGGGCGGCGCGACGGCGATCGTGATCGGACTGGTCGCCGTGACCCCCGCGGCCGGGTACATCGCTCCCGTCAGCGCGTTGGTGCTCGGCGCCCTCGCCGCGGTGCCGAGCTACTTCGCGATCGTGGCCCGCTCGCGCACGCGGCTCGACGATTCGCTCGACGTGTTCGCCGGGCACGGGATCGGCGGGATCGTGGGCGCGCTCCTCACGGGCGTCTTCGCCGCCCGGGCCTGGAACCCCGCCGGCGCCGACGGGCTCCTGGCGGGCCATGCAAGCCAGGTCGCGGTGCAGGCGCTCGGCGTCGGCGCGGCCGCCGCGTACTCCGCCCTTGGCACCTGGGGCATTCTGCAGGCGCTCGCGCTGGTCACCACGCTGCGTGCCGCGCCGCGCGCCGAAGGGCTGGGTCTCGACGTGACCCAGCACGGCGAGGAGGCGTACGCCAGCGCCGAAGGCTCTATCCTCGTCATCCCCGACGCCGCCCCCGCCGGCGCCCCCGTACCCACCTTCGCGCCGAGCACCCCATGAAGCTCATCGTGGCCATCATCCGCCCCGACCGCCTCAATGAGGTGCTCGAGGCCCTCTACCGCGCCGAGGTGACCGGCCTCACTGTCTCCCGCGTCATGGGCCACGGCGGCGAGACCGACCGGGTGGAGACCTACCGCGGCACCACCGTGAAGATGGAGCTGCACGAGAAGGTGCGGCTCGAAATCGGCGTCTCCGAGCCCTTCGTCGACGTCACCGTCCGCGCCATCCTCTCCGCCGCCCGTACCGGCGACGTGGGCGACGGAAAGGTGTTCGTGGTGGACGTGGACCAGGTGCATCGGATCAGGACGGGGGAGCGGGATGAGATGGCGGTGACGCCCGGGTAGGCGGACGGACAGACGGACAGACGGACGGACGGACAGACGGGCAGTGACAGCACACCGGGGCGGTGTGCCGTTTCCGTCCGTCTGTCCGTCCGTCCGTCCGCCCGTCCGTCCGTCCGCCCGCCCGTCCGCCTATCTTCCCCCCATGGACTACCCCCACGACTTCCTCCCCGCCGCCTCCATCCCCCGTGCGCGGCTACCGCTTCTGCAGCATCTCGTGGACACGTACGCGTCGGAGACCAACAAGACGGCCTCGCTCTGGACCGAGCTCCGGGACGAGCAGCTCGGGTTTCGGCCGCACTCGAAGAGCAGCACGGTGCGGCAGATCCTGGTGCACCAGATCCTCTCCGAGCGGCGGTTCTTCGCCGAGTTCATCGGGCTGGCGGAGCCGCCGGTGGACTCGCTGCTGCCGAAGGGAGAGGCGCCGGGCGTCTCGGCCTATGTCGACCGGCTGGTCGCGCTGGCGGTGCCGCGGCTGGCGCAGCTCGCGCAGGGGGACGAGGCGTTCTGGCTCGCGGACGTGCCGTTCTTCGACGTGCGGCGGGAGCGGATCTGGGTGTTCTGGCGGCGGGTGCTGCACACGGCGCATCACCGGGCCCAGGTCGGGGTCGCGCTCCGGCTGCTGGAGGACCGGGTGCCGCCCACCTACGGACCCACCGCCGACGTGAGCTGGTCCGGGGCCGACCCGACCACCACACTGGACGCGGCCCGCCGGCAGGCGCCATAATGGGGCGGGCAGGTCTTCTTCCACGCACCGCGAGAGGTACGACATGGCTGATCAGCAGGCCGGCAATCTCAAGCCCGTGACCCCCGCGCGCGTCGCGGAAGAGCTGCGCAAGCTCAGCTCCCAGCGCGCCAACGGGCAGCTCAAGCCGGACGAGTACGAGCACCGCTTCGCACGCATGATCAGCGAGCTGCGCGACCGCCGGATCGACGGCTCCCGCGCCGACATCCTCGCCACGCTCACCCCCCTGCTCCAGGAAGGCGTCGTCACCGCCGAAGACTGGCGCCGGCTGACCCGGCAGCTCGGGCTGGCCTGACTCTCACCTGCACGACCGGGCCGCGCTCACACTCGCGGGCGCGGCCCCGCGCCAGTCCCCCGCCTCCACCCCGCCCGGTTCACCACGGAAGCACGGAAGCCACGGAAGTGGCACGGAAGAATAGCTGTTAGTAAAGGATTCTCTTGATGCCGCGGGGCAGAGCCGGGACGTTGAAATTCATCAGCAGGCCCGCGGACACTCCTTGCAGCCGCATGTAAGTCTGGAGTTGGGCGGAGTGGATGGGCAGGAGTTTGTCGACGGATTTGATCTCGACGACGAGCCGATCTTCGATCAGAAAATCGATGACATAGCTCTTCGCGATCTCGACGCCTTTGTACTCCAGCGGCAGGACCAGTTGCGAGCGATGCGAGATCTTCCGAAGCTCCAGCTCGCGCCTCAGGCAGGCGTGATAGCTGGATTCGAGAAGACCGGGCCCCAGCTGTCGATGTACTTCGATCGCTGCTCCAATGACCCTGTCACTCGTCGAGTTGGTAGGATGTTCGATGAGGCCCACAGGGTTTCCCGCAAAGGCACAATATCGAAGCCGATGACCCGCGCATCATTGCCATTGTCCTGCGGAAGCCCGCGGCTCTACGCCAACCCGCGGCGTTCGACCACCAATTACCACTTCCGTGTCCCTTCCGTGCCTTCCGTGCTTCCGTGGTGAATTCTTTCACACCGAAAGCTTACTGCCACCGCACCAGACTCGCCCCCACCGTAAACCCCGCGCCGACGGCCACGAACACCACCAGATCGCCCCGCGCGATC
Organism: Gemmatimonadales bacterium; assembly: GCA_036377715.1. GTDB lineage: Bacteria > Gemmatimonadota > Gemmatimonadetes > Gemmatimonadales > GWC2-71-9 > CAVVWJ01. Next base: position 6,422 of record DASUXW010000040.1, read on the forward strand.
CGCCCTGCCAGCAGCGCGTCCTCGAGCGCGAGCGGGAGCGTCGCCGCGGTCGTGTTGCCGTAGCGCGCGATCACGGACGCCATGCGGTCGTGCGCGAGACCCAGCCGGTCGGCGGTGGCGTCGAGGATCCGCTGGTTGGCCTGGTGCGGGATCACCATGGCGACGTCGGCCGGCTGGAGCCCGTGGCGCTCCAGCAGCGTCGTGACGCACTCGGCCATCTGCGACACCGCGAACTTGAAGACCACCTTCCCGTTCTGCTTCAGGAAGTGCTCGCGGCCGTCCACCGTCTCATGGCTCGCGGGCCGGAAGCTCCCGCCGGCGGGCATGAGCAGCTCATCGCGCCCGCTCCCGTCCACCCGGTGGTAGAAATCGAGCAGCCCATACCCCGGCTCGGCCGGCTCGAGCAGGAAGGCGCCGGCGCCGTCGCCGAAGAGCACGGCGGTGGTGCGGTCGGTCGGATCGATGATCGAGCTCATCAGGTCGGCGCCCGCCACGATCACCCGCCGGTGCGTGCCCGACGCGACCAGCTGCGCGCCGGTGGTGAGGGCGTAGAGGAACCCCGAGCAGGCGGCGGAGAGATCGAAGCCCCAGGCCCGGGGCATCCCGACCTGGTCCTGCACCAGGCAGGCGGTCGCGGGAAACACCATGTCGGGCGTCACCGTGGCGACGATCAGGGCGTCGACCTCCTCCGGCCCCATGCCGCGCGCGGCCAGCAGCCGTCGCACGGCGGCGCTGGCCATGGTGGACGTGGTCTCGCCGGGCGCGCCGATCCGGCGCTCCCGGATCCCGGTGCGGGTCACGATCCATTCGTCGGAGGTGTCGAGACGGGCGGCGAGGTCGTCGTTGGTGACGCGCCGGTCGGGCACGTAGGTGGCGACGCCGGTGATGGCGGCGCGCGGCGGCACGGCCCCGTCGGAGGTGGGCATCCCCAAATTATATTCCGGCCCATGCCTCCCCGCATCCGCCGCCACACTGTCACCGCCCGCATCGGGGGCGTGCCGGTCGGCTCGTGCCATCCGATCGTCGTTCAGTCGATGACCAATACCGACACGGCCGACGTGGCCGCGACCGTACGCCAGGCCGCCGCGCTGGCCCGGGCCGGGAGCGAGCTGGTCCGGGTGACCGTGAACAACGACGAGGCCGCGGCCGCCGTCCCCGAGATCGTGGAGGGGCTGGACCGGATCGGCGTGCCGGTGCCGATCGTGGGCGACTTCCACTACAACGGCCACCTGCTGCTCACCCGCCATCCGGCCTGCGCGCGAACACTCGCCAAGTACCGGATCAACCCCGGGAACGTGGGCGGCAAGCGCCACGACGAGAATTTCCGCGCCATCATCGACGTGGCCCTCGCGCATGACAAGCCGGTGCGCATCGGGGTGAACTGGGGATCGCTCGACCAGAATCTGCTCACGGACATGATGGACCGGAACGCGGCGAGCGCCGAGCCGCTCGATGCGCGCGAGGTCACGCTCCAGGCGATGGTCGAGAGCGCGCTCCGGAGCGCGGCGCTCGCCGAGTCGGCCGGGATGGCGCACGACCGAATCGTGCTGAGCGCCAAGGTCTCCGGCGTGCAGGACCTGATCGAGGTCTACCGCATGCTCGCCGCCCGCTGCGACTACCCGCTCCACCTCGGCCTCACCGAGGCCGGGCTCGGCGCCAAGGGCATCATCGCGAGCACCGCGGGGATCGGCATCCTGCTGCAGGAGGGGATCGGCGACACCATCCGCGTGTCCCTCACCCCCGCCCCCCGCGGCGACCGCACCGAGGAGGTGCAGGTGGCGCAGCAGATCCTGCAGTCGCTCGAGCTCAGGAGCTTCACGCCCCAGGTCACGAGCTGCCCGGGATGCGGCCGCACCACCAGCACGTTCTTCCAGGAGATGGCGCAGCAGATCCAGGACTACCTGCGCGAGCAGATGCCGGTATGGCGGCGGGAGCGCCCCGGCGTGGAGGAGCTCCGGGTGGCGGTGATGGGTTGCGTGGTGAACGGCCCCGGCGAATCCAAGCACGCGCACCTCGGGATCTCGCTGCCGGGCACGTTCGAGGAGCCGAAGGCGCCGGTGTACGTGGACGGGCGGCTCGCCGTAACGCTGCGCGGGGATGGGATCGTACCCGAGTTCCTCGGGATTCTCGAGCGCTACGTTACCGAACGCTACGCGCCGGCCGCCGCCGTGGAGCCGGTGCGCCGGGACTGATGCACCCCGGAAGCACGGAAGGCACGGAGGCGGCACGGAAACCAACAAAATGTCGTTGCTGGCTCCGCGCCCCGATTCCTTCCCGTCTCCCCACAACTACTTGCTTCCGTGTCGCCTCCGTGCCTTCCGTGCTTCCGTGGTGAATCCTTCCCACGGCCCACACCGGACACGACGGCGCGTGTTATACTCCACGCGTGCCCCCGCTTTTCGCCCTCTCGGGCCTGGAGACCACCCTGCGCGAGCAGCCCCTAGTCGCGGTGCCGCTGCTGTTCGCGGCCGGCGTGGCCACCAGCCTTACCCCGTGCGTCTACCCCATGATCCCGATCACGGCGGGTGTCCTGGGCGGGGCGGGGGCGGCGACCCGCTCGCGCGGGCGCACGGCGGTGCTGACCTTCGCGTACGTCGCGGGGCTCGCGCTGGTGTATTCGCTGCTGGGCTTGCTCGCGGGCGTCACCGGCACGCTGTTCGGCACGGTCAGCTCGAATCCCTGGGCCTATTTCATCATGGCGAATCTGCTCCTGATCTTCGGCCTGGCCCTGCTGGACCTGGTGCCCGTGCCGGTGCCGCAGCGGGCGGTGCGCTGGGCCGCGAGGCTCGGCGGCGGGTCGGCCGGCGGGGCGTTCGCCATGGGGGCGGCGTCGGGCCTGGTCGCCGCGCCATGCGGCGCGCCCGCGTTCGCGGCGGTGCTCACGTTCGTGGCGGCCACCGGGAGCGCGGCCCTGGGATGGCTCTATCTCTTCGTGTTTTCGCTCGGCCTGACCGCCCTGCTCGTCGTGGTGGGGCTCGCAAGCGGCACGCTCGCCTCGCTCCCGCAGCCCGGCCGCTGGACCGTCTGGGTCAAGCGCGCCGGCGGCGTGGTCCTGATCGGGATGGCCGAGTACTACCTCGTGAAGATGGGTGGCGTGCTATGAGATGGTGGCGATCGGCGGTGGCGGCGCTCGCGCTCGTGTGGCTCGGCGGCGCACCGCTCGCGGCTCAGGAGGCCGGCATCGCGGTCGGCAGCAAGGCCCCGGTGGTGACGGTGGACGACCTCGACGGCAAGCCGGTGGACCTCGGCCAGTACATCGGCCGCAAGCCGGTGCTGCTCGAGTTCTGGGCGACCTGGTGCGAAGTCTGCGAGGCGCTGATGCCGCGCGTCCGGGCCGCGCAGCAGAAATTCGGAGATCAGGTCGAATTTTTCGGCGTGAACGTGACCGTGAATCAGACCCCGGCGAAGGTCCGCCGCTGGGTCGCCGAGCACCGGCCGCCGTACCGGACGCTGTATGACGCCGAGGGTACAAGCACCCGTGCCTACGAGGCGCCGACCACGTCGTACGTCGTCATCGTCGATCGGACCGGCAAGGTGGCCTACACCGGGACCGGCGCCACCCAGGACCTCGACGGCGCGCTCCGTGCGGTGACGACCGCGCAGTGACCCCCTACCCGTTCAGGAAGGCCCGTCCCATGTCCGCTCGTGCAATCGCGCTCGCCGCCGTCGTCCTCTCCATGTCGGCCGTTCCGGTGATCCACGCCCAGGGGTCCGCGAAGCCGGCCAAGGGGGCGCCGACCGCCGTCCTGATCTCCGGGCCGCAGGTGGGCCGCACCGCGCCGGGCATCAGGCTTCCATGGGCCAACAAGGACGGGATCGGTCCGGCCGACCAGCCGTACGATCTGGCCCTCGACCGCGGCAAGACCGTGGTCGTCGCCTTCTTTCCGCGGGACTTCACCAGCGGGTGCACCGCGGAGATGCGCACCTTCGCCGAGCAGTACGATTCGCTGTTCGGGCCGGAAGTCACGGTGGTCGGCATCAGCACCGACTCGCTCCAGACGCACGTCCGGTTCGCGCAGAGCCTCGACCTTCCGTTCCGGCTCCTGAGCGACCAGCAGCAGATCATCGCGCGTCGGTACGGAAGCCACGACCGCAGCGGCTACCTGCGGCGCACCGTGTACGTGATCGGGCCCGACGGGAAGGTCGCGTACCGCAATCTCAAGTTCAACGCGCTGGACCCGAGCCACTACGCCGAGCTGGGCACTGCGGTGCGCCGGACGCGGGGCGGCTGAGCCGGCGCACCACCCAGCGCGGAGCCGCCGATGCGTCCTCGAGTGCTGATGGGTCTGGTCGCGGGCGCCTGCTGGCTCGCGCTCACCGCCGTTCCGCTCGTCGCGCAAGACCCGTCCTCCGAGCGGACCGCGTGGAACGTCCAGGGGCTGCGGAGGGCCTTCTGCGTCCAGTTCCTGCTCGACTCCACCGCCAGGGGCCTCGGCTCGCTTCCAGCCGGCTACCACCTCGTGCCGGCCGGCCGGCTGCAGCACCTGCACCCGTCGCTCCGCAGCGTCGTGGCGACGCAGCCCGGCATGGCCGCCTGGAGCCCGTCCCGCCTCTGTCTCTACGCGCTCGACAGCGTGCGCGCGCCGCAGTTCACCTTGACCAACAGCAAGGGCCGGAAGCCGCATCTGCTCGCGGTATGGAGCGTCGCGGCGGCGGCCGACTCTGGCGGCGCAGCGCGGGACGTCGCGCTCGAAGTGTACGCCAGCAGCGGCAACATGGTCCGCTCCGCCCGGCTGGTCGACCAGACCATGCGCGAGGGCCGGCTGTCGGTAGGGCTGGTGCCGGGCGAGGATGAGGACGGGGTGCCCCGAACGGACCGGCGGTTCCAGGCGAAGCTGGGGAGCACGACGGTCACCTGGGACGGCCACCCGGCGGGAGACAGCACCGTGGTCCAGGGGCCGGTGCAGGCGACCTGGCTGGCCGACGGAACCCGCGGGCGCAAGGTCACCGGCCGGATCGCGCTCCAGCCGGCGTTCTCCCGCGCCATGGCCGGATCGCTCAAGATCGACGGGAAGGGCGACCTCGCGAAGGCCCTGAGGCAGTCACCGACCCGGTTTGCGGGCCCGGAGTACTTCGAGGGGGCGGGCGTCATCACCCTGGGCCACTGAGCGAAATCGCGCATGTCGAAGATGTTTAAAATCGTCCGATCTGAATAATTTTCTCTGGCCTCACGACACTGTCGCCTTGGTGGGCGACGCGTGAGGTAGTTGGCGCTATCCCACGCACGACAATACGGTTTTGGTACGAAGCTCAAGTAATCCATCACGTCGAATTCATCCTTTTTCTCTCCAGTTTCCTCCACTCCAGATATGCACTTGCCCGGGTTTTCAACATGTGGAAACCGCGCGGCTGGGCGGAGCAGGGTAGTATGATCGCGCACGGGCGCGGCACCAGCGGGTTTCTGCGCGCCCGCCGGGTGCTCACGCTCGATCCGGCCCACTCGGGCGACGCGCTGTGGTGGCACGGCGGCCGGATCATGGCGGTCGGGCCGGCGGCGGCACTGGCACGCGAGGTCCCGGCCGGCACCCCGGAGTACGACCTGCCGGAGGCGCTGGTCACACCGGGGTTCGTGGACGGCCACACCCATTTCGCGCTCTGGGCGCTGAGCCGCCGTCGCGTTCAGCTGGCGGGTGCCGCCACCCGCGAGGAGGCCGTGCGACGGGTCGCGCGCGCGACACCGGTGCAGGGGTGGGTGGTGGGACAGGGCTGGGACGCGAACGGGTGGAGCGAGCCGCCGGAGCGCCGCGCGCTCGATGCGGTGCAGCCGGGCCCGGTGTACCTCGACTCGCTCGACGTGCACGCGGCGTGGGTGAACAGCGCCGCGCTGGCGGCGGCCGGGATCACGCGCGGCACCCCCGACCCCTACGGCGGCCGCATCGTCCGCGATGCCGCGGGCGAGCCCACCGGGCTGCTGCTCGAGCGCGCGGTCGAGCTGATGCTGCCGCACCTGCCCGTGCCGCCGGCCGACCTGCTCGACGGCGCGATCCGCGACGCACAGACCGAGGCGCACCGGCTCGGGATCACCGGCATTCACAACGTCGAGGACGAGGCCGCGCTCGCCGCCTTCGAGCGCATGGAGCGGAGCGGCGACCTGCGCCTTCGGGTGCTGTTCCATCCGCCCGTGGCCTCGCTCCCGGCGCTCGTCGGCCGGGGTGCCCGGAGCGGGGCGGGGTCGGCGTGGCTCCGGATCGGCGGCGTCAAGCTGTTCCTCGACGGGAGCCTCGGCAGCCGCACCGCCTGGATGCTGGAGCCGTACGCCGGCAGCGGCGATCGGGGCATGCCGCTCACCTCGGAGGAGGACGCGGCGGCGGCGATGCGCACGGCGGCCAACGCGGGGATCGCCGCCGTGGTGCACGCCATCGGCGACGCCGCGGTGCGGCGTGCGCTCGATCTGATGACCGGGCTGCCGGGAACCGCGCTGCCGCACCGGATCGAGCACTTCCAGTGCGTCCACCCGCATGACGTCGACCGGGCCGCCGCGGCCGGCATCGTCGTTTCGATGCAGCCCGCCCACCTGCTCACCGACATCCCGCTGGTGGAGCGGCACTGGGGCGCGCGCGGCCGGGGCGCCTACGCGTTCGAGACCCTCCGGCGGCGCGGCACGCCGATGGTCTTCGGCAGCGACGTGCCGGTGGCCTCGATCGACCCGCGCGAAGGACTGTACGCCGCGCTCGAGCGTCGGAGCCCGGCGGCTGGGCCGCCTGGCGGCTGGCGCGCCGAGGAGCGGTTGGGGTTCGAAGACGCCGTGCGGGCATACACGACGGGCGCCGCGCACGCCGGCGGCACGGCCGCGCGGTCCGGCACGCTGGCGCCCGGGCGCGACGCCGATCTCGTGGCGTGGGCCCTCGACCCGGCCGCGGAGCGGGGCTCGGGCGACGCCGTGCGTGCCGGCCGTGCGCTGCTGACGGTCGTCGGGGGCGAGGTGGTGCATTAGACTCCTGCGCATGCCGCGCACCCCGCTTCGCCGCACCAAGATCGTCGCCACCCTGGGCCCCTCGTGGGAAACACCGAGCGCCATGGCCGAGCTGCTCGATGCGGGCGTGAACGTCGTCCGCATCAACGCCTCGCACGGCACGCCCGAGATCCGGGCCCGCTGGGTCGAGCAGCTCCGCCACGTCACCGCCGACCGCCGCGATGCGGTCGCCATCCTGCTCGACCTGCAGGGGCCGCGCATCCGGGTGGGCACCCTCGACCAGCCGCTCCGCCTCGAGCCCGGGGGCACGGTCACCTTCGCGCCCGAGGAGGAGGCCGCCCCGGGGGAGATTCCCACCACCTACGGCGGCCTCGCGGCCGACGTCCGGCTCGGCGCCAGGATCCTGCTCGACGACGGCCTGCTGTCGCTCGAGGTCAGCGGCATTCGCGATCGCCGGGTGGACGCGGTGGTGCACTACGGCGGCGAGCTCCGCTCCCACAAGGGCATGAACCTCCCCGGCATCGAGGTGAGCGCGCCCGCCCTCACGGAGAAGGACCTTGAGGACGTGGCCCACGCCGCCGCGCTCGGCGTGGACTATGTCGCGCTCTCGTTCGTGCGCCGGCCCGAGGACATCGAGCAGCTCCGCGCGCTGGTGCCGCGCGCCACCAGGCTCATCGCCAAGATCGAGAAGGACACCGCGCTCCGGAACCTGTGCGGCATCCTCGACGTCTCCGACGCGATCATGGTCGCCCGCGGCGACCTCGGCGTGGAGCTCCCGTTCGAGGAGGTCCCGCTCATGCAGAAGCAGATCATCCGCGAGGCGGGGCTGCACGGGAAGCCGGTGATCACGGCCACCCAGATGCTCGAGTCCATGATCCACGCGCCGCGGCCCACCCGCGCCGAAGCCTCCGACGTGGCCAACGCGATCCTCGACGGCACCGATGCGGTCATGCTGTCCGCCGAGACCGCCGTGGGCGAGTTCCCCCTGGAGGCGGTGCGCGCGATGGACCGCATCGCGCGCGAGATGGAGCTCCAGCGCCAGGCGCGCGGCGTCACCATCGACGCGGCCCTCGGGCGGCGGGTCGCCGACGGCACCAGCCTCCCGCAGCACCGCTCGGCCACCAGCGGGCCGGTGCGGACCGAGGACGCGATCGCGGTCGCCGTCTGCGCCGCCGCGGAGATGCTGAGCGCGCCGCTCATCGTGTGCTTCACCAGCAGCGGGTTCACCGCGCGCAAGGTGTCCACCTGCCGTCCGACGGTGCCGATCCTGGCCTGCACGCCCGAGGCGGAGACCTTCCGTCAGCTCGCGCTCGTGTGGGGCGTAACGCCCGCGCTGACCGAGCACTCGACCGACTACGATGCGATGCTGACCCGGGCGCGGCGCGAGATCCTCGAGCGCGGGCTGGCCCGGCCCGGCGAGCGGCTGGTCGTGACCGCGGGCGTTCCCTTCGACATGCCCGGCACTACCAACCTCCTCAAGGTCGAAGCAGTTTAGGGCATGCGGCTCACCTTCCTGGGCACGGGAACGTCGTTCGGCGTGCCCCAGATCGGCTGTGGCTGCGCGGTGTGCCGCTCCGCCGACCCGCGCGATCGCCGGAGCCGCTCTGCCGCGCTGGTGGAGGCGGAGGGCCGCAGGATCCTGATCGACACGCCGCCCGAGCTCCGGCTGCAGCTGCTCGCGCACGGGGTCGCCGACGTGGACGCGGTGCTGTACACCCACGAGCATGCGGACCACGTGATGGGGATCGACGATCTGCGGATCTTCTCGGTCCGACGCCGGGCCCCGCTTCCCCTGTTCGGCCCGCCCGAGACGCTCGAACGGCTGCGCTCCTCGTTCCGCTACATCTTCGACGCCTCGATGCGCCCGTACGAGGGCACCTCGAAGCCCAGTCTGGAGCTGCACGCGCTCGAGCCGGGGCGCCCCGAGACCGTGGCCGGGATCGAGCTGCTGCCGCTCGCGTTCCGGCATGGGCACCTGCGGGTGTACGGATACCGGTTGGGTTCGCTGGCGTACATCACCGACGCGAAGGCGGTCCCCGAGGCCGAGCGCGATCAGCTCCAGGGGCTCGACGTGCTGGTGCTCAACGCGCTCTGGTGGCGGCCGCATCCGACGCATCTCAGCATCGCCGAAGCGGTGGCCACCGCGCAGGCGCTCGGCGCGCGGCGCACCTATCTCACCCATCTGACGCACGAGACCGGCCACGCCGATCTCGCCGGCCGGCTGCCGGAGGGGATCGAGCCCGCGTACGACGGTCTCACCGTGGAGGTCCCGTGATCCGCCTGGCCTACGGACGGATGTTTCGCGACGCGCTCGACGGCCAGCACGGCCTGCCGCGCGAGCGGCTCACCGCGCTGATCGAGCGCTTCGGCGCGATCCAGGACGACGTGCGCCGCCGGCGCGCGGCGGGCGAGTACGGCTTCTACCACCTCGTCGAACAGTCGGCGACGGTGCAGGAGATCACCACCTTCGCCGAAGGCCTGGGACAGGCGCACGAGGAGGTGCTGGTGCTCGGCATCGGCGGCTCGGCGCTGGGGGCGCGCGCCCTGCTCCAGGCGCTGCGGCGTCCGATGTGGAACGAATGGGACGACGAGGGGCGCGAGTTCTTTCCCCGGCTCACCATCCTCGACAACGTGGACCCGACCACGGTGCACGCCGCGCTCCGGCGGATCGATCCGCGTCGCGTCCTGGTGAACGTCATCAGCAAGTCGGGCGGCACCGCCGAGACCATGGCGCAGTACCTGGTGGTGCACGCGTGGCTCGAGAACGCGCTCGGCAGCGCCGCGCACCGGCACCTGGTGTTCACCACCGATCCGGAGCGGGGCGCGCTGCGCGAGATCGCGGCACGGGACGGCGTCGCCACGCTCAGCATCCCGCCGGACGTCGGCGGGCGGTTCAGCGTGCTCTCGCCCGTGGGGCTCCTGCCGGCCGCGCTGGTGGGCGTGGACGTCGCGGCGCTCCTCGCCGGCGCGCGCCGGGCGGTCGAGCGGGCCGACGCCGACGACCTGCTCCGGAACCCCGCCGCGCTCTACGCCGCGCTCCACTGGGCCGCCGACACCGACCTCGGCGCGCGGATCGACGTGCTGATGCCGTATACCGACCGGCTGCGCGACACGGCCGAATGGTACCGGCAGCTCTGGGCCGAGAGCCTGGGCAAGCGGGTGGACCGCGAGGGCCGGGTGGTGCACACCGGGCCGACCCCGGTCGCGGCCGTCGGCGCCACCGACCAGCACAGCCAGGTGCAGCTCTTCATGGAAGGCCCGTTCGACAAGGTGATCACCTTCGCGGTCGTGGACGATCTGGGCGAGGACGTGCCGATCCCGCCCGCCGAGGACCTGCTGGGCGCGCGGCCGCTTCCCGCGGAGCTCTCGTATCTGGCCGGTCACACCCTGGGCGAGCTGCTGCGCGCGGAATACGAAGCCACGGCGGCCGCGCTGGCCCAGGCGGGGCGGATGAGCTGCACGCTGCGGCTGCCCGATCTCGGCGCGCAGACGATGGGCGAATTGCTCATGTTCTATCAGCTCGCAACCGGCTACGCGGGTGCGTGGTACGGGATCGATC
>DASUXW010000041.1:0-8206 GCA_036377715.1 Gemmatimonadales bacterium
AGGCCGACGACGGCGACGTCGAGTGAGTGCAGGGGCCGGGTCCTCGCGCTTGGGGGAGGGGAAGCGGGGCACGAAAAGGGGTCCACACGCCTCACGGCGGTGGACCCCGGGACTAGCGGCGCGTCGGAATCAGGCGGTGAAGCTGCTGCCGCACCCGCAGCCGCCGGTGGCGTTGGGGTTGCTGAAGGTGAACCCCGACCCCTGCATCGAGGTGACGTAGTCGATCGTCACGCCGGCGAGGTACTGCGCGCTGAACCCGTCGATGAACACGCGAACGCCGTTCACTTCCTGCACGAGATCGTCGTCGAGCGCCCGCTCCTCGATGTTCAGGCTGTACTTGAACCCCGAGCAGCCACCGGGCAGCACGCTCACGCGGAGCCCCGCCGTTTCGGGCGCGACCTGCTCCTGGGTCATGAACTTCTGCACCTCTTCAGCCGCCCGCTGCGTCAGGGTCAATGCGAAGCCCGAGGCCGGGGCCTGCTGGTCGATGCCGCTCATGCGTTGCTCCTCCATGCGTTCCACCTGGTGAGTCTCACTCCCCGGGCTCGAAACGTAACCGGGGCTCGAGCGGAGTGTCAACGTCGGCGGCGAGCCGCTCGTCGGCGCGCAAGTTACGCTGGATCAACAGGAAAGCCGCTACCGCGAGCACCAGGTAGAGCAGCCCTCGGCGGGGCGAGCCGGTGACCACGGCCCCGACCGCGAACACCGCGGCGTACACGGCGACCAGCCCGGCCACCCAGTTCACCCAGGACAGCGCACCGCCGGGGATCCGGTCTCCCTCGAAGCCAAGCCGCTTCGCGACCTGCCGCCAGCCCGGGCCGCCGGGACGGACCTGCCGGTAAAAGCGATCGAGGGTGGCCTCGGATTCCGGAGCAGTGAGAAAGGTGACGGCGAGCCAGACGACGGTGGTCACCGCCACGATCGTGAGCAGGGTGAACGCGTAGTCCGGTGTACCGGTATCGCTCAGCGAATGGCCGGATCCGGCCAGGGCGAGCGAGGTGACGAGCGACGCGACCATCGCGCTGATCTCGGACCATGCGTTCACCCGCCACCAGTACCACCGGAGGATGAAGACCAGCCCGGTGCCGGCGCCGAGCCCGATGAGGATCTTCCAGCCCTGCTCGACACTGGTCAGGAACCACATGACGACGAGTGACGCGATCATCAGCAGCACCGTGGCCGCCCGCGAGGCCAGCACCTGGGCCCGCGGGCTCGCCTCGGGCTTCACGAACCCGAGATAGACGTCGTTCACCAGATACGAGGCACCCCAGTTGAGATGGGTGCTGATGGTGCTCATGTACGCCGCCGCGAACGCCGCGAGCAGGAGTCCCTTGAAGGGCGAGGGGAGAATGTCCACCATCACCTTCGCGTAGCCGTCCTCGGGGTTGGCGAGCCCCGGATAGCGGAGCAGGGCCACGAACCCCACCAGGATCCAGGGCCACGGCCGCAGGGCGTAGTGGGCGATGGTGAACCAGAGCGTCGCGAGCAGTCCGTGCCGCTCGTTCTTGGCCGAGAGGATCCGCTGCACCACATACCCCCCGCCGCCGGGCTCCTGGCCGGGGTACCAGGCCGCCCACCACTGCACGGAGAGCCAGACGAGCAGCGTCGTGAGCGGGAGCCACGGCGCGTCGAGCGGCGGAATCACGCCGAAAGCCGCCTCGGTGGATCCGAAGTGCGCGGCGGCCTTGCTGGTGAGCGCGTCGAGCCCGCCAACCGACTGTACCGCCAGCACGGCGAGCAGGATCGACCCGCCCATCGCGAAGACGAACTGGAACAGGTCGGTGACGATCACGCCCCAGAGGCCGCCGAGCACGCTGTACAGCGCCGTCACGCCGAAGAGGAAGAGCGCCGCCTTCCACGGGTGGATGTTCAGCGTGATGTGGAGGATGCTGACCATCGCGCGCGTCACCCAGCCCATGATGATCAGGTTGATGGGGATCGCGAGATACACCGCGCGGAAGCCCCGCAATACGGCCGCGGGCCGGCCGCCGTAGCGCAGCTCGGCGAACTCCACGTCGGTGAGCACCCCCGCCCGGCGCCAGAGCCGCGCGAAGAAGAACACCGTGAGCACGCCGGAGAACGCCCCGTTCCACCAGAGCCAGTTCCCCGCGACCCCGTACTTGGCGACGAGCCCTGCGACCACCAGCGGGGTGTCGGCGGCGAACGTGGTCGCCACCATCGAGGTGCCGGCGAGCCACCAGGGAAGCGAGCGGCCCGAAACGAAGTAGTCGGCCAGCGAGCGGCCGGCCCTCCGCGTGTAGGCCAGGCCGATGGCAGCCGAGACGATGAAGTACAGCGCGATGATCAGCCAGTCGGACGCGACGAGGTGCATGGATGTCCTCGGGTGGTCAGTGCGTCGCGCCCACGCCCACGCCGCGCTGGAGGCCGGCGCCGAGGGGGTAGCGGGGCGGGATCGAGATCGGGAGCCGGCCGGTGATGGGGGCCGAGCCGGTGAGGGCGCGCGCGACGGCCGATTCACTCACCGGGTCGGCGGCCCAGGCCAGCACATACGACGAAATCGCCGGCGTCTCCCGAACCATGTACGGCGTGCCTTCCGAGACGAGCACGGTGCGCCGGGTCGCCGCGGTGCCGTCGATCAGGCGGGCCAGCAAGCCGGGGAGCGTGATTCCGTTGATGTGCCACGGCGCGGGCCGGATGGCCACGGCGAACACGGTGACCGTGGCGAGCGCCGTCACGGCGGCAGCGGAGTCGTAGCTTGCCGCGCCGCTCCCCGGTCCGAGCCGGAACGCGCTCACCGCGTAGCCCCGCCCCCGCAGCTCGGTCGCGAGGCGAAGCCCCGCCGTGGGGCTCCGGTCGTCGCCGTAGCTCACCACGGCGACCTGCTGGGGCCGCGCGCGCAGCGAGTCCACCGTGCCGTCCCGGTCCTCCGCGAGCACCACGCCGAGGGTCGCGACCTGGTCGGCGCGCGTGAGATAGGCCGAGCGGCCGACCGCGCTCATCACGCTGTCGAGCGGGACCGTGCGGCGGGCGAACAGGCCGAGCCGGCGCTTGACCTCGAGGACCCGGCGCACCGAGCGGTCGAGCCGCTCGCGCGAGATGCGCCCGTCGCGCACGGCGGCGACCACGGCGTCGATGGTGGCCGCGGGGTCGGCGGGCTGGAGCAGGATGTCCGCCCCGGCGCGGAGCGCATCGACGGCGATCGAAGCGGGCGTGTAGTTGCGGACCAGGCTCCCCATGTTGAGCGCGTCGGTGACCACGAGCCCGCGGAAGTCGAGCGAGTCGCGCAGGATCGCGGTCTGCACCACGGGAGAGAGCGTGCCGGGCCGGTGCGTGCCGGGATCGACGCCCGGCAGGGCGATGTGCGCCGACATCACCGCCGCGACCCCCGCCTCGATCGCGGCGCGGAACGGCCGCAGCTCCACCGAATCCAGCCGCGCCCAGGTCGCGCTGGTGGCCGGGAGGTCGAGGTGCGTGTCTGTATCGGTGTCGCCGTGCCCGGGGAAGTGCTTGGCCGTAGCAAGGAGACCGTTCTCCTGGATCCCGCGCACCGCGGCCGCCACCAGCCGGCTCACCGCCACCGGATCCTCGCCGAACGAGCGCAGGTTGATGATCGGGTTATCGGGGTTGCTGTTGACGTCGGCATCGGGCGAAAAGGTGATGTGAATCCCGACCGAGCGCGCCTCGCGGGCGGTGATCGCCCCGATGTCGTAGGCCGCGAGCTCGCCGCCGCCGGCGGCCACCCCCATGTTGGGCGGGAACGGCGTCCCACCGACCAGGCGGAACGAGGTGCCGCTCTCGAGGTCGGCGCCGACCAGCAGCGGCAGCGGCGAGCGCCGCTGGAGCTGGTTAAGCTTCGCGGCGATATCGAGGGGTGAGCCGACCGACACCAGCACTCCGCCGATGTGCAGGGAGTCCACCCAGGCGAGCGTCCGGGTGAACTCGGGGTCGTCCACCGACGCGTAGGTTCCCGGGATCCACGCCATCACGAGCTGCGCCGCGCGGTCGCGGAGCGACAGGGTATCGAGCAGCGTGTCGAGTCCCGCCTCGGTGAGGCCGGGCGCCGCGACCGGGGCCGGGCCCACGACCGGCGCCGGCCGGCAGGCGAGCAGCGGAATCAGGAGGAGTGCGAGGTGCCTGGCGTGCACAGAGCTCTCGTGATCATGGGATGCTGCGCCTCGGCACTGGGCTGCGGGGCAAGGCCCGCGGCGCCGGCCGCCGCGCCGGGCGCGGTCCGCCCCGGCATCGACGTGCTGCTCGACGACAGCCTGGCGATGGTACGCGGCCGCCGGCTCGGCCTGGTTACGAACCAGGCGGGCGTGGATGCGCAAGGAATGAGCGACGTGACACGGTTGCGTGCGGCCGGACTCCAGCTCGTGGCGCTGTTCAGCCCCGAGCACGGCTTCCGCGGCGCGGCCGATCCGGGCGCCACGGTTGCCTCGTCGGTCGATTCGGCCACCGGTCTACCAATCTATAGTCTGTACGGCCGGAATACTGCCCCCTCCGATGCGATGCTCGACGGGATCGAGGTGCTCCTGGTGGATCTGCAGGATGCCGGGGCGAGGTACTACACCTATCTGTTCACCACGGTCGAGGTCATGCGCGCCGCGGCGCCGCGGGGGATCCGGGTCATCGTACTCGACCGCCCCGATCCGATCGGCGGCGCGGTGCAGGGCAACGTGCTCGACCCGTCATACGCGTCCCCGGTTGGGCTGCTGGCGATTCCCATGCGCCACGGCATGACCCTGGGCGAGCTCGCCCGGCTGGCGCGGAGCGACCTCGGGCTCTCGACCGACCTGGCGGTGGTGCCGGTGGCCGGCTGGCGCCGCGCCACCCCGTTCGCCCGCACCGGCCTGCCGTTTATCCCGCCCAGCCCCAACCTCCGGACGCTCGAGAGCCTCTACCACTATCCCGGGCTCTGCCTGTTCGAGGGAACCAACCTGAGCGTGGGCCGAGGGTCGGACGCACCGTTCGAGCAGATCGGGGCGCCCTGGCTCGACACCGCGGCGGTGCTCGCGCGCGTCCGCGAGGCCGGGCTCCCGGGCGTGCGGTTCTCGGGCGTGCGCTTCACTCCCGAGCATCCGGGCGACGGCAAGTACGCCGATACGCTGCTGGCGGGCATACGTCTCAAGGTGACCGACCCGGCGAGGTACGATCCCGCCGTCACCGCGGTACACCTGCTCGCGGCCGTCCGGGAGCTGTCGGGGAGCCGCTTCGGGTGGCTCGCCGCCCATTTCGACCGGCTGGCCGGCGGTCCGGAGCTCCGGGAGCGCATCGACGCGGGCACGCCGCCCGCCGCGATCAGCGGGGAATGGGCGGCGCCGCTCGAGCACTTCCGCGAGCGGAGGCGAGCGGCGTTGCTGTACCCTGAATAGTGGCCTCAGGTCGGGAGATGGAAGCCCGCGGAGATTTCTCGGGTCCGAAGCAGGCAGAGCCCGCCTGTACCACCTTCGGTCGCCCGCGATGGCTCAGAAAGCGGAGCCAGATGGGCCGGTCCTCGCAGACTCCGGTGCGCGTGGAATAGAGGACCTCCACCGTGTCGCCTCGCGTGACGGCAGTCCAGGCTTCCGCATGCCGCGCCCAGGCCGACAGCGAATCGGGGAACCGGCGAGCGGCGGCGAGTCCCCAGGCGACGGCGTCGGGTGATCCGGAGGTCCGGGCCAGCGCCTGCGAGTCCCGTGAAATCGCCGCCCGCAGAAAGTCTCTCGCCGGCTGGGTATAGGCGTGCCACTGCCCGGAGGGCGGCGTATAGGGCGGAAACAGCAGCAGGTCCAGGAGGAGCAGCACCCCACCGGCGAGCGCGAGATACCGCGGAGCTTTTGCGTCCATGGGAACGCCTTCCGGTACGCCCCAGTGAGGATGTCGCCCGCGCACCGGCCCCGTCAAGCTCGACCCCCTGCGTCCCTCGGTCTCTCCGTCCCGTTCCGATTGCGCCTAACCGGTTCTGGCGATTATCCTTTCGCCCGGCTACGGGTCGCGGTGACCGGCCACAGACATCCATCCGGGGGTCGGAAGCGACGTGAAGCTGCTGGGTGCGCTGGAGAAGCCGTTCTACGCGGCGGTGGATCCGCTGGTGGCGCGGCTGATCCGGTCCGGCGTTCGGCCGAACACGATCACCACCGTCGGGACCGGCCTCGTGCTCGTGTCCGCGGTGGCCTTCGGTCTCGGCCACATCCGCATCGGTGGCCTTCTCCTGCTCCTGAGCGGTGTCGCCGACACGCTGGACGGCCAGGTCGCCCGCGGTGGCGCCATGGTCACCCGCTTCGGCGCCTTCTACGACTCGACCCTCGACCGCGTGGGCGACGGCGCCACCTTCATCGGGATCGGCGCCTTCTTCCTGACCGCGCCCGACGTGTCGCACCGGGTCGCGGCGACGATCGCCTGCATGGTCGCCATCCTCAGCTCGCTCCTGGTCTCCTACGCACGAGCCCGGGCCGAAGGGCTCGGGCTCGACTGCAAGGTGGGCATCGCCCAGCGGGCGGAGCGGGTGGTCCTGGTGGGGGTGGCCTCGCTGGTCTTCGGCGCGGGCCCGGGCGCGGTGCTGCTGGAGGCGATCGTGGCGTTGCTGGCGGTCGCGTCGGTCATCACCGTGGTGCAACGGTTCGTGTACGTGTACCGCGCCGCCAACGGAACGCATGAGGCCACGCCCGTCGCCGAACCGGCAGCGGAGCCGGCCCTGCCGCTCGATACTTTCGCGAAAGGACGTTGATTCGTGGCTGATCAGTCTGTCCGGCAGATCGCGCCGGCTCAGGGAAAGGTTGGAGTGCTCTGCGTGGGTCTCGGCGCCGTGGCGACGACGTTCATCGCGGGCGTGGAGAATGTGCGGCGCGGCGCCGCCCGGCCGATCGGTTCGCTCACCCAGCTGGGCACGATCCGCCTGGGCAAGCGCACCGAGGCCCGGGCGCCGCTCATCCGCGAGTTCGTTCCACTGGCCGACCTGAAGGACCTGGTCTTCGGCGCCTGGGATCCGGTCCCCGACGACGCCTATACTGCCGCCCGGGAGGCGGGGGTCCTCGACCGCCACGAGCACCTCGAGCCCATCGCGGACTTCCTCAAGGGCATCCAGCCGATGCCGGCGGTGTTCGACCAGAACTACGTCAAGCGGCTCGAGGGGACCAACGTCAAGCAGGGCAAGACCAAGCGTGACCTGGCCGAGGCGCTGCGCAAGGACATCCGTGACTTCAAGGCGCGCCACGGCTGCGATCGGCTGGTGGTGGTCTGGTGCGCGTCGACCGAGATCTTCATCAGCCCGGGCCCGGCGCACCAGAGTCTCGAGGCATTCGAGCGGGCGATGGACGCCAACGATCCCTCGATCGCCCCGTCGATGCTGTATGCCTGGGCCGCGATCCAGGAGGGCGTCCCGTTCGCCAACGGCGCGCCCAATCTGACCTGCGACTTCCCGGCGATGATCTCGCTCGCCAAGTCGAAGGGCGTGGCGATCGGCGGCAAGGACTTCAAGACCGGCCAGACGATGGTCAAGACGGTCCTCTCGCCGATGTTCAAGGCGCGCATGCTCGGCGTCTCGGGCTGGTACTCGACCAACATCCTGGGCAACCGCGACGGCGAGGTGCTCGACGACCCCGAGAGCTTCAAGACCAAGGAGGAGTCGAAGCTCGGCGTGCTCGAGTACATCCTCCAACCGAAGCTCTACCCCGAGCTCTACGGCGGGATCTACCACAAGGTGCGGATCAACTACTATCCGCCCCGCGGCGACAACAAGGAAGGCTGGGACAACATCGACATCTTCGGGTGGCTGGGCTACCCGATGCAGATCAAGGTCGATTTTCTCTGCCGCGACTCGATCCTCGCCGCCCCGCTGGTGCTCGACCTGGCGCTGTTCTTCGATCTGGCCCAGCGGGCCGGTCTGAGCGGGATCCAGGAATGGCTCTCCTTCTACTTCAAGAGCCCCCAGGTGGCCCCCGGCCTCTACCCGGAGCACGATCTCTTCATCCAGCAGACCAAGCTCAAGAACACGCTGCGGTATCTGATGGGGGAGGAGCAGATTACGCATCTGGGGATGGAGTACTATCAGGAGCGGTGAGAGTGAGCGGTAAGCGGTGAGCGGGCCGCCCCACCACCCCGCTTACCGCTTACCGCTCACCGACCAGGAGCCCAACGAGCAATGAAGTACTTCCACCGCACGTTCCTTCCGCCCGAGACGATCCTCGCCCGCGCGAGCGCGTTCTTCGGGCCCCGGCTCGCGCTGATCGACGACGCGCCGGGGCGGCGGGTGTTCGCCGGCACGATC
>DASUXW010000042.1:0-28815 GCA_036377715.1 Gemmatimonadales bacterium
CCGCTTCACCCGCACCCCAGCAGCTCCCGCTTCCGCACCAGCAGCTCGCGCTGCTCGGCCCAGGCGGAGAGCTTCTCGCGCTCGCGCGCGACCACGTCGGCGGGGGCACGGGTCACGAACTGCTGGTTGCCCAGCTTCTTCTCCTGGGCCGCCACGAGACCGGCCAGGCGGTCGGCTTCGGCGCCGAGCCGGCCGCACTCCCGGCCGACATCGATCGCGTCGCCCAGCGGGACGAACACGGACGTACCGTCGGGCAGGACGGCGTGGCCGCCCACCCGTTCCGTCGGCTCGGTCAGGACCAGCTCCGAGAGCCTGGCGAGACGGACCACGGTGCTTCGCTCGCGCTCGAGCGCTGCCGAGGCGGGCCCACCGTCGCGGCTCACGAAGGCACGCACCGCCTGGCCCGGCTGCACTCCGTATTCCGCGCGGATGCCGCGGATGGCACCGACGACCTGCTGGACCAGCTCGAACTCCGCGAGCGCCTCGGGGTCGCGGGCCCGGGCGTCCGATTGCGGCCAGGGTGCGACCGAGATGGACGCCTCCGCCGGACGGCCGGGGAAGCGCTTCCAGAGCGCCTCGGTGATGAACGGCATGACCGGGTGGAGCAGCCTGAGTGCCGCATCGAAGGTCTGGGCCGCCACTGCCCGGGCCACGTCGCCGCCTGGGGCGTCGCCGTAGAGGCGGGGCTTGATCTGCTCGATGTACCAGTCCGCCAGATCGCTCCAGAGGAAGCGGTACACCGCCCCCGCGGCCTCGTTCAGCCGGAACTTCTCGTACGCCTCGGTGGCCTCGCGGACAGCCAGGTCGCAGCGGGCGATGATCCAGCGGTCGGCCAGCGTCAGCTCGTCGGGACGGACAGCGTTGGCCGCTCCGGCGAGCGGCCGCACCGGCCGGTCGCCCTCCAGGTGGGAGAGGATGAATCGCCCGGCGTTCCACAACTTGTTGGCGAAGTTGCGACCGGCGGCGAACGACGCCTCGAGGTCGTGGGGATCGAGGATCACGTCGGTGCCGACCGACATCCCCGAGACCAGCGAGAAGCGCAGCGCATCGGCCCCGTAGCGCTCGATGACTTCGATGGGGTCGATCCCGTTCCCCAGCGACTTGGACATCTTGCGGTGCTGGGTGTCGCGCACGGTGCCGTGGAGGTAGATGTCCCGGAACGGCACCTCGCCCATGAAGTGGAGCCCGGCCATGATCATCCGGGCCACCCAGAAAAACAGGATCTCCGGGGCGGAGACCAGCGTGCTCCCCGGGTAGAACGCCGCCAGGTCGGCCGTGCGCTCGGGCCAGCCCAGGGCCGAAAACGGAACCAGCCACGACGAGAACCAGGTGTCGAGCACGTCGTCGTCCTGCCGGACGGGTCCGCCGCACGCCGGACAGGTCTCGAGGTCGGCGCGGCTCACCGCGATTCGGCCGCATCCTTCGGACTCGCAGTACCACACCGGGATCCGGTGGCCCCACCAGAGCTGGCGGGAGATGGTCCAGTCGCGGATACCCTCGAGCCACTGGATATAGTCGTCGCCCCGCCGCTCGGGGATGAATCGCAGTGTATGATCGCGATAGGCCCTGAGCGCGGACTCGGCAAGGGGCTCCATACGGACGAACCACTGGTCCGAGAGCCGCGGCTCGATCACCGTGTCGCAGCGATAGCAGCGGCCCACCGCATGCCGGTGGGGCTCGACCTTCTCGAGCAGCCCGGCGGCGTCGAACTCCTTCGCCACGCGCGCGCGCGCGTCGAATCGGTCGAGCCCCTGGAACCGCTCGGGGGCCGCCAGGCTGATCCGGGCCTCGGGGGTCATCACGTCGATGGACGGGAGCCCGTGTCGCCGGCCGATCTCGAAGTCGGTGGGGTCATGCGCGGGGGTGACCTTCACGGCGCCGGTACCGAAGGCCGGATCCACCGCCTCGTCGGCCACGATGGGGATGCGCCGGTCCACCAGCGGCAGCAGCACTTCGCGCCCGATCAGGTGCCGGTAGCGCTCATCGTCCGGGTGCACGGCGACGGCCGTATCGCCCAGCATCGTCTCAGGACGCGTGGTGGCCACGGTCAGGTGCCCGCTTCCGTCGGCGAGCGGGTAGCGCAGGTGCCAGATCCGACCGTCGGTCTCGTGCTTCTCCGCCTCCTCGTTGGAGAGCGCGGTCAGGCAGCGTGGGCACCAGTTGATGATGTAGTGCCCGCGGTAGATCAGGCCTTCCTCGTACAGGGTGACGAACGCCTCGCGCACCGCCCGCGACATCCGCTCGTCCAGCGTGAAGTAGGTGCGGCCCCAGTCGGCGGAGCACCCGAGGGCCTCGAGCTGGCCCAGGATCGCGGCGCCGGTGGCCTGCACGTACTCCCACACCCGCTCGACGAACGCGTCACGGCCCAGGTCGAACCGGGTGCGGCCCTCCTTCGCGAGCAGCCGCTCCACCACGTTCTGGGTGGCGATGCCGGCGTGATCGGTGCCCGGCAGCCAGAGGGTGCGGCGCCCGCGCATGCGGTGAAAGCGCACCAGCACGTCCTGCACGGTGTTGTTGAGGCCGTGGCCCATGTGCAGGACCGCCGTCACGTTGGGCGGCGGCATCATGATCACGTAGGGCTCGCCGACCGAGCCGGCCGGATTGGCGTCGGGCGCGAACAGCCCGCGCTCCCGCCACCAGGCGTAGAGCGCGGACTCGATGGCGGACGGGTTGTACTGGGGAGCGAGCGGCTCGGTCATGCGCTCTGGTCGGTGGCGCGCGCGTCCTCGGGCCGGGTCAGGTCGTCCTCGCCGCGGACGAGCAGACTGTTGATGATGCTCTCGATGCCGGGCACCGCGAGCGCGGTCCGGCCCGCGATGGCGCGGGCGGCACGCGTGGGTACCCAGCCGCGGAGCTCCACGACCCCACGCGCCACGGGCAGCGTGTCGATGCCGATGTCCGCGAGCCGGGGCTCGGCGCTGAGCGCGATTTCGACCGCTCGCGCGGAGGCCGACGAGGTGAGCCGGGCGGGCGCGCCTTGCCGGAGACGGCGCGCCACGCCCCGGACCCGGCCCGGGTTGACGCCGCCGACCCATTCGCTCAGGAGGAACCCCGCTACGAGGCCAGTGCCGAGGCCGAGGACGCCCCAGAGCACCACCTGTGTCCCGCTCAGCCGATCGCGATGGCGCACGCCGCGTCCTCTTACGTGAAGTTTTGCAGTCCGATTAAGTTAACAGTTTCATGATGCAAGCGCAGGAATCGATCTCCCTCGAAAGTCTCCGATGAGCGAGTCACGCATGACCGCGCGCGGCCCCGAGCTGGGCCGCTGGATCGTCATCGCCGGGCTGCTGCTGGTCGGGCTGGTGCTGTACTTCATCTTCGCGCCATCCAGCGACCCGCCGGCGCCGCCCGCGGCCGCGGAGGACGTGCGATGAGCGATACGGTCCGGCTCACGCTTCCGGACGGCAGCGTGCGCGAGCTGCCGCGCGGCACGACGGGTCGCCAGCTCGCCGAGAGCATCGGGCCCGGGCTCGCGCGGGCGGCGCTCGCGGTGCGGGTGAACGGCGCGGTGTGGGACCTCGACCGGCCGATCGAAGCCGATGCCCCGATCGCCGTTCTCACCGAGCGCGACCCCGAGGCGCTCGAGCTGCTGCGCCACTCCTCCGCCCACATTCTGGCCACGGCCGTGCGCGAGCTCTTCCCGGGAGCGGGGATCGGCTTCGGACCGCCGATCGAGGACGGCTTCTACTACGACTTCCAGGTGGACCGCCCGTTTACTCCCGAGGACCTCGGCAGGATCGAGGCCAAGATGGCCGAGGTGGCGGCCCGCGACTACCCGTTCGTGCGCGAGGTGGTGGATCGGGGGGAAGCCAACCGGCGCTTCGCCGACGACCCGCTCAAGCTCGAGCGGATCAGCGAGCTGGGGGACGACGAGACGATCACCGTCTACACCGACGGCCCGTTCCAGGACCTCTGCCGCGGCCCCCACGTCCCGCGCACCGGCCGGCTCAAGCACTTCAAGCTGCTCTCGGCGGCAGGTGCGTATTGGCGGGGCGACGAGCGCCGCCAGATGCTGCAGCGCATCTACGGCACGGCCTGGTTCAGGAAGGAGGAGCTCGATGCCTACCTCCATCGGCTCGAGGAGGCGCGCAAGCGCGACCACCGGCGGGTCGGCCGCGAGCTCGACCTGTTCATGTTCCACCCGTCGGCACCCGGTGCGGTGTTCTGGACCGAGCGGGGCACGACGGTGTACAACCTGCTCGTGGAGTACGTGCGCGAGCGGCAGGCGCACAGCTTCAGGGAGATCAAGACCCCGCTCATCTACAACAAGATGCTGTGGGAGCTCTCGGGGCACTGGGGCAAGTACCGCGAGAACATGTTCATGGTGCTGAACCGGGAGACCGGCGAGGCCGATGCCTCGCTCAAGCCCATGAACTGCCCGTCGCACTATCTGCTGTACTCGTCGAAGAAGCATTCATATCGCGAGCTGCCGCTCCGCTACGTCACCTTCGACGTGCTGCACCGCAACGAGCTCACGGGCGCGCTCTCGGGGCTCACGCGGGTGCGCCAGTTCGCCCAGGACGACTGCCATGTCTTCCTCACCGAAGCTCAGATCACGGGCGAAGTGAAATTCCTCATGGACTTCATCCTGGGCTACTACCGCACCTTCGGCCTCGAGGCCAGCCTCAAGTTCGCCACCCGGCCCGAAACCCGGATCGGCACCGACGAGATGTGGGACCGGGCCGAGGCGGCGCTCAAGGGCGCACTCGACGCCACGGGGCTGCCGTACGAGCTCAAGCCGGGGGACGGTGCGTTCTACGGGCCCAAGATCGACTTCGACGTGACCGATTCGATCGGCCGGAGCTGGCAGCTCGGCACGATCCAGCTCGACTACGCCGCGCCGGAGCGGTTCGACCTGACGTACGTGGGCGAGGACAACACGGACCACCGTCCGGTCGTGATCCACCGGGCGGTGAGCGGGTCGTTCGAGCGGTTGATCGCCATCCTGATCGAGCATTTCGCCGGCGCGTTCCCGGTGTGGCTCGCGCCGGAGCAGGTACGGGTAATCCCCATCTCCGACGCCCAGCTCGACGCGGCCCGCAGGCTTACCGAGCGACTCGAGGCCGCCGGCATCCGGGCGCACCTCGACGACCGGAGCGAGACGCTCAATTACCGCATCCGCGACGGCGAGGTGATGAAGGTGCCCTACATGGCCGTGGTCGGGCAGCGCGAGGCCGAGAGCGACAGCGTCGCCCTCCGGGTGCGCGGCGCGGGGAAGAAGCAGGAGGTCATGCCGGCGGAGGCGTTCCTGGCGCGGATCACGGAAGAGGTCCGGACCCGCGCGCTGGCGCCGTGATACCTACCGGGGCTCCGAAACCCCGCCTATCTTGCCCGCCAACAGCAGCGCAGCCGAGGTACCCGTGAGCGACACGACAACCCCCGTCATCGTCTCCGCCGTCCGCACGCCGATCGGGCGCTATCTGGGCGGCCTTTCCTCATTTACCGCGCCTCAGCTCGGCGCGCAGGTACTCCGCGAAGCGGTCCGCCGGGCCAATGTGGACCCGGCCGCCGTGGACGAAGTGATCATGGGCCAGGTGGTGCAGGGCGGCTCCGGCCAAGCCCCCGCGCGCCAGGCGCTGATCCACGCCGGCCTGCCCGCCGCGATTCCCGCGCTCACCATCAACAAGGTCTGCGGCTCCGGCCTCAAGGCGGTGATGCTGGCCGCGCAGGCGATCAAGGCGGGCGACGCGGAGTGCATCGCCGCCGGCGGTCAGGAGTCCATGTCGAGCGCACCCCACTACGTCTACGGGATGCGCGCCGGGATCAAGGCGGGCAACCAGACCATGGTGGACGGGATGATTCACGATGGCCTATGGGACTCGTTCGGCTGCTGCCACATGGGCGAGTACGCCGAGTACACGGCGGACAAGGCGGGAGTCTCGCGCGAGGAGCAGGACCGCTTCGCCTACGAGAGCCATCGGAAGGCGGTGGCGGCCATCGAGGCAGGGAAGTTCAAGGCCGAGATCCTGCCGGTCCAGGTGCCTGGGAAGGGCGGCCCCACGACCTTCTCGACCGACGAGGCCCCGCGGAAGGACACCACGCCCGAGACCCTCGCCCGGCTCAAGCCGGCGTTTCGCAAGGAGGGGGGCACGGTGACCGCCGGGAATGCGCCCGGCCTCAACGATGGGGCCAGCGCGCTGGTGGTGACCTCCGCGGCCTTCGCGAAGGCGCATGGGCTCACGCCCATGGCCCGCATCACGGGGTACGCCACGGGCGGCGGCGAGCCGCGCGACCTCTTCTTCGCTCCCGTGCTCGCGGTCAGGAGCCTGATGGAGAAGACCGGTACCACCATCGACAAGTACGATCTGATCGAGGCCAACGAAGCCTTCGCGGTTCAGGCGCTGGCCGACGGTCGCGAGCTGGGCTGGGACTGGGACCGGGTGAACGTCAACGGTGGCGCGGTCGCGCTCGGCCACCCGATCGGCGCCAGCGGCGCGCGGGTGCTCACGACCCTGCTGTACGCGCTCCGCGATCGTGGCGGGTCCAGCGGTCTGGCCACGCTCTGCCTTGGCGGCGGGAACGCCGTCGCCCTCAGTGTGGAGATAATCTGATGGGAGCCTCGCGTGAGGTGGTCGGCCGCGGCGCGGCCGCAGGTGCCGCAAGGGCGGGCTTCGGGCGCCGGGCGCTGGGGATCGCCGCTGGGGCGCTGGTGGTGGCCGTGGCGGCGCAGGCCGCGGTGCCGGTGCCGTTCAGCCCGGTGCCGATGACGCTGCAGCCGCTCGCGGTCCTGGTGGTGGGCGGGCTGCTCGGCGCCGCGGGCGGTGCCGCGGCGCTC
This sequence comes from Gemmatimonadales bacterium, assembly GCA_036377715.1. GTDB lineage: Bacteria > Gemmatimonadota > Gemmatimonadetes > Gemmatimonadales > GWC2-71-9 > CAVVWJ01. The sequence goes on from DASUXW010000042.1 coordinate 6,776, forward strand.
GCCGCCTATCTGGCGCTCGGGATACTCGGCCTTCCCGTGTTCGCGGCCGGCTCGAGCGGCATCGTGCATCTGCTGGGCCCGACGGGAGGCTACCTGCTCGCGTTTCCCGCCGCGGCGGCGCTCACCGGAGCGCTGGCGGGGCGGGGGAGCGGCGTGATCCGCGTCCTGCTCGCGTGCGCGGCGGGCATGGTCCTCATCCATGCCGGCGGCATCTCGCAGCTCGCGCTGCTCGGCGGCGACCCGGCCACCGCGTTCCGCCTCGGCTTCGTACCATTCCTCACCGGGGACCTGCTCAAGATCGGCCTGGCCGCGGGCCTCGTACTCGCCTTGCGACCCGTGGGCCGCGCGGCCCGTTGACCGAGCCGACTCCGCCCCAGCGCCGCCACCCGGTTCTGCGGGCGATCGGCGCCATCGTCACTTTCTACCTGCTGGGCCTGATCCTCGTTTCGCTCGTGATGCTCCCGTTCGCGCAGCATCTCACGAGCGGGACCACGCCGGCCGAGATGGCGGCGCATCCCACGGCGGCGTTCGCGCTGATGCAGGGGGTGGCGCTCCTCATCGCTTTCGGTGCGGCGAGCTGGATCGTGGGCGCCCGCGCGCTCGACCTTGGCGCCGGCGAGCTCCGCTGGCGCACCCGGCTCGGCTGGGCGCGCGGGTTCGGGGCCGGTCTGGTCTTCGGCATCCTCCCGGCGGCGATCGCCATGACGCTGGGGGTCTTCACCGCGGGGGCCGGCTGGATCCACGACGGCGGCTCGCTCGGCGGCTGGGTCGAGCAGGTCGGGAAGACGGTGCTCATCCTCGCGCCGGCGGCCTTGGCGGAGGAGCTGATGTTCCGCGGGGTCCCGCTCGTGATCGCGGGCCGGGTGTTCGGCCGCGGGCGCGCGATCCTGCTGCTGTCGCTGCTGTTCGCGCTGGCGCACATCAGGAACCCGGAGGTCACCTCGGCCGGCCTCGCCAACATCGCGCTGGCCGGGATCTGGCTCTCGCTCGCCTTCTTCAGCCCCGGCGGCATGTGGACCGCGTTCGGGGCCCACCTGGGCTGGAATGCCACGCTGGCCGCGCTGGCCGCGCCGGTCAGCGGGCTGCCGTTCGACATTCCCTACATCGACTACCGCATGGGGGCGCCCGCCTGGCTCACCGGCGGCGCGTTCGGGCCCGAGGGCGGCCTGCTCGCCACCCTGGCGCTGACCGTCACCGTGGTGCTCGCGGCCCAGTGGATCCGGAGCGAGCGGACGTGAGCCGCGCGGCCGTGGTCGGTGCCGGGACGATGGGCAACGGGATCGCCCACGTCTTCGCGCAGCACGGGTGGGAGGTGGCGCTGATCGACACCGCGCCCGGGGCGCTGGAGCAGGCGGTGGCGACCATCGGCAAGAATCTCGAGCGCCAGGTCAAGAAGGGCACGCTCCCCGCCGGGGCGCCCGCCGAGGTGCTGGGGCGGATCACCGCCGCGAGCGCGCTCGACGCCGCCGCGGGAGCGTCGCTGGTCGTGGAGGCTGCGAGCGAGAACCGCGCGGTCAAATTCGGCATCTTCGAAGCGCTCGACGGGATCGCCCCGGCCGAGGCCATCCTGGCCAGCAACACCAGCTCGATCTCGATCACCGAGATCGCCGCGCGCACCCGCCGGGCCGACCGGGTGATCGGAATGCATTTCATGAATCCCGTCCCCGTGATGCAGCTCGTCGAAGTGATTCGCGGCTACGCGACGAGCGACGAGACCACCCGCGCGGTCATGGAGACCGCGGCCGCCCTCGGCAAGACCCCCGTCGAGGTCAACGACTACCCCGGCTTCGTCTCCAACCGCATCCTCATGCCGATGATCAATGAAGCGATCTTCTGCGTGATGGAAGGCGTGGCCACGCCCGAGGCCATCGACACCGTAATGAAGCTCGGCATGGCTCACCCGATGGGCCCGCTCGCTCTGGCCGACTTCATCGGCCTCGACGTCTGCCTCGCCATCATGGAAGTGCTCCACGACGGCCTGGGCGACGACAAGTACCGGCCCTGCCCGCTGCTCAGGAAGATGGTGGCGGCCGGGGTGCTGGGGAGGAAGAGCGGACGGGGATTCTTCGACTAACGACCCACCCACGACCCGCGACCCCCATGGACCTCCTTTCCCAGATGCACGCCCTCGGGCACGAGCAGGTGCTCTTCTCGCACGATCCGAGCTGCGGCTACTTCGGGATCATCGCCATTCACGACACGACGCTGGGGCCCGCGCTGGGCGGGACCCGGTTCTGGCACTACGCCTCGACGGATGAGGCCGTCACCGACGCGCTGCGGCTGGCGCGGGGGATGACCTACAAGTCGGCGGTCATGGGCATCAACCTGGGCGGCGGCAAGTCGGTCATCGTGGGCGACAACAAGCGGCAGGACCGGGAAGCGCTGTTCCGGGCACACGGCCGGTTTATCGAAACCCTCGGGGGACGATACATCACCGCGGAGGACGTCGGCACCGGGCCGGCCGACATGGAGTACATCAAGCTCGAGACCGACCACGTGGCCGGGTTGATGGGTCTCTCGGGCGATCCCTCTCCGGTGACCGCCTTCGGCGTGTACGTCGGGATGAAGGCCGCGGCCCGGGCTCGGTGGGGGAGCGACCGCCTGGAAGGGAAGACCGTGGCGGTGCAGGGGTGCGGGCACGTCGCGACCTCCCTCTGCGGGCACCTGCACGCGGAGGGCGTCAAGCTCATCGTGACCGACATCGACACCGAGAAAGTCGAGCGGATCGTGGACGAGACGGGGGCGCGCTCCGTGTCACCCGATGCCATTTACGACCAGCAGGCCGACATCTACGCCCCCTGCGCGCTGGGCGCCACCATCAACGACCAGACGCTGCCCCGGCTCAAGGTCGCCGTCATCGCCGGCGCGGCCAACAACCAGCTCGCCGAGGACCGCCACGGCGACCTGCTCGAGCAGCGCGGCATCCTCTACGCCCCCGACTACGTGATCAACGGCGGCGGGGTGATCAACGTGTACGGCGAGCTGCACCACTGGCCCGAGGAGCGCTCGAAGAAGAAGGCCGGCGAGATCTACGACACGCTCCTCCGCATCTTCGAGATCGCGAAGCGGGAAGGCATCCCCACCTACCGCGCCGCCGACCGCCTGGCCGAGCAGCGGATCGCGGCGGTGGGGGGGCTGGACCGGATGTGGATGCCGGAACCGCGGTGAACAGTGAACAGTGAACAGTGAACGGGGGAGTGAGCGGGAGCGCCCGTTCACCGTTCACCGTTCACCCTTTACCGCTTACCGCTTCCCGCACACTCTTATACATTAGATCCCCGGATGCCCGAACTCATTCCCATCGGATCCGACCACGCCGGCGTCGAGATGAAGGCACGGCTGGTCGAGGAGTTGCGTGCTCTCGGCTACGAGCCGCTCGACCTGGGCACCACGGGAACGGAGTCGGTGGACTATCCGGATTTCGCCCATGCGGTCGCGGAGCGGGTGGAGCGGCGGGAGGCAGGACGGGGTGTGCTGCTCTGCGGTACCGGGCTCGGCATGTCCTACGCGGCCAATCGGCATTCGGGAGTGAGGGCTGCTGTCGCCTGGTCGCCCCAGGTGGCCCGGCTGGCCCGGGAGCACAACGATGCCAACGTGCTCGTCCTGCCGGCGCGGTTCGTGAGCGCGGACGAGGGCGTGGAGATTCTGAAGACCTGGCTCGACACCGCATTCGCCGGCGGGCGGCACAGTCGCCGGGTCGCCAAGATCGATCGGGAGCAGGGATGACACTCAATCACAATGCGTCATTGCGCGAGGCCGACCCCGCGGTGGCCCGGCTCATCGACCGGGAGCTGCGGCGCCAGCAGCAGGGCCTCGAGCTCATCGCGAGCGAGAACTTTGCCAGCCGCGCCGTCATCGACGCCATGGGCACCCCGCTCACCAACAAGTACGCCGAGGGCTACCCCGGCCGGCGCTACTATGGCGGGTGTGAGGTGGTGGACGAGATCGAGCAGCTCGCCATCGACCGGCTCAAGGAGCTGTTCGGCGCCGACCACGCCAACGTGCAGCCGCACTCGGGGGCGCAGGCCAACCTGGCCGCGTTCATGGCGCTCATCCCGCCGGGCGAGAAGATCATGGGGATGTCGCTGCCGCACGGCGGCCACCTCTCCCACGGCGCGTCGGTGAATCACAGCGGGATGATCTGGCACGCGGTGCACTACGGCGTGGATCCGGCCACCGGGCGCATCGACTACGACGCGGTGCGCCGTATGGCGCGCGAGGAACGGCCCCGGCTCATCATCGCCGGCGGAAGCGCGTATGCCCGCATCATCGACTTCGCCGCGTTCCGCTCGATCGCCGACGAGGTCGAGGCATATTTCCTGGTGGACATGGCGCACTTCGCGGGGCTGGTGGCGGGTGGCGTCTATCCCTCGCCGGTGCCGCATGCCGACATCGTCACCAGCACCACCCACAAGACCCTCCGCGGGCCGCGTGCCGGGCTCATCCTGTGCCGCGCCGAGCACGCGAAGGCGGTGGACAAGTCCGTCTTCCCCGGCCACCAGGGCGGCCCGCTGCAGCACATCATCGCCGCCAAGGCGGTCGCCTTCGGCGAGGCGCTCACGCCTGACTTCCGGGTCTACGCCCGGCAGGTGGTCGAGAACGCGAAGACCCTGGCCGGCTCGCTCATGGAGCGCGGGTTCGACATCGTCTCCGGCGGTACCGACTCGCACCTGATGCTGGTGGACCTCCGGCCCAAGCAGCTCACCGGCAAGGTGGCCGAGAAGACCCTCGACCAGGCCGGGATCACGGTCAACAAGAACACCGTCCCCGACGACCCCCAGTCGCCCTTCGTGACCAGCGGCATCCGGCTCGGCACGCCCGCGCTCACCACCCGCGGCATGGGCCGCGGCGAGATGGTGCGCGTCGCCGAGCTGATCGATCGCGCCCTCACCCATCCCGACGAGGCCAGCCTCGCCCGGGTGAGGCAGGAGGTCGAGGAGCTGACCTCCGCTTTCCCGCTGTACCAGCCGGCCAAGCCTGCCGGCCGTGTCCGGCGCACCGCCTGAGCTTCGGGAGCCGCCGCCCGCGTGAACGATCTGCAGTTTGCCGATGACGTCCTCGCGCGCATCCGCGCGCGGGGCGGCCCTTTCCACGAGCGCAGCTTCCTTTTCGTGCTCGCCGCGATCGAGTATCTCCAGTCGCGCCTCGAGGCGCGGCGCCACGTGACCGGCTCGGAGCTGGCGTGGGCCTGCCGCGATTTCGCCCGGGCCCAGTTCGGGCTCCTGGCGCCCCACGTGCTGGCGCACTGGGGCGTCACCCGCACCGCGGACTTCGGACGCATCGTCTATACGCTGGTGGAAGTGGGCCTGCTGGTCACCCAACCGGGCGACCAGGAACAGGACTTCGAGGAGGTGTACGACTTCGCCGAGGCGTTCGGCGCGGTCTACGAGTGGTCGGGCCTGCGCGGCGCCTGACCGGGGGACGGCTCCGTCATCGGAGGGGCACATGGACAAGACCGAATGGCCGGCGTGTCAGAAGTGCTCGAAGGGAACCCTCATTCCGCTCTCCGACTACGGCCGCGAAGGCGCGCCGATCACCTACAAGGCCTGGGTCTGCACCAATCCCGAGTGCGGGTTCAATCTCCGGATCGACAACGGAGAGATCTCGTTCGGGCGGGCGATTGGGCAGAGCTACAAATAGCGGTGAACGCTAAACGGTGAACAGTCAACGGTAACTGCACACCGAGGGTGGCTCTGGTGTGCAGTTACCGTTCACTGTTCACCGTTTACCGTTCACCTCCATTGCCATGCTCCCCATCCTCTCCCCCTCCCAATCCGCCGCCTGGGACGCGAATGCGGTCGCGGGCGGTGTGGCCCTCGCGACGCTGATGGAGTGTGCCGGGCGCGCGGCGGCGGCGGTGCTCGGCGCACGCTACGCCGAACGGGTGGGAAGTGGTGTGCTGGTTGCCGCCGGGCCGGGGCACAACGGCGGTGACGGCTGGGTGCTGGCGCGGGCGCTGCATCGGGCGGAGGTGCCGGTATGGGTGGCATCGGCTGGGTCGGGCTCGGCCGCACTGCGCGAGGAAATGGCCGCGCGCGCGCGGGCGGAAGGCGTGCGCGAGCTGCCCCCCGACGGGCCGTGGCCGGGCATCGGGCTCGTGGTCGATGCGCTTCTCGGGACGGGGGCCAAGGGCGCGCCGCGGCCGGCGACGGCGGCCCTGCTCGAGCGCCTGTTCGATCTGTCCGTGCCGGTCGTCGCGATCGACGGGCCCACGGGCGTGGACCTCGAGACCGGAATCGTGCACGGCCCCGGCCGGGCCGATCTGACGATCACCTTCGGCGGGCTGCGGCGAGGGCATCTCCTCGCGCGTGACGAGGTCGGCGCGCTGGTGGTGGTCGACATCGGCCATCTGCCGCCCGACCCCGAATGGCCCTCGCTCGTGAGCGACCGCGACGCCGCGGAGTGGCTGCGGCGCCTCCGGGCCGCCGATCACAAGGGCTCCCGGGGCCGCGTCGTGGTGGTCGGGGGCGACGCGGGAATGAGCGGCGCCGCACGGATGGCCGGCCGTGCCGCGTTCGGCGCCGGCGCGGGGCTGGTGCACGTCGTGGCGCCGGCCGAGACGGTGGCGGCGCTGGCGGCGGCCGAGCCCGATCTTCAGACCTTCATCCATCCGTTCGACCGCGAGCCCACCGCGGCGCTGCTCGATCTGGTCGGGCGGGCCGATGCGGTGATCATCGGCCCGGGCCTGGGCCGTGCGCCGGGGCGACGCGAGCTCGTGGGCCGCCTGGTGCGCGCGGCTCGAGCCGCGGTGCTCGACGCCGACGCGCTCGTGGCGTTTCAGGGTGCGGCGGAGGAGCTCCGCGCCCTCACCGCCGACCGGCCGGTGGTGCTGACGCCCCACCCGGGCGAGTTCCGCACCCTCTTTCCCGACCTGGCGTCTGGCCGCGAGCTCGATCCCTGGGCGGCCGCGGCCGGCGCCGCCGCCCAGTCGGGCGCGACGGTGCTGCTGAAGGGCGTGCCGACGGTCGTCGCCCGAGGTGGACGGCCGGTGCTCACCGTCGCGGCCGGCAACCCCGGGCTCGCCACGGGAGGAAGCGGCGACGTGCTGAGCGGCCTGGTCGGCAGCGCGCTCGCGCAGCAGCTACCGCCCGAGACCGCCGCGGCTCTCGGTGCCCAGGCACTCGGCCGCGCCGGCGATCTCGCCGCGCGGCGAGCGTCGGCCCGGACGATCCGGCCGATGGATGTCGTCGCCTCGCTTCCCGATCTCTGGCGCGAGTGGGAGCTGCTTCGCCTCGCGCCGCCGCCGCCCCGCCCACCCGTGCTGCTCGAGCTCGCCGCGCCGCAGACCGTGTGATCCGTCGGGGCAGGGTAGATTCTCTGCCATGCGCTCGCTCGCCCCTCTCCTCGTCGTTGCCCTCGCGTTCGCGGGCACACCCGTCCGCGCCCAGGCGCCCTCACGCGACTGGCGCCCGGAAGACCGCGCCGTCATCGGCGACTTCAGTCACATCACCTCGGTGGCCGCCGCCATCGATCGCATCTACGTCACCTCCACCAGCGCGGCGCTGATCTGGAATCCGCAGTTCCGCCAGTGGAAGGGACCCTACACGCCGCCGGATCCCGGGATGCTCGCCCGGGTGTTCGGCGCCCTGGTGGACCCGCTCGACAACTCGCTCTGGCTCGCCCGGCCCGACGGCTGGGTCCACTTCCAGCCGGAGCTCGAGCTGTGGGACCACGGCGTCATCCCGCAGGGGGTGCAGGGGATCGCCTTCGACGCGGACGATCCGACGCCGGGCCTCTATGTCCGAAGTCCCGGCGGCTGGCTGCTGCTGCCTCGCGGCGGCTTCATGGCGACCCCGACCCACGCGCCGGCCCGCCCGTCGACGCCGGCCCGGCTGGACGACGTGCTCCGCGACAATCCGTCGCTCCAGACCAATGCCGCGCAGATCCTGATGGACCCGCGGCTCAACACCGCCCGGTTCACCGCCGCCGCACGGTCGGTGGACAACCTCGGATGGTACATCGGCACCTGGGGCGTGGGCCTGCTCTTCCTCCCCGACGGCGCGGCGTTGCCCGAGCGGCTCCCGTTCGGGCTGCGCTCGCCCGTGGTCGGGTCGGTGTTCGGCTGGGTGGACGGCGTCTGGGCGGCCACCGACCGCACCACGCAGACCGACGCCACGCTCACCTTCGTGCAGCAGGAGCTCGAGCGCTTCCGCACGCTCGAGGGGCCGCCCGCCGCGGGGCTGCCGTTCACCCAGGTGCGTCGCCTGGCAGGGCAGGGCACCTCGCTCTGGGCGGCGACCGACCGTGGTCTCGCGCGCATTGCCACCGCCGACGGCGCCGTGGAGCTGTTCGACGAAAGCCGCGGCCTGCCCGACAGCCGCGTCTACGCCGTGGTCTCCCGGCGCGGCCGCATCACCGCCGGCACCCGCCGCGGGCTCGTGCGGGTGGACGACTCGCTTCGGGTCGAGCGACTGGTGCCGCACTTCGTGGATCCCGTCCTGGCCGTGTTCCCCGCCGGCGACTCGGTATGGATGGGGACCGAGCGCGGGCTGGTGCTGGCGCTGCCCGGGCAGCAGGACGTGGTGCGGCCCGCGGCACTCGCCTCCCCTTCGCTCCAGGCGCCCGTGGTGGCGCTCGCTTCGCTGGCCGACACGGTCGTGGCGCTCACGCGCGATCAGATGCTCTGGCGCGATCCCAGGAGCGGCCGCTGGACGCTGGGCCCGAACTTGAGCGGCATGCTGGGCGGGTTGGTCGGGTTCGCCGCCGACGGGCCGGGATTCTGGGTCGCGGGCGAGCGCGGCGTCGGCTTCGCGCGTCTGGCCACACCGGCCATCGCTCCGCTGCGCGAAGGCGATCTGCCCGGCGATGCGAGCGATCTGACGGTGGACTCGAAGTACCTCTGGGTGGCGACCGACGGCGGCCTCGTGAGATTCCGGCTCGAGGCCATCCGCCCGTGACACCCCCGGCGGTGCGGACCAGCGCGCTCGGCCCCGGCCGGGAGTTCGATCGCGTGCGCCGCATCGCCACCGCGCTCGGCGGGAGGGCGCCCGGCCTGGGCGACGACTGCGCGCTCCTGCCGACGGGCGACGGCACCCTCGCCGCCAGCACCGACGTGAGCGTCGAGGGCGTGCACTTCCGGCTGGACTGGATCTCGCTCGAGGAGGCCGGCTGGCGCGCCACCGCGGCCGCCCTCTCCGACCTGGCCGCCGAGGGCGCCGAGGCGAGCGCCGTGCTGGTGGCGCTCACGGTGCCCACGAGCGCGGAGGACGACGACGTTGTGGCGCTGATGGCCGGGGCCGGCGCCGCCGCCGCGGATTCGGGCGCGCTCGTGGCCGGCGGCGATCTCTCGCGCGGTCCGGGTTGGAGCCTCGCGGTGACCGCCCTGGGCTGGGCCCCGGAGCCGATCGGCCGCGACGGCGCGCGTCCGGGCGACGGTCTCTGGGTGACCGGAACGCTTGGCGCGGCGCGTGCGGCGCTCGAGGCGTGGCGCCGCGGCGCGGCGCCCGCGGACGGCGCGCGGCGCGCCTTCGCCCGGCCGGTGCCCCGGCTTTGCGCCGGCCGCTGGCTGGCCCGCCACGGCGCCCGCGCCATGATCGATCTGAGCGATGGCCTCGGCGCCGATGCGGGCCACATCGCGGCCGCGTCGGGCGCGGCGGCCTGGCTCGAGCTCGAGCGTGTGCCCGTCGCCCCGGCCGTCGCGGCGGAAGCCGCGCGGCTCGACACACCCGCCGAGCGGTTCGCCGCCGAAGGCGGCGAGGACTACGAGCTGCTGGTGGCACTCCCCGCCGACTTCAGTGACCAGGACGTCCGGGCGCTCGAGAGCGTCTGCGGGCTGCCGCTCACCCGCGTGGGCGAGGTGCGCGAAGGCGGCGGGGTGCATGCGCACCTCGGCGGACGGCCCGTTGCGCTCGCGGGATTCGACCACTTCGCCGCGCGATCGCGTTGACGGCGTTTGGGGCCGCCGCTAGGTTGCCGCTTCCCCTCACCCGAGTCGGCATGAGCACCATCATCGAAGTCCACGCCCGCGAGATCCTGGACAGCCGGGGCAATCCCACCGTCGAGGCCGACGTCGTTCTCTCGAGTGGCGCGCAGGGCCGCGCGGCCGTTCCCAGCGGCGCGTCCACCGGCGAGCACGAGGCGGTCGAGCTGCGCGACGGCGACACCCGGCGCTACATGGGCAAGGGCGTGCTCGAGGCGGTGCGCAATGTGAACGAGGTGCTCGGGCCCCGCCTCGAGGGGATGTCGGCCGAAGATCAGATCGCCATCGATGCCGAGATGATGGACGCCGACGGCACACCGAACAAGGGCAAGCTGGGCGCCAATGCGATTCTGAGCGTCTCGCTCGCGGTGGCGCGCGCGGCGGCGCAGGATTCGGGTCTCCCGCTCTACCGCTACCTCGGCGGACCGATGGCGCGGGTGCTGCCGGTGCCGATGATGAACATCCTGAACGGCGGCGCGCACGCCTCGAACAACGTGGACGCCCAGGAGTTCATGGTGGTGCCGATCGGCGCCGACAGCTTTCCCGAGGCGCTCCGCATGGGCGTCGAGGTGTTCCACAGCCTCAAGAAGGTGCTCGGCAAGATGGGGCTTTCGACCGCCGTCGGCGACGAGGGCGGATTCGCCCCCATGCTGCCGTCCAACGAGGCGGCGCTCGACGTCGTGATGCAGGCGATCGAGAGCGCGGGCTACGAGCCCGGCCGTGACGTGGCCATTGCGCTCGACGTGGCGGCATCCGAGCTGTACCAGGACGGCGAGTACGTCTTCAAGAAGGGCGACGGCTCGCGCCGCTCCGCCGAGGCGATGGTGGAGCTCTACTCCGGCTGGGTGGACCGCTACCCCATCGTGAGCATCGAGGATGGGCTGGCCGAGGACGACTGGGCGGGCTGGGCGCTCATGACCGAGCGGCTGCACGAGCGGGTCCAGCTCGTGGGCGACGACCTCTTCGTCACTAACGTGGACCGGCTGGGCCGCGGGATCGAGGAAGGCGTGGCCAACGCGGTGCTGGTCAAGGTCAACCAGATCGGCACGCTCACCGAGACGCTGCAGTGCATCGAGCTCGCCAAGGGGAGTGCGTACGGCGTCATCATCTCGCACCGCTCGGGCGAGACGGAGGACACCTTCATCGCCGACCTCGCGGTCGGCACCGGCGCGGGACAGATCAAGACCGGCAGCGCCAGCCGCACCGACCGTACCGCCAAGTACAACCAGCTGCTCCGCATCGCGGAAGAGTTGGGGGACGTGGCGCACTATCCCGGGCGGGACCTCTACCCGCTGTGAGCCGCACCCGCTGGGCGGGACTCGGCGCGCTGGCCTTCCTGCTGTGGTTCGCACTGCAGGGCGGGGAATACGGCACCACCGACCTCGTCGCGCTCCGGCGGCAGGAGGCGGATGAGCGGGCCCAGGTGACGCGGCTCCGGGCGGTGGTGGACTCGCTGCATCGCGTCGCGCAGGCCATCGAGCACGACCCGCGCACGCAGGAGCGCGTGGCGCGCGAACGCTTCGGAATGATCCGCCGGGGCGAGCTGCTGTATCGCCTGGTTCCGGCGGACACCACGGCGCCTTGAGCCCGGCCCGGTCCGGCTTGCCGCTGGTCGCGCTGGGCCTCGCGGCCTGCGCCACGAACTACATCCCCTCCACGCCCGTCGTACCCGCCCTGCCGGAACAGATCGCCGCAACCGTCTTTCTGATCGGCGACGCGGGCGCGCCCGCCGCCGGCGGCGAGCCAGTACTCGAGGCGCTGCGCCGCGAGCTCGCCGGCCGTCCTCCCGCGACCCTCGTGCTGTACCTGGGCGACAACGTCTACCCGCTCGGCCTTCCCGACAGCGCCGACCCGTCGTTCCCTGAAGCTGCCCGGCGGCTTCGCGCGCAGCTCGAGGTCGCTCCTGATGTGCCGATGCTGTTCGTCCCGGGCAACCACGACTGGGACCGCTCGGGGAAGGACGGACTGGCGCGCATTCGGCGGCAGGGGCGCTTCATCTCGCGCGAGAGCGGCGGCAGGGCCCGCCTCCTGCCGCGTGACGGGTGCCCCGGCCCCGAGGTGGCCGAGGTGTCACCGGGGCTCCGCCTGATCCTGCTCGACACCGAATGGTGGCTGTTTCCCCACGCTCGCCCCAATGATCGCTCCGGGTGCGATCCGGGGTCCGAAGCCGCGGTGACCGACAGGCTGGCCCGGTTGCTTCACGAGGCGTCCGGCCGGCAGGTGATCGTCGCGGGGCACCACCCGCTCCTGAGCGGCGGGCCGCATGGCGGCTACTTTCCCCTTGGCGACCATCTCTTCCCGCTGCGCAAGCTGCATCCCGCGCTCTGGATTCCGCTGCCGATCATCGGCTCGATCTACCCCATCGCGCGCGATTTCGGGGTAAGCCCCGAGGACCTTCGCTCGGGTCCGTACCGCCGGCTCCGGGCCGCACTCGACACGGCGTTCGCGTGTGGCCCGCCCGCCGTCTATGCCGCCGGCCACGAGCATGGGCTCCAGTTGCTCGACCGCGGTCGGCCCCCGCTGCTCGCGGTAAGCGGTGCGGGGATCTACGGACACGAGAGCCACGTCGAGATGATCCCCGAGACGCGGCTGGCGACGGCCAAGCCGGGGTTCATGCGGGCGGACCTGCTGCGCGACGGACGGCTGCGGCTGGCGGTGCTTCGCGTGTCGAAGCAGGGGGAGCCGCGGGAGGTGTATGCCGCGATGCTGCCGCGCGCTAGTGCGGCCGGCGGCGGTAGATGCTCAACGTGCCCGACGAGCCCTTCGACCTCCGCTCGTTGCCGATGAGCAACGAACCGTCGGGCGCGATGGTGATGCCCTCGGCCTGCGGGTGCAGCGACGCGGGCAGCGTGGCCGTGCCCAGGACCTGGCCCGTGGGCGAGAGCTCGGCGATGACATGGTCCCGGGCGGCGATCACGAGATAGTGCCCGGTCTCGGGCTCGCGAGTGATCCCGGAGAGATGAACGTGCCCCGGCGCCGAGAACCGCGGGTCGGGATCGAGCACCCCGCGATCGAGCGACCAGCGCAACACGGTGAGCCGTCCCTTCAGGGGCGCCGCCCTCGGCGTCTTGCACGCGAGCAGCAGCGACCGGGTGGCTGGCTCGGACTCCAGCCCTTCCACCTCACAGCTTCGGCCCGCGCCGGTGGCGTGGGTGACGAACTCGACCGCGTCGCCATCGGCGCCCTCGGGAGCCTCGTAGAGCACGCCGTCACTGGTCACCAGGAAGATGCGGTCGTCCACCACGGCGATCCCTTCGAAATCGCCGAGCGCCGCGGGACGGCCGAGCTCGAAGCGCTTCACCACGCGGTGGCCCGCAGGGTCGAGCTCGAAGACGATCGCGCGCTCGTCGCCGTGCGCGAAGAGGCGGCCGTCGCCCGCCAGGGCGAGTCCGCTCAGCTCCGCCAGGTCCTTCGGCAGCTCCCAGCGGTCCTGCGGCGGGGCGGCGAGATCGTAGCGCGCGAGCACGCTCGCCGTCGCCGGGGTCCGGGTCTCGCCGGCCGCGATGCACGCCGTCGCTCCCACGGCGAGCGCGGCGGCGACGCCTCTCCTCACTGGACCGTCACCAGCCGGCGGTCCGGATCATTGACCTCGGATGCCGGCGCGGCGATGTGGGTGTCCCACCACTCGCGGGCGTCGGTCTGCGTCCATCTGCTCCCCGACGCCATGCGGTCGAGCTCCTCCGCGACCTCATCGGCGCTGGCCGGGCGCCGCTCCGGGTGCTTCTCCAGGCAGCGCATCACCAGCCGCTCGAGCTCGACCGGCACCGGCCGGCCCGAGCGCAGGCTGGGCGGCAGCGGCGTGGCCTGCAGGTGCTGGATGAGCATCCTGAGCGGGCTGTCCGCCTCGAAGACGAGCTCGCCGGTCAGGAGCCAGTAGGCCACGCAGCCGAGCGCGTAGAGGTCGGTGCGTCGGTCCACCGGCTCGCCGTTGGCCATCTCCGGCGCCATGTAGGCCGGTGTGCCGGTGGTGAGCTCCGGGGTGGCCTCGACCGTATCGAGTACCGACTGCTCGCGGTCGTACTTCACCAGCCCGAAGTCGAGCACCTTCACGAAATCGTACTCGCGACCGAGCCGGCAGAGATAGATGTTCGCGGGCTTGACGTCGCGGTGCACCAGCCCGCGCTCGTGCGCCTCGCCCAGCGAGTGGCAGGTCTGCCGCAGTACGTGGATCACGCGCTCGGGCGGAAGCGAGCCGTGGCGGCGCACCAGGGTCTCGAGGTCCAGGCCGTCCAGCAGCTCCATGACGAAATAGGCCGTCCCCGAACGGGTCTCGCCGAAGTCGTACAGCCGGATGGTGTGGGGCGACTGAAGAAACGACGCCGCCTCGGCCTCGCGGCGGAACCGCTGTACGACCGCGCGGGCGTTCTTCGGATCACCCAGGATCTCCTGCTTGATGAGCTTGATCGCCGCCGGTCGCGCGAGCATCCGGTGCGTCGCCCGCCACACCTCGCCCATGCCGCCGCGGCCGATCAGATGCATCAGGCGGTAGCTGCCGAGCTCGCGGGCCTCCTGCATCCGCCGTCCGAGATGGATCATGATCTTCGACGGGATCACGGCGATCAGGGCGCAGACGTAGTTCGGGAGGTAGTTCCAGAGGATGACGGCGAAGCTCGGCATCTCGAGCCCGCGCCAGTGTGCCACCAGCAGGCCGGCCGGATCCATCGACGCGGCCAGCAGCGACGCGATGATCGTCTTGCGCGGGGTGTTGGGCGCGATCATGGGGAACAGCAGGATCAGCACGCAGATCCACGAGAGCCGGCCCGCGAGCACCCGATGCGGCTCCCACTGGTTCACGATGCCGATCCCGAGCGCGAGGAACACCTCGTACACCAGCGCGAGGTCGAGCGCCAGCCGCGGGCAGCAGGTCAGGCCCCTTGTGTACCGCCACAGGGCGAGCGAGGCGACGATGCTGAGGATCGCCACCACGTTCCCCGGGCGGCCCCACGGGATCAGGTCCCGCATCGGCAGCGCGAGCAGCGGGGCGACGAGATCGTTCATGAGGATGCCGATCGCGAACATCGCCGCCCACACGAGGGCCAGAATGCCGAGCCGGTCGGTAGCCTCGCGCAGCAGGTCCTGCGGCAGCTCCTCGATCGAGCGGACGGCCCTGCGTGGCGCCGGGCTGACGCTGATCTCGGTCTCGAGCAGTTCGGGATGTCCCATCGCCGCTCCCGGTGTGGCGCAAACGCCACTTTCGTCTCAGTTTACAGATCCAACGCTAACACTCTACGGGGGCCCGTCAATCCGCGGACGTGACCCCTCGGCGCGCCGGAAGGAGGCTACTCCCATGACCAGCGGCGGCAGGAACGGCGCGCTGATGCGGCTGGCCGACAACACGGTAGTACGTGTGGTGGCGTGGTACGTCCTCCTGTTCGGCGCCGCCGCCCTGCTGCTCGATCGGGTGCCGGGCGCGTGGGCATGGCTCGACGGCGGCATCCCGCAGGGCGCCGCCGACGCCTCCGCCGGACTGCACGGGGCCCTGACTGGAGCCCAGCCGCCGCTGCCGGACCGGCGAACGGGCCTCCCGCTGACCGAGGTGTTCGCCATGGCGGCGGCGTTCGCCCTCATGCTGCCGGTGACGTGGATCTACATCATGACGCGCCGGCGCAAGGGCTTCCGCCAGTCCGTGGTGCAGACGCTGCTCATCCTGCCGATGGTGGTGGCCGGCGTGGTGTTCCTGGTCAAGAACAGTCTCGCGCTGGCGTTCAGCCTCGGCGGGATCGTGGCGGCGGTGAGCTTCCGGAATACGTTGCGGGACACCAAGGACGCGGTGTACATCTTCCTCGCGATCGGCGTGGGCCTCGCGGCAGGGGTCCAGTCGGTGGCCCTGGCGGCGGCGCTCTCCGTCACCTTCAACGTCGTGATCCTGCTCCTCTGGTGGACCGACTTCGGGCGGGCGCCCGTGCACCTGCAGGGCCCGCCCGCGCAGCGGCGGCTCCAGCGCGCGCTCGCCGCCGCCGACCGTCCCGACGCCCTGGTTTCCGTGCTCGATGACCAGATCCTCAAGTCGCTGACACCCGACCAGCTCGACGCCGTGGCGGAACGGGC
Source organism: Gemmatimonadales bacterium (assembly GCA_036377715.1). Taxonomy (GTDB): domain Bacteria; phylum Gemmatimonadota; class Gemmatimonadetes; order Gemmatimonadales; family GWC2-71-9; genus CAVVWJ01. Next base: position 22,743 of record DASUXW010000042.1, read on the forward strand.
GCGGCGCCGCCGCGCCGGCGGATCGAAGCCCAAGCCGGCCCGGCGACTCGAGCTGCGCGTGGCCGGCACCGTCGAGGACGCACGCCGGGCCGCCGAAGCGGTGCTGGAAGCGTCGACCAAGCGGTGGGAGTTCGTGCGCGCGACCCGCGACGTGGCGGGCGGCGACGTGCTCGAGTACAGGGTGCGGCTGCGGAAGAGCGTGCCGGCCGACGCGCTCATCCGGAGCCTGCGGACCGATGCCGCGCCGCAGGTCACACGGGCGGAGCTCGCCTGAGCGGCCCGATGGCCGATCTGCTGACCTCGCTCCGGGACGCCCTGCGCGACCGGTACACGGTGGAGCGGGAGGTCGGCCGCGGCGGGATGGCGACCGTGTTCCTCGCGCGCGACCGGAAGCTCGGCCGCGAAGTGGCGATCAAGGTGTTGAGCCCGGGCGTGATGACCGCGGTGGCCACGGAGCGCTTCCTGCGCGAGATCCGGATCACCGCGCAGCTCCAGCATCCGAACATCCTCCCCCTGATGGAGGCCGGAGAGGCCGACGGGATGCTCTACTCCGTCATGCCGTTCGTGGACGGAGAATCGCTGCGCGAGCGCCTGCAGGCCGAGCGCCTCGACGTGGCCGAGGCGCTCTTCCTCGCACGCGAGATCGCCGACGCGCTCGATTACGCTCACCGCCGCGGCATCATCCATCGCGACATCAAGCCCGAGAACATCCTGCTGTCGAACGGCCATGCGATCGTGGCCGACTTCGGGGTCGCCCGCGCGATCGGTCTCGCCGGCGGGAGCTCCCTGACCGGCGGATTGCTTCCGATCGGCACGGCCGCCTACATGAGCCCCGAGCAGGCCCTCGGGCAGGGTGCTGCCGACCAGCGCAGCGACGTCTACAGCACCGGCTGTGTGCTGTACGAGATGCTCACCGGGCGCATGGCCTTCGGCGGCGGGAATCTCCGGGACGTGCTGGCGAAGCAGGCGGCCGGCAACCCCGCACCGGTGGAGCAGCTGCGGCCCGAGGTGACGCCGGGCGTCCTCGCGATCGTCCACCGGGCAATGGCCTCGCGTCCGGAGGACCGCTATCAGCGCGCGGGCGAGCTCGCCGCGGACCTCCGGGGCGCCCTGGGGGAGCCCACGCGGCTGACGACGCCCGTCGGTTGGAGCGCTTCCCGGGCCGTACCGATCCGCGGGAGCAGCTCCGTATGGGGCCGCTGGCTCATCGCCGCCGCGGCGCTCGTGCTGGTCGCGCTGGCCGCCAGCCGATTCCTCCCGCACGCGGGGACCCGCGGCGAGGCCACATCCGCCCGGGCCGCGTACGTGGAAGGCGTGCGGGCGCTGGAGCGGCGCACCGCGGAGGGATTGCGGGAGTCGCGAGCCGCCTTCCAGCGGGCCATCGCGCTGGACTCCAGCTACGCCGCGGCGCTCGCCGGGCTCGCGTCCGCCAGTACCTACGCGGTCCTGTACGGCTATCGGAGCGCCGCCGATCCGTACACCGAGCTCGCTCAGGCGCTCTGGCTGTCCGACCTCGCGATCAGGCACGATTCCACTCTGGGCGAGGGCTACCGCGCACGGGCCGACGCCCGCGCCCTCGCGGCGCTCGACGAGGACTCGGTGCGGGCCGACGTGCGGCGCGCCCGGAAGCTCCTGCCCAACTCCTCCGCCGTGCTGATGACGGCCGCCTGGACGCAGTTCCGGGCCGGCGCGGCCGACTCCGCACTGGGCGATGCCCGGCGTGCGCTCGCGCTCGACCCCGACGCCCGCGGACTCAGGCACGAAGTGGCGGCGCTGGCGCTGGGCGTGCGCCGGTACGATGTGGCGCTGCGCGAGCTGCATGAGGACGCCGCCGCCGACGCCCCGGACACCGTCGCGGCGCTGCTCGGCGCCTATGCCGAGCTGCTCTCCGGCCACGCGGCCGAGTGCGCCGCGCGCGACCTGGGGCCCTGGGCCGGCGCCCGGGCGATGTGCCTGCAGCAGGTGGGTCGCCGCGCCGAAGCCGCGGCACTCGCCGAAGCGCTCGCGCGCGAGCTGGAACAGGAGCAGTACCGGTTCGTGCACCAGTATGCCGACCTGGCGGCGTATCACGCCTGGCTGGGCGACGCCAACGAAGCGGCGCGCTGGCTCGAGCGATCGGTGACCCATTCACCGGTGCTGCACGATTGGCAGCTCGAATCCGGGCTGTTCGACCGCGTGTGGCAGGTGCCCGCGTTCCAGCAGGCGCTGGGACGGGCGCGCGCCAGCGCGCGCGAGCGGCTCCGCGCGAGACGCGCAGTGCTGGGGGACTGAGCGATGGCACGGGCCGCCGAGTTCCGCTGCGATGTCCCGACCGCCGAGCTGCTCGCGCTGCTCAGCGGCGAGCCGCTCCCCCTCGGCCTGGTGACGCGCGGCATCGCGCGCCATCGCTTTCGCGATCTCTATCTGGACACGGCCGAGGGCGCGCTGTCGATGCGCGGAGTCGTCTGCAGGGTCCGGTACGGCGCCGACGACCGCCGGACACTCACCCTCGCGGTCTCGGAGCCCGGCATCCCGGGCGCCGCGCCCGACCAGGTGTTCGAGGCCGCCGCCGTGGCCGTCGAGTTGTCGGCCATTCTCTCGGCCGACAGCGACCCTGCGCGCCGGCTCCGCGCGTTCGTCGACCCCGCCCGCCTGGAGCCGCGCGTGGAGCTCGAGATCGAGCGCCTGGCGCGCTCCGCCTCCAGGCCCTGGGGGTTGCCGGGCAGGTTCGCCCTCCTGTACGACCGGGTAACCGTCCGGAACGGACAGCTCGTGCGGGAGTTTCATGAGCTCAAGGTGCGGCGGCGCTTTCCCGGCCGGCCGCGGCTGGAGGAGCTCGGCCGCGCCTTCGAGCAGGCGCACGGTCTGCGGCCGCGACTGCAGACCAAGCTGCTCCAGGCCCGCGCGCTGCTGCGTCAGATGGGTCGGGAAAGCCTGATCCGGGATCTCGACTCCGGTCGCGCCGTGGCCGTGATCGCGATCGAGGAGGGACGCGTGGCGCTGGTCCGCGAGGCCGGCGGACTGCGCTTGCCCCTGAGTCAGGGATCGGGCGAGCAGGCGGTCCGCTACGCGCTCGGCGAATGGTTTGGCTCCAGAGTCGGCGACGTTACACTGCTCGGCCGCACCCCACCGTCCCTCGAGCAGCCCAGCGTCGAGGTCTGGCTCGCGCGGCGCCTGCGGCGCGACTCGGCACCGGCGGACGGCCCCACCCTGGAATGGATCGCCCCGAACGATCTGGCACGGGAAGCCCGCGGCCCTGAGCTGCGCGACCCGGTCACGCGCGCCGTGCTCACCGTCGCCGCCCGCTCGACGCTGATTCCGGAATGGGAGACGCCGGCGGAGCCCCACGACGTGCCCACCACCGACCCGCTCCCGGCGGCGCCGGAAGCCGGCGATCTCCTCGACCCGCGGCAGAGCCTGCTCGAGTTCAATTCGCGGGTGCTGGCCGTCGCGGAAGACCAGCGCACGCCGCTGCTCGAGCGCTTCCGTTATCTCGCCATCGTGAGCAGCAATCTGGACGAGCTGTACATGAGCGCGGGCGCGCGCGTGCCGGCGGCGCAGGCAGAGGAGCTGCTCGCGCGGCAGCAGCGGTGCATCGCCGAGTGCCTGGCGCGGCTGGACGAGCGCGGCTACCGGATGCGGCGCTGGACCGACCTGCGGGAGGACCAGCGGGAAGCGCTTCGCCGGCGGTTCCGGGACGAGTTCTTCCCGATCCTCACGCCGCGCGCCATCACGATCAGCCCCGGCCACCCGTTTCCCTCGATCCCGCCGCTCACGCTGTCGCTCGCGGTGGCGATCCAGGAGCTGGAGACGGGACCACTCCACTTCGCCTACCTGCGCCTGCCCGCCGCGCTGCCCCGGTTCGTGGAGCTCCCCGGCGGCGATCTCGTGCCGATCGAGGAACTCGTCTCCGCCAATCTCGCGCTCCTCTACCCCGATCGAGCGGTGGAGGCGTCCGCCCTCTTCCGGGTGACCCGGCGGGGTGAGCTCGAGCTGGAAGAGACCCGGGCCGGTGATCTGCTCCAGGCGGTGGAGGAAGAGCTCGGACAGCGGGCGCTCAGTCCCGTCGTCCGGCTCGAGGTGCAGCACGGGACCTCGAGCACGCTCCGGGGGATGCTGATCCGCGAGCTGCGCTTCGAGGCCGGACACCGCGAGTCCGAGCCGGGCGGTCTCGTGATCCACGAAGTCGAAGGATTCATGGCGCCGGGCGACCTCCGGCAGCTCACGAGCCTGCCATTGGTCGACGGCCTCTTTCCGCCCTTCGCCGGAGCGGACCCGCTGCCGCGGGACGGAGTCATCTGGTCCCGCCTCCGCGAGCGCGACATCCTGCTGCACCATCCATACGACGATTTCACCGCGACCGTGCTCCGGCTGTTCGAGCAGGCGGCCGACGATCCGGCCGTCGCGGCGATCAAGCTCACGCTCTATCGCGCGGGCGAGAGCTCGCCGGGAGTCGAGGCGCTGATCCGGGCCGCCGAGGCGGGGAAGGAGGTCGCCGTATTCGTCGAGCTCAAGGCGAGCTACGACGAAGCCCGGAACATCGCCTGGGTGAAGCGCCTGGAGCGGGCCGGCGCGCAGGTGGTCTACGGCCTGGTCGGATTCAAGAATCACGCGAAGGTAGCGCTCATCGTCCGACGCGAGGAAGGCGGTATCAGGCGGTACGTCCATGTCGGCACCGGCAACTACAACGCGGCGACCGCAAAGGTCTACACCGATCTCGGCCTGCTCTCGGCCGATCCCGCCCTGGGCGAGGACCTCGCGGATCTGTTCAACCAGCTCACCGGGACCTCCGGGGCGCCCGGGGCCGCCCTCCGGCGCCTGCTTGTCGCGCCCGAGCACCTGCTGCCCGCGCTGCTCGAGCGGATCGCCCGTGAGGCCGAGCTCGCCCGGAGCGGCAGGCCGGGACGCATTCGCGCCAAGCTCAACGGCATTGACGACCCCGAGATCATCCGGGCGCTCTACGCGGCCTCGCAGGCGGGAGTCGAGATCGATCTCGTGGTGCGGGGACTGTGTACCCTCATGCCGGGCGTCCCCGGCCGTTCCGAACGCATCCGGGTGCGGGGCCTCGTCGGGCGCTTCCTCGAGCACGCCCGCATCTACCACTTCGGGAACGACGGCGACGACGAGTACCTGATCGGCTCGGCCGATTGGCGCTCCCGCAACCTCCGGCGCCGCGTCGAGACGGTGACGCCGGTGCTCGATGCCGCCTGCCGGCGCCGGCTGGACCTCATTCTTTCCCGGGAGATCGGCGACCCGTCCGGCTGGGAGCTGGGATCCGACGGGCGTTACCGCCAGGCCAGGAATCTTGCGGTGGGCGATCCCGCCACCGCCCAGTCACAGGCGATTGCCGCGGCGCAGCAAGCCCCAACCCCGGAGACAGCATGGTCCCCATGAGCCTGCTGCGCGGAGCGGGCGCCGCGCTCGCCTGTGGCTGGCTGCTCGCCGGCATCTCGCACGCGCAGTCGTCGGACACGGTGGTGGTGCCCGGCGCACGGTACGAGGCCGGCGGGCTGCACGAGCTCCTCTTCGGACAGCACTATCGCGACCTGTGGACGACACCGATCCGCGTCGAGCGGCTCGACCTCCACGGATTCGCCGGCGGCCTGCGCCCCACGGAGCGCGGCGGTGGGAAGCAGACACGGTCTCTGCGCTTCGACGGGGCCGACGGTCGGGAATATCAATTCCGCTCGCTGGACAAGGACCCGTCGCCGCTGCTCCCGCCGGAGCTGCGGGGCACGGTGGCGCAGGGAATCCTGCAGGACCAGATCAGCGCCGGGCACCCGGCGGCGCCGCTGGTGGTGGACGCCATCCTCGACGCCGCCGGCGTGCTGCACTCCGAGCCGCGCCTGGTGCTGCTGCCCGACTCGCCGCTGCTCGGCGAGTTCCGGAGCGAGTTCGGCGGCATGCTGGGCACCATCGAGCAGCGTCAGACGGAGAAGGGCGCGGGCTTCGCCGGGGCGAGCAACATCGTCGGCACCGACCGGCTGTTCGAGCGACTCGAAAAGGACCAGGATGAGTGGGTGGACGCGCGGGCGTTCCTGGCGGCTCGTCTGGTGGACATGTTCCTGGGCGACTGGGACCGTCACCAGGACCA
>DASUXW010000043.1:0-13799 GCA_036377715.1 Gemmatimonadales bacterium
CTGGCGGGAGATTCGGCCCGGGACATCGATCTGCTGGTCACCGACGTGGTCATGCCCGAGATGAGCGGCCGCGAGCTGGCGCAGACGCTGCGCGACCGCCGACCCGATCTCAAGGTGCTGTATGTCTCGGGCTACACCGACGACGAGGTGCTGAATCGGGGCGTGAAGGGCTCAGACGCGACCTTCATGCGGAAGCCCTTCGTGGCCGAAGATCTGGTGCGGCGGGTGAGAACGCTGCTGGACGAGGCTGCCGCCTAGCCCCGGCGGTCAGCGGACGCGTGCGCGGTAGGCGCGCAGGATCTCCGCGCTCGGCTCGCCGTGGAGCCACAGCGCGTGGTCGCCCTGGGTCCACGCCAACGGCGCGCTGGGACCGCGCTGACCCTGCCGCAGGCGCTGCTGGTCCAGCAGAATGAGCCTGCCCTGCGGATCCTGGTAGACCACTCGCACCACCGGCCGGGTGTCATCGGCGCCGGTGACGGTCGAGCCCTGTGCCAGCCCCATGAACATCGGGACCATCCCCTCGATCACGTGGGCCGGGGCCCCGAGCTGACGCGCGGCCTCATCCAATCCGATCCGGAGATAGATCCCGGCCCGCTGCTCCGGCGTGGGCGCCGGCGGGGCAGGAGCGGGAGCAGCAGCAGCAGCAGGAGCAGTCGTCGCGGCCGGGCGGCGGCGCTTCTGGGCGTCCAGCGCGGCGGTCGCGGCCGCCGCCCGGTCGCGCCGGCGCTCGCGGTCGAGCTCGGCCAGCGCCTCCGCCGCGCGCTGCCGCACGGTGGCCATGTCTTCCGTGACGGTCGAGTCGCCGGAGGGTGCCGCGCGCTCGGTGTCGGCGCCGGAGTCCGCAGTCGGTCCGGTGTCGTTTGCCGCGAGCTCGGCCGCTGCCGGCCGGGATTCGGCGTGCCTGACCGGCGTCGGCTGGGTGTCGCGCTGCGACTCGGTCCTGGCGGCGGCCGGACGCGGTGCCGCCGGGGTGGCCGCGCGGGCGACCTGCCGCGTCGGGGCCGTATCGGCAACCGCGAGTGTAGGAGTCGAGTCGGGCCGCGCGGTCTCCTGCGGGCTCACGACCGCGGCGGGTGCCGACGCCGCCGCCTCGGGCTCGTCCCGCGGGACGCCGGAATGCCCACGATACAGGTTGTTCCAGAGCAGCCCGGCGCCGACCACCACCGCGAGCATCGCCGCCTGATTGAGGCGGCGAAGACGATGCGCCTTCCGGTCGGCCGCGGTCTCGTTGTCGGGCAGGAAGAGCGGCGGCGGCTCGTCCCACGGGTCCGTTGCCCGGGGCTCGGGCGCCTCCCGGCGAGGTGGCCGAGCGGCGCTCGGGGCGGGGCTGGCGGCGGGGGGAGTCGCGACCTCGCCCAGCTCCACGGCGGCGATCAAGCGGTCCGACTCGGCCAGGAACTCCTTCACCTCGCGAAGCCGGAGGCCGCACGCCGAGCAGGCGCCGAGGTGGGCCTGAATCTCGGCCACCTCGTTGGTCTCGAGCTCCCCGTCCAGCAGGGCGTGGAGCGTGCCTTCGTCAAGATGCGACATTCTTTCCTCGTTCCTGGGCCCGGTAGGCCTCGACCAGCCGCCGGCGCGCGCGCGCCAGCGTGGTGCCCACCGCGCCCTTCGCCAGCCCCAGCGTGGCGGCGATCTCCTCGTAGTCGAATCCTTCCGCCTTGAGCAGCAGGGCCTCGCGGTCGCGCTCGTTCAGCGCTGCCAGCGCCGCCCGCACCCGTGCCGCCGCCTCGTTCCGCTCGAAATCGTGCTCCGGCCCATTCGCCGGTTCTTCCTGCTCGGCCTTGAGCAGCTCGAGCCGGCGGCCGCGGGTCGCCGCCCGGCGCCCGTCCTCGCGGACGAGATTGAGCGCCACGGCGAAGAGCCAAGGCCGGGGGTTGTCCGGCGGCGCGGCCACCGCCCGGGCAAAGGTCTCCTGCGCCAGGTCCTCCGCCCGGTCGCGGTCCCCGGTCCGGCGATAGAGCATCCGGACCAGGGAGGCGTAGTACTGCTCGAACAACTGGGCGAGGTCGGCCGTCATGGGCCCCTGCGTTGATGGGCGAACGACACCTGAGCCTGGACTGGGGATCCTATCGGGCCCTGGAACGGGAGTCCAGAGCCGCTGCATCCGGTGATCCGAGCCACAGGGGATGCATTCGGCGCACGGACTTGCACTTCTCGTGCCGGGTCAGGCCGGTGCGCGGCTGGCCAGCGCCCGCCGGAGGACGCTGGACAGGTCTTCGGGGAGAAACGGCTTCTGGAGGAACGCGGCGGCGCCACCCGAATCGTGGACCAGCTTGGAGGCCACCTCCTGTTCCGTGTAGCCGCTCATCAGCACGACGGGGACTTCGGGGCAGCGGGCCTTCAGGTGCTTGAGGGCATCCTGGCCCGGCATGCGCGGCATCGAGAGGTCGAGGAGGACGGCTGCCAGGTCCTTGGGCCGAAGGTCCATCAGTTCCACGGCCGCGACGCCGTCTTCGGCGGTGAGTACCGAGAAACCGAGCCGCTCCAGCATCCGGCCGACTACCTCGCGGACCCCCTCCTCGTCTTCCACCACGAGCACGGTCCCGCGCCCGCGCCAGTCGGCCGCGGGGCCGTTCCGCGTCGCGTACTCCGCGCTGTCGTCCACGGCCGGAAAGAAGATCCGGAAGGTGGTCCCCTCGCCCGGCGCGGTCCGGATCCGGATGCGCCCGTTGTGACGCTCGACGATTCCCATCACCGCGGCGAGCCCCAGCCCGCGGCCCGAAAACTTGGTCGAGAAGAACGGGTCGAAAATGCGTTCGAGGGTCTCGCTGCCCATCCCGACACCGGTGTCGGCCACCTCCAGGAAGACGTGCGCCCCGGGGGGGACACCGTCTTCCCGCGCGTCGGCCAGGCCGGTCCGGAGCGAGATCGTCCCGGTGCCCTCGCCCAGAGCGTCGGAGGCGTTCGTGATCAGGTTCATGACGACCTGCCGGATCTGGGTGGGATCGGCGGTGACCGACGGCAGGTCGGGGGAGAGCTCCCAGTCGAGCGTTGCCTGCTTGGAGATGGCGGTGCGGAGCAGGGTCGCCATCTCCCGCACCTCCTGCGACAGGTCGAGCCGGCGCACCTCCACCGTGCCCCGGCCGGAGTAGGCCAGGAGCTGCCGGGTCAGCTCGGCGGCGCGCTGGGTCGCGCGAATGACCTCGTTAATGTGGTCACGGGGGGCGGCGTCGGGCGGGAGCTGGACCCGGGCCAGATCGGCATTGGCCAGGACGACATGGAGCAGGTTGTTGAAGTCGTGGGCGATGCCGCCGGCCAGCACCCCGATGCTCTCGAGCTTCTGGACGTGGCGCGCGCGGGCCTCGCTGGCCTCGGCCTCGCGCCGGGCGGCCTCCTCGCGCACCCGAAGCTCCTCGGTGAGCTGCCGCTGCGCCGAAATGTCGCGCACCAGCCAGCGGAAGCCGATCGCCGTGTCCTGGGGGCCTCCGCGCGCCACCGACAGCGTGATCTCGGCGTCGAACGGGGAGCCCTGGCGCGGCTGCAGCCGGACCTCGAGGCGCTTCGGCGTGGGCTCCGACTGCCAGCGGCCGAGCTCGGCGCGCACCCGCGTCCGGTCCTCGATCGCGACGAACGAGACCAGCGCCTTGCCCGCCATGAACTGCGGCTCGGCTCCGAGCAGCCGGGCCGCGGAGCGGTTGGCCTCGCGCACGATCCCGGCGAGGTCCGTGAAGAGGTAGGCGTCGGGGGCGAACTGAAAGAGCTGGTGGTAGCGCCGCCGCTCCTGCTCGACGACCGAGTGGGACTCGGCGAACTGTTCCTGGGATTGCCGGAGGCCGTCCACCGCGGCCAGCAGATCGCCGAACATGCGGGGGGGCAACCCGGTGTCGCACCGGAGCTTCTCGACCTGCCTGCGGAGCTCCTCGAGCTGCGCTGTAAACTCCTCTGCCTTCACACCTCACGCCCTTCCGGAACAGCTCGTCGCAACATAGCACCGGCCGATACCCAGCGCAAAAGCGGCCCGGTCCGGTGGCGAGAGCCTAAGCCGTTGGCTATCTTCCCGTTGAGTGACAGAGCCGCCCTGGAGGAGCGCATGCCGACCGAGACCCTCACCGCGCCCGCAGCCACCACCGACACCTTCCCGATCAACGGCACCGACTACATCGAGTTCTGGGTCGGAAACGCCCGGCAGGCCAGCCACTACTACCGCGCCGCCTTCGGGTTCCAGCTCGTGGGATACCGCGGGCCCGAGACCGGCGTCCGCGACCGCGCCAGCTACCTGCTCCAGCAGGACCGGATCCGCTTCCTGCTCACCACCCCGATCCGTCCGGACCTGTCCGGAGAGGCGCGGGTCATGGCCGACCACATCTATCGCCACGGTGACGGGGTCAGGGATCTGGCGCTCTGGGTGGACGACGCGCGCGAGGCGTTCGCCCGGGCGGTCGAGCGGGGCGCCGTGCCGGTCCATGAGCCCCGGGTGCTGCGTGACGACCAGGGCGAGATCGTGACCGCCGCCATCCGCACCTACGGCGACACCATCCACTCCCTGGTGGAGCGCCGCGGCTATCAGGGGCTCTTCATGCCGGGCTTCCGCGCGGTGACACCGCACTATGCGCCCGGCCCCGTGGGGCTCAGGTACGTAGACCACTGCGTCGGCAACGTCGAACTGGGGAAGATGGACGTGTGGGTCCAGTTCTATGCCGATGTCATGGGCTTCCGGAACCTGCTCACTTTCGACGACAAGGACATCTCCACCGAGTACAGCTCGCTCATGTCGAAGGTAATGGCCAACGGCAACGACCGGATCAAGTTCCCGATCAACGAGCCCGCGGCCGGGAAGAAGAAGTCGCAGATCGACGAGTATCTGGAGTTCTACCAGGGGCCTGGCGTCCAACACATGGCGCTGGCCACCGACGACATCATCGGCACCGTGACCGCACTGCGCGACCGCGGCGTGGAGTTCCTCTCGGTGCCGACCACGTACTACAAGGAACTGCAGCAGCGCGTCGGGAAGATCGACGAGCCGGTGGACGTGCTCGCCTCGCTCGGCATCCTGGTGGACCGCGACCCCGACGGCTACCTGCTGCAGATCTTCACCCGGCCGGTCCAGGACCGCCCGACGGTGTTCTACGAGATCATCCAGCGCAAGGGTGCCAAGAGCTTCGGCAAGGGCAACTTCCGCGCGCTGTTCGAGGCGATCGAGCGGGAGCAGGCGGCGAGGGGGAACCTGTAAGCGGTGAACGGTGAACAGTGAACGGTGAACGGGAACGGCACACCAGCCTGCTCCCGGTGTGCTGGTCCCGTTCACTGTTCACCGTTCACTGTTCACCCGAGTTGGAGTCGATATGCCGATCTACCACACCCTAGGCCAGATCCCCCGCAAGCGGCACATCGCGTTCCGCCGGCCGGACGGGGGGCTCTATGCCGAAGAGCTGATGGGGCACGAGGGATTCACCGGGACCTCGTCGCTCCTCTATCACACCCACCCGCCGACCACGGTCAAGAGCGTGCGGCGGCTGCGGGAGACGAAGTACGAGGCCGACCCGGACCAGACGCTGCGGCACCGGCACTTCCGCACCTCGCAGGTGAAGCGCGGGGGGAGCCCGACACTCGACCGGATCCCGCTCCTGTTCAACCAGGACGTGGCGATGCTTTACGTGGAGCCCGACGAGAACGACGCCCACTTCTATCGCAACGCCCAGGCCGACGAGCTGCTCTATGTGGCCAAGGGGTCCGGGACGCTCGAGTCGGTGTTCGGCGATCTCCCGTTTCACGAGGGCGACTACCTGGTCATCCACCGCGGCATCATGTACCGCCTGCGGCTGGATCTCGGCGGCGAGCCTCCCAAACTGCTCATCATCGAGAGCCGGGGACACGTGCGCTGGCCCAAGCGCTATCGCAACGAGTTCGGCCAGCTCATCGAAGGCGCGCCCTACAGCGAGCGCGACATCCGGCGGCCGACCACGCTGCGCACGCACGACGAGCGCGGCGACTTCCCCATCCTGGTGAAGCAGTACGACGGACTCAACGAGGTGGTGCTCGACCACCATCCGTTCGACGTGGTGGGATGGGACGGCTACTTCTATCCCTGGGCGTTCGACATCCACGACTTCGAGCCGATCGTCGGCCGGGTGCACCAGCCGCCGCCGGTGCATCAGACGTTTCAGGGCGACGGGTTCGTGGTGTGCAGCTTCTGCCCGCGGCCCTACGATTTCCATCCCGAAGCCGTGCCGGCGCCGTACAACCACAGCAACGTGGACTCGGACGAAGTGCTCTACTACGCCTCGAGCGAGTTCATGAGCCGGAAGGGCATCGAGTTCGGAAGCATCACCCACCATCCAGACGGCATCCCGCACGGGCCGCACCCCGGCCGCGCCGAGGCGAGCATCGGCGCCAAGTACACCGACGAGCTGGCGGTCATGATGGACAGCTTCCGTCCGCTCAAGGTGGCCACGACTGCCACGGCCATCGAGGACCCGGAGTATCACAAGTCGTGGCTGGATGCGCAGCATGCGCAGTTCAATCCGCCGACGACATGAGGACGGGCGGACGGGCGGACGGGCGGACGGGCCGGGTACCCGCGAAGCGGGTGAAGGCGGACAGCGACGGCACACCCGAGCGGTGTGCCGTTTCCGTCGAATCGTCCGCCGGTCGGTCCGTTCGCCCGTCCGCCCTCTGGACCCCCTCCCCCGCCCGCATCGCCAGCGCGAACATGACCCGCTTCCTCGAGCACGTGCGCTCGGGTCGGCCGGCCGGCGCGGAGGGGGTGGAGGACTACGCGTCACTCTACGCGTGGTCGGTGGCACGGCCGGAGGCGTTCTGGCCGGAGGTATGGCGGTTCTGCGGGGTCGTGGCCGAGGAGCGCGAGGGGCAGGGGCCGTGGGACGAGGTGGTGGTCGGGCTCGATCGGATGGCGCCGCCCGATCCAGTGCGCGGGCCGCGCTGGTTCACGGGCTCGCGGCTCAACTTCGCCGAGAACCTGCTTCGGCATGACGGCGACGAGGACGCGCTGGTCTTCTGGAACGAGCGGGGGCCACAGCGGCGGCTGGGCCGGCGCGAGCTGCGCCGGGAGGTGGCCGCGGCCGCGGGCGCGTTCGGCGCGCTGGGTGTGGGGCCCGGCGACCGCGTCGCCGGCTTCCTGCCCAACCTGCCCGAGACCGTGATCGCGATGCTGGCCGCGGCCAGTCTGGGCGCGATCTGGTCGTCGTGCTCGCCCGACTTCGGTGCCAACGGCGTCCACGACCGGTTCGGGCAGATCCGGCCACGGCTGCTGGTCTGCGCCGACGGCTACCGCTATGCCGGCAAGACGATCGACTCGCTGGATCGGGTGCGCGAGGTGACCGCGCGCATTCCAGGGATCGAGCAGGTGGTCGTCGTCCCCTACCTGACCGAGCGACCGGACACCTCGCGACTTGCGGGAGCGATGCTGTGGGACGAGCTGCTGGCGGCGCACCGTGGCCCGGAGCAGCCCCGCTACGCTCGGCTCCCGTTCGATCACCCGCTCTACATCATGTACTCCTCGGGCACGACCGGGCTGCCCAAGTGCATGGTGCACGGCGCCGGCGGCACGCTGCTGCAGCACCTGAAGGAGCACGTGCTGCATACCGACGTCGGCGCGGATGACCGCGTCTTCTACTTCACCACCTGCGGCTGGATGATGTGGAACTGGCTGGTCTCGGCGCTGGCGACTGGCGCCTCGGTGGTGCTGTTCGACGGCGCGCCGCTCGCTCCGCCGTCCATCCTGTGGGACCTGGCCGCGGAGGAGCGGGTGACCGTCTTCGGGACCAGTGCCAAGTACATCGCGCTGGCAGAGAAGGAGGGGCTGGCGCCCGGGCGCACCCACGACCTCGGCGCGCTGCGCGCGGTGCTCTCCACGGGGAGCCCGCTCCCCGCGCACGGCTTCGACTACGCCTACCGCTGCATCAAGTCCGACCTTCACCTCGCCAGCATCAGCGGCGGTACCGACATCATCTCATGCTTCGCGCTGGGCAACCCGATCGCGCCGGTCTGGCCCGGCGAGCTGCAGACGCGCGGCCTGGGGATGGCGGTCGAGATCTTCGACGAAGGCGGCCGGCCCGTCCGCGAGCGCGACGGGGAGCTGGTGTGCACCCGGCCCTTTCCCAGCATGCCCGTCGCGTTCTGGGACGACCCGGGCGGCGCCAGGTACCGGGCAGCGTATTTCGAGGCGTTCCCGGGGGTCTGGCGCCACGGCGACTGGGCCCGGCTCACGGCCCATCACGGCCTGGTGATCCTGGGACGGAGCGACGCCACCCTCAATCCGGGCGGGGTCCGCATCGGAACGGCGGAGATCTACCGCCAGGTGGAGCAGCTTCCCGAGGTGGTGGAGAGCCTGGTGATCGGCCAGGACTGGGAGGGGGATGTCCGGATCGTGCTCTTTCTGCGGCTCCGGGAGGGGGTCTCCCTGGACGAGGCGCTCCGCGACCGGATCCGACGCCGGATCCGGGAGCATGCCAGCCCCCACCACGTACCGCGCAAGATTTTGCAGGTCGCCGACATCCCGCGCACCATCAGCGGGAAGATCACCGAGCTTGCGGTACGTGACGTGATTCACGGCCGGCCTGTGCGGAATGCCGACGCCCTGGCCAATCCGGGGGCGCTGGACCTGTTTCGAGACATGGAAGAGCTCAGGGTCTGACCCCGATTCCCGGGGATTTGTGATCCATGACCTAGTGGCCCCTTGCGCCCGGTGGTAGGTTATGGCCTCGCTATGCCCCCTGTCGGAAGCAGGCCCGCAGCCGACGAACATCGGCCAAACTAGGAGCGACGCATGAAAACTCTTTGGATCCTGGCGGCGGCTGCCACCTTCGCCGCCTGCCACAATCGCCCGAACGACGAGACGGGCGCGGCCCCGGATCGGGGCGACACGACGATGACGACCCCGTCGTACGATACGACGGCCACGCCGTCGGCGGACACCTCGGCGGCGACTCCGTCGTACGACACCACGACGGCGACCCCGTCTCCGTCGTATGACACGACCTCCACGCCGTCGGCCGACACCACCATGGGCGCGCCGACGACGCCGTCGAACGACACCACCAGCATGACCCCGTCGTACGACACCACCACCACGCCGAGCGCCGGCTACGATACCACCAGCACCACGCCGCCGAGCGCCGGATATGACACCACCAGCAGCAACCCCTCGGGCGTCGGCACCGACACCACGATGGGCGGGATGGGGAACGACACTTCCTCGACGGGCGGCATGGCGCCGGACACCACCAGCGGCGCGCGCTAAGCCCTTCCCGGGCGCAGTACAGCGACGGCCCCGGCATCCGCCGGGGCCGTTGTCGTATTAGAATGTCCGCCATGCCCACCCGCGTCACCCGCACCTACCTCGAGCTGCGCTCGCCGGAAGAGCTCCGACCGGCCCCCCCGCCCGATGCGGCACCGCAGCTCGAACGGATTGGCGAGTGTCCGGCGTCGTTCTACCGCTACCTCTACGCCGAGACCGGCCGCGCGTTCCACTGGGTGGACCGCCTGAGCTGGACCGACGACGAGATCCGTCGCCACCTGTCCCGACCGGAACTCTCGCTCTGGCTCCTCACCTGGGAGGCGGCTCCTGCCGGCTGGTTCGAGCTGGCCCGGCACGACGACGGCTCGGTCGAAATCGCCTACTTCGGTCTGCTGCCCGACTACATCGGCCGCGGGTGGGGCAAGCACCTCCTCACGCAGGCCGTCCGCGCCGCCTGGGCCGAGCACCCGCCGCGCGTCTGGCTGCATACCTGCACGCTGGACCACCCGGCGGCGTTGCCGAATTATCTGGCGCGGGGGTTTCGGGTGGTGAAGAAGGAGGAGTACGTCGTGGATAGTCGTCAGTCCTCGGTCGTCAGTCGTCAAGGCTCGCCGCGGAGCTCCACTGACGACTGACGACTCACGACTCACGACTCTCCAACGCCTCGAACCTCGCCGTAAAATGCCGCAACACCGCCGCCTGCTCGAGGAACCGGTAGCCGCCGACGGATGAGCGGCGCGCCCACACGTTGAGGATCGCCTCCACCACGTAATCCACGTGGCTCTGGGTGTAGACCCGGCGCGGGATGGCCAGGCGAACCAGCTCCATGGGCGCGGTGCTCTCGCCGCCCGTCGCAGGGTCGTGGCGGCCGAACATGACGGTGCCGATCTCGACCGCGCGAATGCCCGCTTCACGGTACAGCTCGACCACGAGCGCCTGGCCCGGCAGCTCGAGGCGCGGGATCTGGGGAAAGAACGCCGCGGCATCGATGTAGATCGCGTGGCCGCCCGGCGGCTGCACGATCGGCACGCCGGCACGGGTCACGTGCTCGCCCAGGTACGTGGTGGAGGTGATGCGGTAGAGCAGGTAGTCTTCGTCGAGCGCCTCCTTGAGCCCGACCGCGATGGCGTCGAGATCGCGCCCCGCCATCCCGCCGTAGGTGGGAAACCCTTCGGTCAGAATCAGCAGGTTGGTCTCCTGCCGGGCGAGCGTGTCGTCGTTGGTGGCCAGGAACCCGCCGATGTTCGCCAGCCCGTCCTTCTTGGCCGACATGGTGCAGCCGTCGGCGTGCGAGAACAGCTCGCGCGCGATCTCGCGCGGCGTGCGGGCGGCGTAGCCCTCCTCCCGCTGCCTGATGAACCAGGCATTCTCCGCGAACCGGCAGGCGTCGATGTAGAGCGGGATCCCGTGCTCCCGGCACGCGGCCGAGACCTCCCGGACGTTCGCCATCGAGACCGGCTGCCCGCCGCCCGAGTTGTTCGTGATGGTGAGCATGCAGAGCGGGATCCGCTCGCGGCCCACCTCGGCGATCAGCGTCCGCAACCGTCCCACGTCCAGGTTGCCCTTGAACGGATGCCGGGCCGACGGCACCAGCCCTTCGGGCACGGGCAGGTCGCGCGCTTCGGCCCCGGCGGCCTCGATGTTGGCGCGCGTGGTGTCGAAGTGCGTGTTGCTGGGGACCACGTCGCCGGGCCGGCAGAGCGTGGTGAACAGGATGCGCTCGGCGGCGCGGCCCTGATGGGTGGGGAGCACGTGCCGGAAGCCGAAGATCTCGCGTACCACCGATTCGAACCGGTACCACGACCGGCTCCCGGCGTACGACTCGTCGCCCCGCATGACCGCGGCCCACTGTTCCGCGCTCATGGCCGCGGTGCCGCTGTCGGTGAGCAGGTCGATCAGCACGTCCTCCGCCCGGAGCAGGAAGACGTTGTACCCCGCCTCGCGCAGGCGCGCCTCGCGCTCGGCGGGCGTGGTCATGCGGATGGGCTCGACCGCCTTGATCTTGAACGGCTCGATGATGGTCTGCATGCCCAAAGCTAACCGCGCCCGGCCCCGTCCTCGAAGAACATCGTGGGGGCCTGGTGCGTCGCGCCCATCGCCGCCACCAACCGCCGGAGGAGCCGGGCGAGCTCGGCCGTCTCCTCGGGCGGGAGGGCGCGCAGGCCATCGATGAGCCGCGCCTGCGCGGTGTGCGGCGTGCGCCCCACCAGCGCGCGCCCGCGGGGCGACAAGCGGAGTTCGACTCGCCGCGCGTCCTCGCCCGAGCGGCGCTTCACGATGAGCCCGCGCCTGACCAGCCCGTCGACCACGACGGACACGGTGCTCTGGTGGGTGAAGGTGCGCTCGGCGAGCGCGTTCAGGGACGCCGCCGGCGCCTCCTCGAGGATCTGGAGGACGAAGAGCTGGGCGCCGGTCACCCCGGCACGCAGCCTGGCCCGGCGCGTGGAGCGCCGGAGCGCCTGCAGGATGCGGCGGATCGCGTCCACCGCGAGCGCGACGTCGCGGTCGTGCGGGGGGGGCGGGGCTCGGCGAGGCATGGGCGGCCGCCAGGCATATGGTGAGCCATACGACTACCGATGGGGAACCATACATTGCGCCGGCCCGCGGCGCAGGTGATCCAACTCACAGCACGCGCCTGGCGGAACCCCGATCTACGAAGCGACCACGCTGTGAGCTCCGCCTTCCGCTTTGGGTCGCGATGCGCACCGGCTCCATCGCCGCCGTCATCTCTCGATCGCTGCTCTTCAGCCTGCTCGGGCTGGCGCTGGCGTGCGGCCGGGAGCCGGCACACCGGGAGCGGCTCGGTGGCTCCGCGGCCGGCGGCGCGGAGAGCGCGCTCCGGCGCGCCATGGCCGACTCGGCGAGCTGGCCCTCCTACGGGCGCGATCAGACCAACCAGCGGTACTCGCCGCTCGCGCAGGTCACCACGGCGAACGTCGCGCGGCTCCGGCTCGCGTGGCGCTACCACACCGGCATTCCCCACGCCTTCGAGGCGAGCCCGGTCGTCGTGGACGGCGTGATGTACGTGTCCACGCCGCTCAACCACGTCGTCGCGCTCGACCCCGCGAGCGGCCGGAAGCTCTGGGAGCATGCGGAGTCGCTCTCGACCACGGTGCACTGCTGCGGTCCGGTCAACCGCGGCGTCGCCGTCTATGGCGGACGGGTCTACATGGGGACGCTGGACGGCCGGCTCGTCGCGCTCGATGCGCGTACCGGTCGCCGGGCGTGGACCGTCCGCGTCGCCGACAACGAGCGCGGCTACGCGGTGAACGGCCCACCCGTCGCCGCGAACGGGAAGGTCATCGTGGGGATCAGCGGCGCGGAGTACGGCATCCGTGGCTTCGTCACCGCCTACGACGCCGAGACCGGCGCGCGGGTCTGGCGGTTCTACACGATCCCGAGCCCGGCGGAGGGCGGCTGGTGGGGCAAGTGGAGCGCGACCGACCCGTTCGGCACCGACCTGCGCCGTGACCTCGCGAAGGAAAAGGCCGACAGCGCCCGCTACGCCCACACCTGGATGACCGGCGGCGGCTCGGTGTGGCAGGCGCCCGCCGTGGATCGCGATCTCGGCCTCGTCATCTTCGGCGTCGGCAACCCGTCGCCCGATCTGGACGGGTCCATCCGGCCGGGCGACAACCTGTACACCGGCTCGATCGTCGCCGTGGACCTCGAGACCGGACGGCTCAAGTGGTACTTCCAGGAGCTGCCGCACGACACCTGGGACCTCGACGCCGTGAGTCCCGTGGTGCTGGTGGACGTGCCCGCGGGCGACGGCTCGCTGGTGCACGCCGTGGCGCAGGCGGGGAAGACCGGCTGGGTCTATGTCGTGGACCGGGCCAGCGGCAAGCCGATCCGGCGCTCCGACGCGTTCGTCCCCCAGGAGAACATGTTCGCGACGCCCACCGCCGCGGGCGTGCGCATGCTCCCCGGCGCCAACGGCGGCTCCGAATGGTCGGCCCCGGCCTACAGCCCCGAGACGGGCTACCTCTACGTGCTCGGTCTCCACCAGCCGATGCTGTACAAGACCAGGCCGAGTCCGCTCGAGCCGCCGGCGTTCTGGCTCGGCGGCGCCTTCTACTCCAACGGCGAGCCTCAGTACGGCCTGTTCAGCGCGGTGGATCTCGCCACCGGCCGGATCGCGTGGCAGAAGAAGGTCACCGACCCGATGATCGGCGGCGCGCTCGTCACCGCGGGCGGGCTCGTCTTCACCGGGACCAAGGACAAGCGGTTCCTGGCCTTCGATGCGCGCACCGGCGAGCAGGTCTGGCAGTTCGCGGCCAATACGGGTGTCAACGCGCCACCCGTCAGCTACGCCATCGGCGGCCGCCAGTACGTCGCCGTCGCCGCTGGCGGCAACTACCAGATCAACGCGCCGCGGGGCGACGAGGTGCTTGCGTTCGCGCTGGACACCGCCGCGGCGGGGACGCCGTGAGGCGCGGAGCGGTGGTGCTCCTCGCCTGGTGCCTGGCCGGCGCGGCGCCGCTCGCGGCGCAGAGCGGCGGGGTCGAGACCAACGAGGAAGGCCAGCCGGCCAGGCTCCCGCCGCTCCCCGCGGGGATGACCCTCGATCTGATCCGCGCCGGCGACAGCCTGTTCCACGGGA
>DASUXW010000044.1:0-18001 GCA_036377715.1 Gemmatimonadales bacterium
ATCGGGTCGATACGGTTGGCGCCTTCGGAGAAGAACTCGCTGGCCGAGGTGCCGACGGTGACCGACGGGAGAAAGGCGCCCCAGGCGTTCCGACGCTGCGCGGAGGCGGTGCGCACACCGGCCCGGGCCTGCACGACGCCCGGCTGGGTCTTCTCGGCGAGACGGATCGCCTCCTCGAGCGTCACGACCCGCTCCTGAGCCGACAACGGTACCCCGGCGAGGGCCGACAGCGAGACGAGCAGCAGCACTCGGTTCATGCGATCCCGGGTGGAGGTCCGTTAGCAAGATAGCCGGGGAAGGTGGCTACGGTGAGATTCGCGAGGGGGGTGGAGGGTTGCAGGGAGGACGGAGAGACGGAGGGACGGAGAGTCAAAGCACACCAGGTGTGGGTTGGTGTGTCATCCCTCTCCCTCCCTCCGTCTCTCCGTCGCTTTACCGATCCGCCCTCCTCCTGAACGCCTCCCGCCCCGCGCTCAGCGCCAGCCAGCCGCACAGCGCGCCGAAGGCGTAGGCGGTGAGGGTCGGGAGCGCGAAGAAGAGGGCGCCGAGGGAAACAAGGACGAGGGCGAGGGGCAGGAAGATGGAGCGCCGAGCGTTGGAGATGAGCGCTCGAAGCGCCAGAGCGGCCCGCCGGCGCCGCTCCCGCCGAGAAGGATGGTGGGCCGCCGGCGCCGACTCCGGGTCGGTGTGGCGGAGCACGGTGGGGAGGGCGGCGCTGATGCGGCGCGGGCCGCGTACCGGCCGGCGGACCACCTCACGGCTCCGCGCCACATCGAGCCGGAACTGCCGCTCCATCGACTCGGCGAGCGCGGTGTCCTCGATGAGCACGTCGAGCTCCCAATTCCCGAGCAGGCTCGAGGGGTTCAGGTTGCTCGAGCCCACGCGGGTCCAACGGCCGTCGGCCACCATGGATTTGGCGTGCAGCATCGGTCCGTCCCACTCGAAGATCCGCACGCCGCTCCGGAGCAGGTCGCGGTAGCCGATGCGCGACAGATTCCGCACCAGCGGCAGGTCGCTCGTCCCCGGGACGAGCAGCCGCACGTCCACCCCGTCACGCGCCGCGTCGCGCAGTGCCTGGAAGAGACGGGGCGGCGCGACCAGGTAGGCGTCGGTGATCCAGAGCCGGCTGATGCTTCCGGCCGCGAGCAGCTCGATCACGCGGTAGGCCCGTTCCCGGCCGGGCTCGCCGCTGATGACACGCACCTCGGCATCGCCGCGGGGCGTCACCCGTCCGGCGCTGTCCTCGGGCGGCACGGCGCCGCCGGCCACGCTCCAGGTCTGGCCGAACGCCTGGTCGAGCACCGCCGCCGCGGGGCCCGCGATCTCGACCGCCGTGTCCCTCCAGGGGAGACCGCCCGCCCGGTCCTCGCCGGTCCACTCGCAGCCGATGCAGAGCCCGCCCATGACCGCGCGTGCTCCGTCGGCCACGACCAGCTTCCTGTGGTTGCGCGAGAGGTTGGACACGAGGTCCACCGCCGACAGGGGCCGGAACGGCCGCACCTCCACGCCGGCGTCGCGCAGGAAACGCCAGTAGGATCGCCTGGTGCTCCAGGAGCCCAGCCCGTCGTAGAGCACGCGCACGTGCACGCCGTCGCTCGCGCGCTGCGCCAGCGCCTCGGCGAAGCGGCGGCCCGCCGTGTCGGAACGGATGATGTAGTTCTCGAAATGGATCCAGCGGGTGGCTCCGGCGATGACGTCGAGCATCGCGCGGTAGGCGTCGGGGCCGTCGATGAGAAGGCGCACCTCGTTGCCGGGGATCGGCCGGCCGCCCGACGCGCGGTTGATCGCGCTCGCGACCGTCTCCTCGGCGCTGACCACGACCGGTCCGGCCGTGGCGCCGGTCATGCGGAGCCGAGGCCGAGCAGCCGCTCGTGCGGCCGGAGCGCGCCGAGCACGAAGCCGATGTGCTCCTCGAGCGGAACACCCAGCTCCGCCGCGCCCTCGATCACGTCCTCCCGGCTCACACCGCGGGCAAACGCCTTGTCCTTGAGCTTTTTCCTGACGCTCGACACCTCGAGGTCCTGCAGGCTCTTCGATGGCCGCACCAGCGCGCACGCCACCAGGAACCCGCACAGCTCGTCCACCGCGAACAGCGCCCGGGCCATGGGCGTATCGCGCGGCACGCCCGTGTAGCTCGCGTGGCCCAGAATGGCGCGCCCGCTCTCCTCAGGTAAGCCATGGGCGGCGAGGATCCGCACCCCTTCCGCCGGGTGCTCCTCCGTCGCCGAGTGCGATGCGTTGGGAAACCGCTCGTAGTCGAAGTCGTGAAGCAGTCCCACCAACCCCCACGCCTCCACGTCCTCTCCCGCACGCTCCGCCATCGCGCGCATGGCGAGCTCCACCGCATACATGTGCCTCCGGAGCGCTTCGGAGGCGGTGTACTCGTGCATCAGGGCGAGAGCATGTTCGCGGGTGAGAGACATGGCGATGATCGGTGAACGGTGAACAGTGAACGGTAAGCGGTAAGCGGTGAGCGGTGATCGGGCCAGCACACCGGTTTGTTCCGGTGTGCCGTTGCCGCTTACCGCTCACTTCTCACCGCTCACCGCGGTTGCGTACCCCGCCGTCAACGGCACCCGCGTCGCCATCTCGCCGTCGAGCGAGATCTCGAACGCGTAGGTGCCCGGGCGGGGCAGCGGGACGTCGAATACCAGGACGGCGCCGGCTTCCACGTCCACCACGCCGGCAGGCGGCTCGCCGAACTGGACGGTGCCCTCGCCGCCCAGCAGCTCGGTGCCGGCTTCGTCCACGAAGCGGATGCGGATGGTGTGAATCCCGATCTCGGTCCGGCGCCCGCGCACCCGGAGGACCAGGTGGGTGCGGGGGCAGACCGCCGGAAAGTTCGTCAGCCAGACGTGCTGGAAGATCCCCAGCACGCTGAGCTTGCCCTGCTGATCGATCAGGGCGTAATCGGCGACGATGGCGAAGTCGAGCCGCAGATCACGCCACCCGGATCGAGGTGATCACGTCGTTCTGCCGGATGCTGTTGACGACGTTCATCCCTTCCCGCACCTGGCCGAAGACGGTGTGCACCCCGTCGAGGTGGCGCTGCGGCGAGTGGCAGATGAAGAACTGACTCCCGCCCGTGTCCTTGCCCGCGTGCGCCATCGAGAGGGTGCCCGCCTCGTGCCGGTGAGTGTTCCGGTTGGTCTCGCACTTGATGGTGTACCCCGGGCCGCCGGTGCCGACGCGGCGGTTGTTGGGGTCGCGCGAGAGCGGATCGCCGCCCTGGATCATGAAGTTGCTGATGACGCGGTGAAACCGGGTGCCGTCGTAGAACTCGCTGTTGGCGAGCTTCTCGAAGTTGGCCACGGTGCCGGGCGCCTCCTCGTCGAACAGGTCCGCGACGATGGTGCCCTTGTCGGTCTCGATGGTTGCGGTCTTCGACACGGTACGGCTCCTGGGAAAGTCTTCGGAGAATCTAATCGGAGGCCGGCGGCCGACCGGCTACGCGACCGGAGCGAGTGCCGCCTCGGGGACCAGTTCGGCCAGCGTGCCCCGCCAGGCGTCGACCGTCTCGGCCGGGGCGCGACAGCTGGTGCCGGTGCAGGCGTACCCGCGAGGCGACCGGCCGGCGGCCACCATTCCCGCCATCGCCGCCGGGAGCGGCCGGGCGGCGGCATCGGACGGCGCCAGGCGGCGTACCACCTTGCGCGGGATGAACGCGGCCAGCGCGTCGGCATGCATTCGGTCGGCCACGGGGTCGCCAGGCTCGCCGACGATCACGAGGTGCGTCGTCGGCGAAAGGTGCCAGTCCAACGCGAGGAGATAAGCCGCCGCGTAGAGGCCGAGCGCTTCGGACCGACCCGCGAACGCGCGCACCAGCGCCTGCCCGCGCTCCCGCCAGCGCGCCTCGCCCGTGAGCTCGTGCAGGCGCGCGCAGACGATTCCCGCCACTCCGTTGGGCGAGGGGGTCGGCGTGTCCTGCACCGGCTTGGAGCGCGCGGGGAGGAGCCCGAGCTCGTCGTGCCGTCCGCGCGCGGTGTCGAACAGACCGCCGTTCGCCTCATCCCAGTAGTCGGCCCAGACCCGGTCCATGAGCCGCCCGGCCCACTCGAGCCAGGCGTAATCGCCGGTGGCCTCGAAGCCGTCCAGCGCGGCCGCGGCGGTCTGCACCTGGTCGTCGAGCAGCCCGGCCACACCGCCGGGAGCGTGCGCCACGGCGCCCTCGGCCACCCGTTCGGCGCGGAGCCGTTCGAGGCTGCGCAGGGCATGGCGCCGCGCTTCGTCGTCGCCCAGCACGGCGCCGGCCCGGAGCATGGCCGCGACCATCATGGCGTTCCAGTTGGTGTAGCGGGTGCGGTCCACGTACGGCGCCGTGCGCCGCTCCCGGGCCGCCAGCAGCTTGGTCCGGGCGCTGGCGAGCTCGGCGCCGACCTGCGCCTCCGGGCGACCGAAGCGAACGGCGAGCGCCGGGACCGACGCCGCGACGTACAGCACGTTCTTCGAGGGGTTGTGGTGCATCTCCCCCGCGGTGCCGATGTCGTAGTACGCGGCCGCCACTTCCAGTTCAGCCGGCGTCAGCACCGCGGCGGCCTCCTCGCGGGTCCACGTGAAGTAGTCGCCGTCGTCGTCGAGACCGACGTCGGCGTCCTGGCTCGTGGCGTACCCGCCGGCCGGATCGGCCATGACCGTGCGCACCCAGCGCACGATTCCCCGCGCCGTCTCACGGTAGAGCTCCGTCCCGAACAGCGCGTACGCATCGAGGTAGGCCCTGAGCAGCTCCGAGTTGTCGTACGACATCTTCTCGAAGTGCGGCACGATCCACTCGGCGTCCACGCTGTAGCGGTGGAACCCGCCGCCGAGCTGGTCGTAGACACCGCCCAGCGCCATCCCCTCGAGCGTGCGGTCCAGGATGCGGCGGATGGTAGCCTCGGGCTGGTCCGTCCAGCGGTGGAGCAGCAGCAGCATCGCGCCGGGGTGGGGGAACTTCGGGCTGGAGCCGAACCCGCCGTTCACCGGATCGAAGACACGGACCATCTGCTCGACGGCGCTCTCGAGCAGCCGCGGGGTCATTTCGCCCCGGGCGGCCTCGTCGAGATCTTGGCTCACGACGCGCCGAACCGCCTCCGCCTGCCGGGCCACCTGGTCCCGGCGCGCGCGATAGGCCTCGAGGACGCTCTCGAGCACGGTGCGGAACCCCGGCCGCCCGTGCGCGCCGTCGGGCGGGAAGTAGGTGCCTCCGTAGAAGACTTCGCCGTCGGGCGTGAGGAAGGCGGTGAGCGGCCAGCCGCCCTGACGCGTAAGCGCCTGGACCGCGCGCTGGTAGCGGGCGTCCACGTCGGGGCGCTCGTCGCGGTCCACCTTGATGCAGACGAAATGCTGATTGAGAACCCCGGCGAGCACCGGATCCTCGTACGACTCGCCGTCCATCACGTGGCACCAGTGGCACCAGACGGCCCCGATGTCGAGCAGCACCGGCCGGTCGAGCTTGCGCGCCGCCGCGAATGCCGCATCGCCCCAGGGATACCAGTGCACCGGCTGGTGGGCGGCGGACAGCAGGTAGGCCGAGGTCGAGGCGGCGAGATGGTTCATGTGGGTAAGCTAGCAGCAAAGAGGGCGCGCCGGAGCGCGCCCCCGTCCTGCGTCGGCCGATCGCGGCGCCTCAGGACTTGGCCTTGTGACTCAGCGAATAGACGTAGGCGGCGACCGCCTTGACCTGATCGTCGGTAATGGTCGAGCCGCCCTTGGGCGGCATCGGGATGCCGCTCTTCGACTCGCTCTGCGGGACACCGGTCGTGACCTGCTTGACGATGGCGTCGTAGGACCCGTCGCTGTGGATCCATTCCGCGTCGGTCAGGTTGGGACCGACGGCCCCCTGGGCGTTGGCACCGTGACAGGCGTAGCAGTTGCCCGGGCCGTGGAAGATGCTGTCCCCCTGCGCGATCGCCGCCGGCGTCACGGCGGCGGGGGCCTGGGCCACGGCGGGGCGGCCTCCCAGCACTACGGCTGACGCGAGCAGCAGAACGACGCGGGTCCTCATGTCCATCGTGGCTCCTGGGGTTGAAGATGGCAGATCACGGCCCGGGCTGTACGGGTCGGATCTCGACCCTCCGGTTCGCCGCGCGGCCGCGCGGCGTCGTGTCCGGTGTGAGCGGTACCGATGAGCCGTAGCCCCTCGGCACCACCTGCTGGTAATTGACTCCCTTGACGACCAGATAGTCGCGCACCGCCTCGGCCTGCAGGCCGGTGATGCGGAGATCGTCGGACGAGGAGCCGCTGTTGTCCGTGTGGGCGCCGATCTCGACCCGCGCCTTGGGATCGGCGAGGAGCAGGTCGGCGATCGAGTCGAGCGCCACGTACGACGAGGGCTGCAGCCGCGCGGTGCCCGGCACGAAGCCGACATCGGGCAGCACGCCCGCCGAGATCGCCCCCGAGATGGGCACCCGCACGTTGGGTCGCCGGACGGGCCGGCCGACCGTATCCGGCTGGATGCGCGGGGGCCGCTGGGCGGTGTCGGCCGGGGCCGGTGTCGCCGCCTCCTGCCGCGAGGGCTGCTGGCCGGTCGCGCACCCCGACGCGTCCACCGCGGCGCCGACCGCCGTCCGCGGGCAGCGGTCGAGCCCGTCGAGCACCCCGTCCCCGTCCTCGTCGCCCGGGCAGCCGAGCGCGTCCACCGTGGCGCCGCGCGGCGTGTCGGAGCAGCGGTCGAGTCCGTCGGGGATCTTGTCCCCATCGCTGTCACGCGGGCAGCCGCGGGGGTCCACCAGCACGCCCTGGGGGCTATCGGGACACTTGTCGAGCCCGTCGGGGATGTTGTCGCCGTCGGAATCCTGCGAACAGCCGCGCACGTCCACCGCCGCGCCGGCGATCGTGGTGGGGCAGCGGTCCACCCCATCAGGCACGCCGTCGTTGTCGGTGTCCTGCGAACAACCCCGGCCGTCCACACTGGCCCCGGCCGGCGTGTCCGGGCAGCGGTCGCGGTTGTCGAGCACGCCGTCGCCGTCCTCGTCGAGGATCGGCCTGCTTCCCACCATCAGACTCACGCCGACATTCACGCCGAAGTTGGACAGCGTGACCGCCTTCGCCGCGGGCACCTGCGGCGTGCTCCTGTTCCGGTTGTAAAGCCCTTCGGTCCGGATCATGACCGTGGGGGTCACGGCGGCACGGAAGCCGAGACCGGCCAGAAGTGCGCCGCTGCTCCCGCAGATGGGATCGCCCGGGCTCGCCGTGCTGGGGCAGTCGCTGCCGTACTTGGTCGAGCCGATGCCGCCCTTGAGGTAGAACGAGCTCGCCCGCCCGATCGGCACGTTGTAGAGCGCCGCACCCGAGATGGTCTTGACGCTTACCCCCTCGTCGCCGGTCTGAGTCTTGGGAGAGCTGATGCCGCCCTCGAGCTCCAGCGAGAAGTTGAGCGGGAGCCAGACCCCGACGCGCGCCACGCCGCCCGCCGCGCCGCCGAGGTCGGTGGCGTTGTCGAACGACTGGTAGGCGCCCGCGGCGCCGAGCTCGACGAGGTACCGGCGTTGCTGCGCGGCACCCACCTGGGCAGTGGCGGCCAGGAGGGCGAAACCGGCCAGGAGGTAGGTTCGCATGGATCAAATAGATACGGCGGCCGGGAGATCCTGACAAGGAGCCCCGTCACCGAGCGGCCGGCGCCCTTGGCATCACTCGAGGGCCGCACTACGATTCGCACCTCACCACGAGGAGCACGCGGCATGCGGGTCGTGATCGAATACTGCGTCGTCTGAAACTACCAGCCGCGGGCCGCCGGTCTGGCGGCCGAGCTGAAGGCGGCGTTCCCCGACGCCGAGGTCCGGCTGGTCCCCGCCTCGGGCGGGATCTTCGAGGTCACCGTGGACGGACGTCTCGTCTTTTCCAAGAAGGCTCTCCGGCGGCACGCCCGGGAGGGTGAGATCATGGCCCTGCTCGGGCGCCCGGGTTGATGCGGATCGCCATCTCCACCGGTGGCGGCGATGCCCCGGGTCTCAACGCGGTCATCCGTGCGGTGGTGCTCTCGGCGCATCGCCGCGGGTGGCAGTCGTACGGGATCCAGCGCGGCTACGAAGGACTCCTCTCCTTCAACGGCGTAGTGCCGCTCGGCCCCGCGGAAGTGCGCGGGCTCACCCACCTGGGCGGCACCATCCTCGGCACCACCAACCGCGGCAATCCCTTTCGGTACGTGATGCGGCGGGAGAACGGCGAGGAGTACGAGGTCGATCGCTCGGACGATCTGGTCGCCGCCTTCCACGCGAGCGGGTTCGACGCCCTGGTCTCGATCGGCGGCGACGGCAGCCTCCAGATCTCCCACGCGCTGGGCTGCAAGGGGCTCCCGATCGTCTGCGTTCCCAAGACCATCGACAACGACGTGAGCGGCACGCAGCGCTCGTTCGGGTTCGACAGCGCGGTGAGCACCGCCACCGAGGCCATCGACAAGCTGCACTCCACCGCCGAGAGCCACGATCGCGTGATGGTGATCGAGCTCATGGGCCGCTACGCGGGCTGGATCGCGCTCTACAGCGGGCTCTCCGGCAGCGCGGACGTCATCCTGCTCCCCGAGATTCCGTTCGATATCGGCAAGGTGTGCGACAAGATCCGCCGTCGCGAGGCGGCGGGCCGGCACTTCAGCATCGTCGTGGTGGCCGAGGGCGCGCGTCCTCGCGACGGCACCATCGAGCTGGTGGAGCGGCGCGGCGTGGGCACGGTGGACCGGCTGGGCGGGATCGCCAGCAAGGTGGCCCGCGCCATCGAGCAGCATACCGGCAAGGAGACCCGGACACTGGTGCTCGGCCATCTGCAGCGCGGCGGCTCACCCACCACCTACGACCGGCTGCTCGCGCTCCGCTTCGGCACGGCAGCGGTGCGAGCGATCGGAGACGGTGTGTTCGGGGTCATGGTCGGGCTCAACGGGCCGGACATCACCCGAGTGCCCCTCGCCGAGGTGGCGGGGCAGCCCAGAAACGTCCCGCTCGATTCGGACACCATCCGCACGGCGCGCGATCTCGGGATCGAGCTAGGTGACTGAGCTGCGCTACCCGGCCACGCACACCGTGGAGGTGGTCGAAGAGCTCCACGGCGAGCGCATTCCCGACCCGTACCGCTGGCTCGAGGACGCGGACGATCCCGACACCGTCGAGTGGACCGCGCGGCAGAACGAGGTCACGGAAGAATGGCTGGCCCGGCAGCCCGGGCGCGAACGGATCCGCCGGCGGCTGCGCGAGCTGCTGACCATCGGCGTGCTTGGCGTGCCCACGCCGGTGCGGGGGCACTACTTCTACCTGCGCCGGGACGGCGACCAGAACCAGCCGGTGCTCTACGTCCGCGAGGGGGTCGAGGGCACGGACCGGGCGCTCCTGGATCCCAACGCCATCGACCCATCGGGCACCACCGCGCTGGACTGGTACTACCCCAGCCACGACGGACGCCTGCTCGCCTACGGCCTGTCGCAGAACGGGAGCGAGCAGAGCGAGCTGCACGTGCGCGACGTAGCCACCGGTGAGGACCTGCCCGATCGGGTCCCGCGGACCCGTGCGGCCAGCCTCGCCTGGCTCCCGGACGGCTCCGGCTTCTACTACACCCGCTACCCCGCTCCCGGCGAGGTACCCGCCGACGAGGAGCAGTACCACCGGGCGATCCACTTCCATCCGCTCGGCGGCGACCCTGCCGCCGATCCGCTGGTGCTGCGGCCCGCCCGCAAGGAGTACTGGCCGGGGGTGAGCATCTCGCCCGACGGGCGCTGGCTGCTGGTCAGCGTCGAGCGCACCTTCGATCAGACCGATCTCTACCTGGGCGACCGGCACGCGAGGGGCGGGAGCGGCGTCGCGCCCGCGCTGCTGCCCGTGGCGGAGGACCTGCCGGCGTCGTTCAGCGGCGAGGTGGCGCACGGCCGGCTGTTCCTGCGCACCGATCTCGACGCGCCGACGTACCGGCTGTACGAGGTCGATCCGGAGCAGCCGGAACGGGGCCGCTGGCGGGAACTGGTGCCGCCGCGGGAAGAAGCGGTGCTGGACGGGTTCGCCGTGGCGGGCTCGCAGCTCGCGCTGAGCTACCTCGAGCGCGCGTCCTCGCGTCTGCGCCTGGCCGATCTCGACGGCGGCCTCCGGCGCGACGTGGAGCTGCCGGCCCTCGGCAGCCTGTTCGGCCTGGGTGCCGAGTGGGATGGCGGCGAACTGTTCTTCGGCTTCTCGTCGTTCACGGTGCCGCCGACGGTGTACCGGATCGATCTCGAGCGCGAAGAGCAGACGGTCTGGCGCCGGGTCGAGGCCGACGTCGATCCGGAGCGCTACCTGGTGCGGCAGGTGATGGTGCGGTCACGCGACGGGACACCGGTCAGCATGTTCCTGGTGCACCGCCGCGGCCTGATCCGCGACGGAAACGCGCCCACGTACCTCAATGCGTACGGCGGGTTCAACGTGAGCATGACGCCTGTATTCATGCGCTCCCTGCTGCTCTGGCTCGAGCACGACGGCGTGGTGGCGGTGCCGAACATCCGGGGCGGCGGGGAATACGGCGAGACCTGGCACCAGGGCGGGATGCTGGCCCGCAAGCAGAACAGCTTCGACGACTTTATCGCCGCCGCCGAGTGGCTGATTCGTGAGGGCTATACCCGGCCCGAGCGGCTCGCCGCGGAGGGAGGCTCGAACGGCGGTCTGCTCATGGGCGCGGCCCTCACCCAGCGGCCGGAGCTGTTCCGCGCCGTCGTGGTGCGGGTCCCGCTGCTCGACATGCTGCGGTATCACCGCTCCCTGATCGCGCGGCTCTGGATCCCGGAGTACGGCTCGGCGGAGGACGCGGAGCAGTTCGCCTGGCTGCGCGCCTACTCGCCCTATCACCACGTGCGGCCCGGGACGGTGTATCCGGCCGTGCTCCTCACCACGGGCGCGAGCGACACGCGGGTGGATCCCATGCACGCGCGCAAGATGGCGGCGAGACTCCAGGCCGCCACGACCTCCGGACGCCCGGTCCTGCTCCGGCTCGAGGCGCGCGCGGGGCACGGGGCGGGGAAGCCGCTCTCGAAGATCCTGGACGAGTACACCGACACCTGGACATTTGTGTTTTCGGAGCTTGGGGTGGAGGTTTAGTCATGGCATACGAATCCCGCCCCGCCGCGAGCATGGTCCACCCCGACCGGTGGCTCGCCTTCCTGCGCATCATCGTGGGACTCTATTTCGCGAAGGCCGTGATCACCAAGCTGGGCATCGTGACGATTGGAGGGATTCCGCTGCCGGGGGTCTCGGAGCGGTGGATCAACGTGATGCCCAAGATCGTGGCCCGGCAGGCGTCGGACAATCCGATCCTGTTCTACAAGCACTTCCTCGAGAACACGGTGCTCACCCATCCGGACACGTTCGCGCACCTGACCGCCTGGGGCGAGACCGTCACCGGCGTCGGCCTCACGCTCGGCCTGCTGACGGGGCTGGCGTCGATCTCGGGGTTGGTGCTGGCGATCAACTACGGCCTGGCCACCCAATGGATGTCGATGGGGCAGCAGGGCTTTCACATCGTGCTGGTGGCGATGATGATCGCGTTCTTCTTCGCGCGGGCGGGGCGCACGCTGGGACTCGACGCCATCCTCTGGACCGCCCGGCCCAAGTCGCTGCTGGCCCGACGACCATTCTCCTGACGCGGTTCAGCGCGCCACCCGCGGTGGCCCGCGCCGCATCCCGCCCACCACACCGTCCGCCTCGCAGTGCGCGTCACGCGCGCTGTACACCACGCAGAACACGCCGTCCGCGTGCCATCGCGCATACCAGCGGCTCATGACGCCGCGGTCCTGCGCGGAGAACCGCGTGGAGGGGAGCTCGGCGGTGTAGAGCGCCACGTGAGTGTGTACGGTGCCCGCCCACGCCGGCGGGCCGCAGCGCTCGATCGACGCCTCGGAGGCGATGCTCATCGAGTCGGCATGCTCCGGCTCGAGCGGCAGGATCCGGCTCACGAACACCGTGTCGTTCCGGACCGATGCACCGAGGCAGGCGACCCGCTCCTGCTTTGCCGCTACGCTCTCGTTCCAGAGCGCGCGGAGGTCCCGTCCGGCTTCCTTGCTGAACCGGAACGCCGGGGACTGCGCTCCCGCGCGCCCGCCGCCGAGCGCCGCGAGCGCCAGCGCCGCCCACACCGCCCGCATCGCCCTCAGTAGCTCCCGCTGGGCAGGATGACGAGGCCGGAGCCGTCGATCTCGCAGTGCACCCGGGCCTCCGCGTAGAGCAGGCAGAAAGTGCCGTCGGTGCGCCAGCGCTGCCACCACATCAGCATGACGCCCCGGTCCGAGCCCGAGAAGCGGTCGAACGGCTGGCCGTCCGCCTGAACCGCGATATGGGTGTGGACGGTGCCCTGCCACGCGGGCGGGCCGCAGGTCTCGAGCGAGGCCCGGGCGGAGACCGCCATCGAGTCGGCCCCGGCGCTGAGGGGCATGATCCGCGTGATGCGCAGCGTGTCGCCCTGGACGACACTCGCCAGGCAGGCCACGCGCTCCGCCTTGGCGGCCACGCTCGCCGCCCAGAGCTCGCGGAGCGGAGCCCGCGCGGCCGGCTCTACCCGGAAAGCACTGGGCGCGCCGAGGAGCGCGCCCAGGAGCGGCCACGCTGCGAGGCTCAGCGCCGCCCGGTCGATCACGGCGCCCGGCCGATCGCAACGCCCCACGGGACCTTCCCGACGGGCACCTTCTCGAGCACCGTCAGCTTGTCGGTGTCCACCACGGTCACGTCGTTGGAGGGACCATTGGCGGTGTAGAGCTTCTTGCCGTCGGGGGTCAGCGCGAGGCCCCACGGCCGGTCCCCGACCGGAATAGAGGCGACGATCGAATCGGGCCCGACCGCGATCACCGAGACCGTGCCGCCGCGCCCGTTCGACACGTAGACCCGCCCACCGTCCGGCGCCATCGCGGTGCCCATCGGCCGCGACTTCTCCGGCATCTTGATCACCTTGAGCGACTTGCGCGCGGGCACGTCGATGACCCAGACCGTGCCGTCCACCTCCGAGGTGACGTAGGCGCGCTTGCCGTCGGGCGTGAACGCCAGCGAGCGCGGCCGCTTGCCGACCTCCACCTGACCCAGGAGCTTGCCGGACTTGGTGTCGATGATGGTCAGGTTGTGGTCGGTCTCGCCGGTGACCCACACGGTGTTCCCATCGGGTGCGACGGTCACCCCTTCAGGCTCTTTCCCCACCTTGACCGTGTCCCGGATCTTGCCGCTCGCGATATCCACGATGGACGCCAGCCCCGCATCCTCGTTGGAAACGAAGAGCGTGCTCCCGTCCTCACTGATGTCGAACGTCTCGGGGTCGGATCCTCCGGGCAGCACGCGGGTCACCTTCCGTGCGGCCACGTCCACCTCGGCGATCCCGTCCTTGGACTTGTCCGCCTTCAGCTTTTCGCACTCTTCGTCGGGCATCGTCGGCGGACACTTGGGCGAGCCGCTGAGCGCGACGTAGACCCTCTTGCCGTCGGCGGTGACCCGAACCCCGCGCGGCCGGGTTCCCACCGGGATCGTCGCGATCACGCTGTCGGTCCGGGTATCGATGACGCTCAGGTCCTGCGAGTCCTCGTTGGTCACGTAGGCGCGGAGCCCGCCGGCATCGGATGCGTCGGCGGTCGCGGCGGGCGCGGTGTCGCCCGCGGCCCGGTCTCCGGCGCGGGGGTCCGGCTCGCGCCCCTGGCAGGCGGCGGCGAGCGCGAGGGCGGTGATCGGGACGAGCCGGAGCATCGCTTCAGTGGGCATCGAAAATCGCTTTCTCCCGATTGCGCGCCTCGTCGAGGCCGACGATCCGGTCCACGCCGGTCGCGCCGGTGAAATCGGCGCCGGCGATGTCGGCCTTGGCGAGCTTCGCGCCGGTCAGGTCGGCACGGGTAAAGTCGGTCTGGACCAGGTCGGCGTTGCGGAGATCGGCTCGCACCAGCTTGGCGCCCGACAGGGTCGCGTACGAGAAGTCGGCCTTGTACAGATTGGCATCCGACAGGTCGGCCCCGGTAAGGTTGGCACTGACGAAGGTGGCTCGCATGACACCCATGGACTGGTTGCCCGGGTCGGCGCCGATGTTGGCGCCGGCGAGCCGCGCGTTCACCAGCTTGGCCTTGTGGAGGTAGCCGATGATACGGGCGCCGGAGAGATCGGCCCCGCTCAGGTCGGCCGCTTCGATGATGGTGGCGAACAGGCTGGCGCCCGCGAGATTGGCCCCCCGGAGGTCGGCCCGGCGGAGCACGGTGCCGTCCATGTTGGCCTTGCGGAGGTCGGCGCCCACGGCGGAGGCATCGGTCAGATTGCAGTTGAACAGGTTGGCCCCGGCAACCCTGGCGCTGTCGAGCGTCGCGCCGGTCAGGTCGGCCTGATGGAAGTCAACCCCGGAGAGATCGAGCCCGCGCAGGTCGGTGCGGGCGAGGTCCGGCGCCCTGGACGGTGTGGCGGCGGCCAGCCGGGCGCGAACCTCGCGGACATCGAGCCGCGCCCGCGCGGAGGGCGCCTGTGCCGCCGCCGGACCCGTCAGGCCGGCCGCGAGCACCGCTCCGAGCAGGAAGGGACGAAAGGCCATCCGTCAACATACCTCTGCGCCGTGGCTAGGCCAAACCGGCATACAGGTCGGCGCGGGTGAGCGGGATGGCCACGCGCCCCTGCCCGTCACGCCGGCCCAGGACCGTCTGAGCCACGTCGATCTCGCCCACGGCGAAGGCCCGGGCACAGCCGGCCATATAGAGACGCCAGGTGCGGAAGGTCGCCTCGCCCACCAGCGTGCGCGCCGAGACCGCGGCCTGCTCCAACCGCTCGCGCCAGCGTCGCAGGGTGCGGGCGTAGTGGTCCCGCAGGGTCTCGACATCGCGGACCTCGAACCCCGCGTGCCGGGCCGCGGTCACGATCCGGTCGAGCGGCGGCATCTCACCGTCCGGGAACACGCAGTGCTGCATGAATGAGCCGGCGTCCCAGATCCGCTGGGTGATCCGGGGCACGAGGCCCCGCTCGGGGGAGACCAGCCGTCCCGTGATCCCGTGATTGAGGAACAGGCCGCCCGGCCGGGTGAGCCGGAACGCGGTCGCGAAGTAGCGGGGCAGCTGCTCCAGGCCAACGTGTTCCACCATCCCCACACTCACGACCTTGTCGAAGTGCGCGTCGTCCGGCATCTCCCGGTAGTCGCGCACCTCCACGCGGCAGCGCTCCGCCAGCCCCTCGCTCGCGATCCGTTCACGGGCGAACCTGGCCTGCTCCTCGCTCAGCGTGATGCCCAGCGCGTCCACGCCGAAGTGCCGCGCGGCGTGGCGGATCAGCCCTCCCCAGCCGCAGCCGATGTCGAGCAGCCGCTCCCCGGGCCGCAGCCGGAGCTTGCGGCAGATGTGCTCCATCTTGTCCCGCTGCGCGGTGTGGATGTCCTCCCCGCCGGTCCGGAAGTAGCCGCAGGAGTAGACCAGCTCGCGGTCGAGCCACAGCCGGTAGAAGTCATTCCCGACGTCGTAGTGCGACCGGACCGCGGCCGCGTCCCGGTGGAGCGAGTGACGCGACCCGTGCAGGTGCGCCGCGGCCGGTCCGGCCATGATCCGCGCGTGCGCCGGGCCGTGGGGAAGCGCCGCCAGCGTGGCCACGAGCCTGGGCCAGAGGCCGGGCGCGCCGAGGCGCTGGCGGAGGTGCTCCGCGAGACCGGTCGCGGCCTCGAGGTCGCCCTCCACGTCGAAGTCGCCGGCGATGAATGCCTCGGCGAGGCGGAGCTCCGAGGGGGGCAGGAACATCCGGCGAAGCGCCGCGGGGCTGGTGAGCGCGAGCGTGTAGGCCGGCGGCGAGCCGCCGGAAGGCGTCTCGAGGTGCGCGTCCCAGTACCGGACGGCGAACTCGCGCCCGGCGACCGGTCCGAACAGCAGCTCCACGGCCGCTCGCGAGCGTGGGAGCGCGGGGCCGGGGTCGCGGACGAGGGAGGACGGGCGGCTTGCTCTCCTCGTGCTGCGGCCGCGAGCCGACCCGTCGGGCAGCTCGGTACGGGACCTCGGACGCGTCTGGCTGGACATCGTATCCTCCTTTCCCGCTTCGGGGATGGATGGGAAATGCGAAACTCCCGTCCGGCTCGGTTGAGCCAAACGGGAGTCGTCAACCTCTGCTATGTGAGACCTAGCCCGCCCGCCACACGGCGTCAAGGCGCCGCCGGCGTGAGGTCAGCCCTTCTGCAGCGCCGGTCGGCCCGGGCCCATCTTGGCGTCGCTCCGGCGCTTCACGTAGCTGTAGATCTTCTCGATCGTGGGGATCTCCATTCCGAGAGCGCACCAGGCGGGCATCCCCTTCTCGGGGCGGCCGGCGCACACGGTCTGGATGAAGAGCTGCTTGGTGTTGATCGGCCCGTCGGGCTTGAGCGACATGATCAGGTGCGGGGCGATCGTGGTGCCCAGGACGTCCTCGCCGTGGCAGCGGGCGCAGTTCAGGTTGTACTGCTTCCAGCCGTCGTAGATCTCCTGCGGGACGGTGTCGCGGGGAGCCTGGTGGTACGCGTCACGGAGCTCCTGGGCCGCCGCCTGGCTGGTCGCCGTGACGGCGGCCAGGAGAACGGCGGCGGCGAAGAGGGGCGTGCGCATGCTCGCGGCGTTCCTTTCGTCGAGAGTGGGATGGCGATCAGTGGGTGCCGGACTTCCGGGTACTGTCGGTGGCCACGGTCGGCGCCGCGCCGGAACGCGCCGCCTTGTTCTGCGCCACGCTGTCCATGGGCAGCATGGGGACGTTGTAGTCCTTCAGGATGGCCAGGATCTCGGGGCGCTTCTGCTGCAGGAACGTGTTGAGGCTGTCGCGCAGCTCGTGATCCCGCCGGCGCAGCGCCATGCCGATGTCGAACTGCATGGGGAAGCTGCTCACCGAGTCCACCGCGACCGCAATGGGCGTGAGCACCAGCGGCACCGATGACTTGGCCACGAAGTACCCGGCCATGGGCCCCCACACGATCGCCAGATCCACTTCCTTCTTCGCGACCGCATTGATGATGTCCTCCGGGCGGATGTTCTCGTCGTACGAGACGTTGTAGCCCTTGAGGTTGCCCACGACCCCGTGCTGGCCGAGCGCCATCTCCGGAGGGGAGTGCTCTCCGTCGGAGGACACGAACAGATTGACGCCGATCGTCACCTTCTTGAGGCGGGGGTCGTCGAGCGAGTTGATGTCCTCGAGGCCTTCGCCCTTCCGACTCAGGAACGCGTAGCCCGACCGGTAGTACGGCTTGGTGGTGGCTGCCATGTCGAGCCCGACGGGCGACTCGATCACGAGATCGCAATAGGTGCCGTTCAGCATCCGGAAATACCCTCGGCGGATCGGCCACCACACGTATTCGAGCTTCGAGCTCCAGGTGTTGGCGACCAGCTCGGCGATCTTGTTCTCGTAGCCTTCACCCTTCTGGTTGGAGAAGGGCAGGTTGTCCGGGTCGGCGCAGACCCGGATGAGCCCGGGCTGGAGCGGCGCCGGCCGCTGGGCGTAGGCAGGCACGGTCAGAACGGGGAGGGCGAGCCCGGCCGCCACGAGAAGACGAGCCAGAGGCGATGTAGTCAGCGACATGAATGTCCTGCCGGAGCTTGGGGGCTGTCCGGTCGCGACCGACGCACGTCCGGCGGGGGGCCCCGGAATGACACGGCGCCGGAGCTGACCGCGCCCCGGCGCCGTGCTCATGCTGTAATGTATCCCCGGCCGGACCGGAGGGGAGACCCTCCGGCCGGTGGGGTCCAGCTTACTTCATGCTGGGGTTCTTCAGGCCGAAGACGGTCAGCACGCCGCCCTGGTTGGAGAACTGGCCCGCGTCGCCGAACGCACCGAGCGCGCCGAGACCGGCGGTCGGATCTTCTGCGCCGATACCCGCGGCCACACCGATGCCGGCCCAGCCACCGATGCCCGAGTACACGGCGACGTTCTGCGAGCCGTCAGGCGCGGTGTAGGTCATCGGATTGCCGATGATGCCCGACGGGGTCTTGAACTGCCACAGCACCTTGCCGGACTTCTGGTCGACCGCCTTGAGCCAGCCTTCCATGGTGCCGTAGAAGACGAGGCCGCTGGCCGTGGTGAGCGCCCCGCCGTAGGCCGCGAGGTTCTCCTTGATCTCCCAGTTCACCTTGCCGTTCATCGGA
>DASUXW010000045.1:0-4128 GCA_036377715.1 Gemmatimonadales bacterium
GATGCGGCGCACAGCACCGCCGGGATCACGAGCCGACGCATCGACGGAAGGTTAAGCGGCTTGCTGGCGCTCCGCAAACGCGGTAGCTTGGCGGATCCATGAACGCCGACAATCTGGTAGGTCGCACGGTAGCCGGGTACCACCTCGCGGAGTACATCGGCGAGGGCGGCACCGCTACGGTGTATCGCGCGGAGCATCCGGAGCGTGGGCGCGCCGCCGTCAAGATTCTGCGCCCGCGGCTGGCGCAGGATCCGATCGCCGTCAAGCGTTTCCTGCGGGAGGCCGAGTACGGCGCCCGGGTCAAGCACCCGAACATCGTGCAGACCTATGATTTCGGCGCCACGGACGGGCTGCACTATCTGGCCCTCGAGTGGGCCCAGGGCGAGCCGCTCGCCGAGTTCATCAACCGCTCCGGCCGCCTGGCACCTCCGCTGGTGGCGACGATCGTCGAGCAGCTCGGCGCGGCGCTTGGCGCGGCGCACAAGGCCGGGATCATCCATCGCGACCTCAAGCCCGCCAACATCATGTACGACCCGGCCACGCAGACGGCCAAGCTGCTCGACTTCGGCATCGCGCGGGACTCGGAGCTGAGCCCCGAGGAGCGGCTGACGCGGGCCGGATTCTTCGTAGGCACACTCCAGTACGTGGCGCCCGAGACGCTGAGCGGCGAGCTGGTGAACGAACAGGCGGACGTGTACAGCCTGGCGACGATCGCCTACTACCTGCTCACCCAGGAACTGCCCTTCACCGGCAAGAGCCCAAGGGAGTTGTTTCAGCAACTACTCACGCAGGCGCCTGTGCCGCTGAACCAGGCGGTGAAGGGGTTGCGCTTCCCGGCGGCGGTCGAGGCCGCGGTGATGCACGGGCTCGAGCGAGATCTGTCCAAGCGGTCCAAGACGGTGGACGAATTCGCCCGGGAGCTGTGCACGGCGGTTCGGCAGGGCGGGGAGAAGCGCGGGTTTCTCGCCTCGTTGTTCGGCAAGGGCGGGGGATAAGACCGGACTTCCATCCCGCGCCGTTTCCATTTCCACAACACAGCCACTCGAGCTGGGCCTACAGTGCCCAGGAGGCCCTTTGAGTATCCGGCACCCGCGCTCCGTCGTGGTCGGCGCCCTGGCGGCGCTCGTCATGACCGTCGCATGCACCACATCGGCCGCCGCCCAATTCGGCGCACTGAAGAAGAAGCTGAAGCGACAGCCGACGCCCGATGCCGTGGCCCCGGCGGCCCCCGCGGCCGCCGCTGATCCGGCCGGCAGCGGCGGCACCATCGTCCTGACCGACGATGTCGTCGAGCGCTTCGTGACCGGGTTCAAGGCCGGCCAGGCGCAGCGGGATCGAGCGCGCCAGGAGAACACCTCCTACGGCCGCTACGAACGGGCGCAGGCCGAGTACGCCACGGCCAAGGAGAAATGTGAGCTCGCCCGGCAGACCTTTCCGCAGAAGATGGCCGCGGACGAAAAGCTGATGGACCGGTACAACGCGCTGACGGACAAGATGGTGAAGGCGCAGGAGCGGGGCGACCAGCGCGCCGTGGAGCTCTATAGTGATTCGGCGTCGTCTATGGCCGACCCGAGCTGCGTGGTCAAGGAGCCGAAGCAGCCCGACGACTACTACGAGGCGCAGCGCGCGGTGGACGCGCGGGCCGACAAGCAGGTGGCCAAGGCCTCGGGCTTTTCACAGGGCGAGCTCGGCCTCGTGCTGGAGCGGGTCGAGGGGATACTGCGGGGCAGCCCGCCGCCCGACGCGTCCGCCTCCGAGAAGGCTGCGGTCTCGGCGCGTGCCGCCGAGCTGCGATCACTGCTCGGCATCGAGGATCCCGCCGCGCGGAAGGCCAAGCCGGCGGCGGCGGCCCCGGCCACCGCGGCGCAACCTGCGCCCGCCGCGCCGCAGATGTCTCCCGCCGCTTCCGCCATGAACGACTGCATGATGAAGAACATGCAGGCGCATCAGGCCGAGATCGAGTCGCTGGGGCAGCGCGCGGAGAAGGCGCAGGAGGCGGGCAACACCGGCGCGATGATGGCAATCGCCGATACGCTGCGCCAGATCCAGATGGCGGGCTGCCACTAGGCCATGAGGCTACCGGCCTGGTCGGTCGGTGCTGCCGCCGGCGTGCTGGTTGCCGGCGCGGTCCTGGGCGCAGCAGGCGGGGGCTCCGGGCCCGAGAGTTCCGGGCCGGCGCTCGCGGTCCGGAGCGGCGACGGCTGGGTCACCTGGTGGCGGCGTGACGCGGCGCCGGTGCAGTGGGACGCGCGAGCGCCGCTCGCGCACGTCGTCCAGTGGCATGCCGGCGCGAGCGGTATGGATTGGGGCGAGCTCGAGCTGCGCGGAGCAGGTGAAGCCCGGCGCACGCGACTCATCGTCGTGCGCGTGGATCCCGCGCGGGTGCGGCTGTCGGTTGCACCCGCGTTCACCGAGCGCCGGCGCTGGAGCGTGCGCGACGCCGAGAGCGACGGGAGTGCCGTGCTCGCGCTGGACGCAGGACAGTTCCGCGGATCGCTGCCGTGGGGCTGGGTGGTGAGCGGCGGGCGGGAGCTGCTCGCGCCGGAGGCGGCTCCGCTCGCCGGGGCCGTCGTCATCGACTCGGCGGGCGGTCTGCGGCTGGTGCGCCCTGACAGTGTTGCCGCCGAGCACGCCCGGGGTGGCGCGCAGGACGCCTTCCAGAGCTATCCGATGCTGCTCCAGGGCGGCGGGGTGCCGCCTCCGCTTCGGGAAGCGGGGACCGGCGTGGATCTCGAGCATCGGGACGCGCGTCTCGCGCTCGGCACGCTCGCCGACGGCCGCGTCGTTCTCGCGCTCACCCGATTCGACGCGCTCGGTCCCGGCCTGGGTCGTGTGCCGTTCGGTCTCACGACGCCGGAGATGGCCGCGGTCATGGGCGCGATCGGCTGCCGCGACGCGATCATGCTCGACGGCGGGATCTCGGGGCAGCTCATGCTGCGCGAGCCCGACGGCGTTGCGCGCGTGTGGCCGGGAACGCGGAGCGTGCCGTTGGGCGTGGTGGGGCGGGGCAGGGAATAGGTTAGCGATCGAGGTAGGCCATCATGCTCTCGCCGTACCGCGGCCCCGCCGTCGCGCCCGGCGGGAGCGCCGAATCCAGCCGCGCAAGCTCGTCGGCCGTGAGCCGCAGGCCGGTCGCGGCCACGTTCTCCTCCAGATAGCGCCGGCGCTTGGTGCCCGGAATCGGCACCACATCCTCTCCCTGCGCCAGCACCCATGCCAGGGCGACCTGTGCAGGCGTGGCGCCGCGGGCCCCGGCAATCTCTCCCACCACCGAAGCCGCCCGCACGTTGGCGTCGAAGTTGACGCCCTGGAACCGCGGGTCGGTCCGGCGGTAGTCGCCCTCGGGATACTCCTCTGCCCGTCGCGCCTTGCCCGACAGGAAGCCGCGGCCGAGCGGGCTGAACGGCACCAGGCCGATACCCAGCTCCCGCAGGAGCGGCAGAATCTCGGCTTCGAGGTGGCGCTCCCACAACGAATACTCGCTCTGGAGCGCGGAGATCGGGTGCACCGAGTGGGCGCGGCGGATGGTCGTGGCGCTCGCTTCCGACAAACCGAGGAAGCGCACCTTCCCTTCGCGCACCAGGTCGGCCATCGCCCCGACCACGTCCTCGATCGGCACCCGGGGATCCACCCGGTGCTGATACAGGAGATCGATGCGGTCGGTGCGAAGCCGACGCAGCGAACCTTCCACCGCCTCGCGGATGTGGACCGGCCGGCTGTCGAGGCCGCCGCGGCCCTGCGCTCCGATCTCCCACCCGAATTTCGTGGCCACGACGGCCCGGTCGCGCCGGCCTTCGAGTGCCCGGCCGAGCAGCGACTCGTTGGTGTAGGGGCCGTACACCTCGGCGGTGTCGAACAGCGTCACGCCCACCTCGAGCGCGCGGTGGATCGTGGCGACGGACTCCCCGTCGTCGGGAGTGCCGTAGGACTGGCTCATGCCCATGCAGCCAAGACCGAGGGCGGAGACGGTAAGACCGTGGGTGCCGAGGGAACGGGTGGGGAGCATTGGCGAAAGATAGGCCGGGCGCGGCATTTGCCGGCAACGGAGGCACGCATGAGGATTCTCGCGCGAATGCTCCCGGCCGCATTGCCGAGCGCGGCGCTTTCCGCAGGATGCGCGCTCGGGAT
>DASUXW010000046.1:0-9870 GCA_036377715.1 Gemmatimonadales bacterium
GTCGAGATCGACGCGGTGGCGGTGTTACCTTCCTGAGCCGGGGGAGCGGATCGGGCCTGGTGGTCTGGCCGGTCTTCAAAACCGCGACGGAGGCGCCTCCGGCGGCTCCGGTGGGTTCGATTCCCACACGCTCCCGCCACCATTCATGACCTTCCGACGCTCCCTCGCCGGTCTCTCGCTGTTCGCGCTCCTCGGCGCCGCCCCGGCGCGCCTGGCCGCGCAGGACTCGACCGCCGCACCCGCGCCGTCCGCCACCCGGGACTCGACCGCGCATCGTCTGAGTCCCATGGGCGCGTTCTGGCGCTCGTTCCTTCTCCCCGGCTGGGGACAGGCACGCCTCGGACGGAAACTCACGGCCGGAATCTTCATCGCGTGG
This sequence comes from Gemmatimonadales bacterium, assembly GCA_036377715.1. GTDB lineage: Bacteria > Gemmatimonadota > Gemmatimonadetes > Gemmatimonadales > GWC2-71-9 > CAVVWJ01. The sequence goes on from DASUXW010000046.1 coordinate 377, forward strand.
GAGGGTACGACCCTGGGAATGAGTCTCAAGACCCGCCACGAGCTCGCCTATCTGCGGCGCACCAACTCGGGTCGGGCCGAGGACAAGCGGCGCGAGCACGAGGACTGGATCGTGCTGCTGGCGTTCAATCACGTGCTTGCCGGGCTCGAGGCCTACGTGTCCGGCCACCTGTCCGACTTCCCCGGTGATCTCCAGCTGCAGGCCGTGCCGGGCGGCGTAGGCGCGGCCGTCTCCGTTCCGTTCCGCGTCCGATGAACCCGGCACCCATCGGCATCTTCGATTCCGGCATCGGCGGGCTGACCGTCGCCCGCGCGGTGTACGAGCGGCTGCCGCACGAGTCCACCGTCTATTTCGGCGATACCGCGCGGGTGCCCTACGGGCCCAAGTCGCCTGAGACGGTGCGTCGCTACAGCCTCGAGATCCTCGAGTGGCTGCTGGCGCAGGGGGTCAAGGCCGTCGTGATCGCGTGCAACACCAGCACCGCCCACGCGCTCGAGACCTTGCGGGCCCAGTCGCCGGTGCCGGTGATCGGTGTGATCGAGCCGGGGGCGCGTGCCGCCGGCGCCGCCTCGGGCCGCGGGCCGATCGGGGTCATCGGCACCGCGGGCACGATCGCGAGCAATGCCTACGCCCGCGAGATCCAGCGGCGCCGGCCCGACGCCAGGGTGGAACAGGTGCCGTGTCCCTTGTTCGTGCCGCTGGTCGAGGAGGGGTGGTTCGAGCACCCGGCCGCCGAGTTGATCGCGCACGAATACCTGGAGCCGCTCCGGCGCGCCGCGGTGGACACACTGGTGCTCGGCTGCACCCACTACCCGCTCCTCAAGCCCCTGCTGCAACGGGTGATGGGTCCGGACGTGCAATTGATCGACAGCGGTGAGGAAACGGCATCGGTGGTGGAGCAGGTGCTGGGGCGGCTCTCGCTCGCGGCGCCCGCGGACGCGGCGGCCACCCATCGGTTCGCCGTGAGCGATGACGAAGCGCGCTTCCGTCAGGTCGGCGCGCGGTTCATCGGGAGCCGGATGGCGCGCCCGGAGCTGGTGCCGCTGGACTGAACCGGCGCAGCTCGGCCCCGCGCTCGGTGGCGACGGCATAGCGAAAGCCGTCGAACCAGGCGCCGGGGTTGAGATACTGGCGCCCGGGCGCGGGCTCCGAAAGCGCCGGCTGGTGGGTGTGGCCCATCACCACGAGCCCGAGATCGGGTTCCGCATCGAGCAGGACCGTGGCCCAGCCAAGCTGGCGCGCGGCCGCGTCGGCCATCCGCTTCGGGTCTCCCGAGTGGTCGCCCAGCCGCGGGCTCAGGTAGTCCACCAGCCGAAGGCCGATCTCGGGGTGGATCGCGCGGTACACCACGGCGGTCGCGGGGTGGTTGATGGCGCGGTGGAGGATGTTGGCGCGGAGCCCAGGCTCTACGAGCCCGTCGCCGTGAATCGCGGCCACCCGCCGCCGGCCGATCGCGAAAGTGAGCCGGTGGGGATCGAACCGGACACCCACGTCCTGCTCCCAGAAATTGCCGCCCCAGCGATCGTGGTTGCCGCCGACCATGACGATCGGCATCCGACGGCGGAGGCGTGCGAGCGCGGCCGCGACGTGGAAGCCGCGCCGTGGGATCACGCGCGCATAGGAGAACCAGAAGTCGAACAGGTCGCCGTTGACGAGGAGACAGTCGCCCAGCGTGGGGACCGCCTCGAGGAAGGAGAGCAGCGCCTCCTCCACGTCCGGAGGGGCCACGCCGAGGTGGGCATCGGAGACGACGACGAGCGCATGGCCCAGCACGGCGCCAAAGATGGGCGGCCCGGCCGGCCGGGGCAACCGCGGTGCCGGTGTCACGCTCACGCCCTTCCGGGCGTCCCCCAATCCGAGAGGCCGTCATGATGCTGCCCGGCATCTCCGAGACCCTGGTCAGGGTCAATTATTCCGAGACCGATCAGATGGGGGTCGCCTATCACGCGCGGTATCTCGTCTGGCTCGACGTCGCGCGGACCGAGCACCTGCGGCGGGCGGGAGCGAGCTACGCGGAGCTGGAAACCCGCGGACTGCGCCTGGTGGTGAGCGAGGCGGCGATCCGCTACCGCCGGCCCGCGCGGTTCGATGATCTGGTCCGCATCCGCTGCTGGGTGCGGACCCTGGCCTCGAGACGGGTCGAGTTCGGCTACGCCGTCGAGCACGCCGAGCGCGGCGAGCTGCTGGCGACGGCCACGGTCGCGCTTCTGGCGCTCGATGCTTCGATGGCACTCAGCCGCCTGCCCGACGACGTACGCCGCGTCCTCGAGCCCGTGCCCGATCCGGTCCGGCTCGCGGTCGCCGCACCTCCATCCGATCTGGAGCCTCATGCGGGTTAACCATCTCGCACTGTCTGTGGCCCTCGCGACCGCCGCTCCCCTCGTCCCCGCGGCGGCACAGGAATCGTCGGTCATCGAGCAGCTCGCGCCGGTCATCGCGGCCGAAGACGCGCGTGACTTCAAGCCCGAGCTGTTCCGGTCCGCGCTGGTCGCGCCCGATTCGGTGGTGCGCCGGATCGCCGCGCGCTCCGCGGGTCGCATCGGCGACCTCCGGGCCACCCCGCTGCTGGTCCCGCTGCTGACCGATCCCGATTCCACCGTTCGGGTCGCCGCCGCGTTCGCGCTCGGCCTCCTGCGCGACACCGCGGCCGTCGGACCGCTCGTCGACCGCCTTACCGGACTCCCGGCGCTCGACGCGGCGACCGCCGCGGAGGCCGTGACCGCGCTGGCCATGATCGGCGGGCGGCGGAGCGCTGAATTCTTCGCCGGGGTGCTCGGCGGCAAGGTCACGCTCACCCCCGACGACCGGACACCCGCGATGGTGCGGCTGGTGGGGGATGCCTGGCGGCTGGGCGACGATGCACCCGTCACCGGGCTGCTGCCGTTCATGGAAGACACGCTCGCCGCGCTCCGCCAGGGCGCGGTGTACAGTCTCGGCCGCCTGCACGCCGCCCCCGCAGCCAACCGGATGCTGCAGGTGCTGCGCGACCCGTCGCCGTACCTGCGCTCCCTCGCCGCGCGGGCGCTGACCCGGAGCTATACGGAGTCAGCCGGCCTCGCGCCTCGAACCGTCGGCGACCTGCTCGTGCGCGCCGCCGACGACGAGGACCCGGCCGTGCGCGTGAACGCGCTGCGGTCCGTCGCGACCTACCGGGACTCCGCGCTCGCGGGCACGCTCGTGCCGCTGATCGGCGATCCGGCCTACAACGTACAGGTGCAGGCCGCGGAGACCCTTGGCGAGCTCGGCGGGCAGGAGGCGGTCGCCGCCCTCGCGCGCGCGGTGGCGGGGAAGGGAACCTTCGCGCTTCGCCGTGCGGCATTGATCGGACTGGCCCGCGCCGACACGGCGGCGTTCGAGCGTGCGGCCAACTCCTGGCGCAGCAGCTCCGATTGGCGTCAGCGCGCCGCCGTGGCCGAGGGCACCGCCATCGCCGGCCCCGGCCGCTCGCCGAAGTTCCTCACCGACCGCGACCCCCGCGTGATCGCGATGGGACTGCAGGCGTGGTCCGGCGAGGCCGACGGGCCCGACCCGGCGCTGCTGGCCGCAGCCCGGCCGCTCCTGGCCCACCGCGACGCCGGCGTGCGGAGCGTCGCGGCCGACGTGGTGGCCCGCGCCGCCGACCCCGCTGATCTCCCGGCGCTCGCCCGGATGTACGCCCGGACCGGCCCGGACTCCTTTCCCGACGCCGCGATCTCCGCGCTGGGGGGCATCGTGGCCATCCGCAATACGAGTGCGACGGCGCGCGCGCGGGTCGACGATTTCCTGGCGACCACCCCCCGGCCCGCGAACTACCTGATCCGCCGCTGGGCCGAGGAGCACTGGCCCGAGGCGGCCGACCGCTGGGGCCCCGCGTACCCGATCGCCACCGACCGCTCGCTCCAGGATTATCGCGACCTGGTGGGCCGGTATCTCATCGGACCCGACTCGGTGACCCGGCCTCACGTGATCATCGAGACCGAAGGGCGGGGCCCCCTCGAGGTGGAACTGCTCGGCCCCGACGCCCCGCTGACCGTGGACAACTTCCTCCGGCTCGTGGGGCGCCGCTTCTTCGACGGGAACCGCTGGCACCGCGTGGTGCCCAACTTCGTCGTGCAGGATGGCGATCCGCGTGGCGACGGCTTCGGCAGCCCCGGCGGGGCGATCCGGGACGAGATCAACCGCAACCGCTACGATGACCCCATGCTCGGGATGGCGCTCTCCGGCCCCGACACCGGAATGAGCCAGTGGTTCATCAACCTGAGCCCGCAGCCCCACCTTGACGGGACCTACACGGTGTTCGGCAGGCTCGTGGGCAACATGGCGGCGCTGCAGCGGATCACGCAGGGAGACGTGATCCGGACGATCGCGCGGCAGTAGCAAGGTCGGAACGAAGGAAGGACGGAACCATGGCACCCCTGAAGCCCATTCACCTGATGGCCCAGGCGGCCAGGCGGAGCGCCCGCATCGCGGCCTTCTCGGTCCTCGCCGCGGTCTCTGTCCTCTGCGTCCTCTCCGTCCCCGCCCAGGCCCAGTACTTCGCCTTCGGCCAGAACAAGATCCAGTACCGCAAGCTCGAATGGCGGGTGCTCAAGGGGCCGCACATCGACCTGTACTACTACCCGGCCGAGGCCGAGCTCGCGCCGGCCGCGCTGGCCTACGCCGAGGCGAGCTACGACACCCTCAGCGTGCAGTTCGGCCACGCCGTCGCACGGCGGGTGCCCCTGATCGTCTACGCGTCGCACACCGACTTCGAGCAAACCAACGTCCTCCCGTTCACCCCGCCCGAAGGGCTGCTCGGCGCCACCGACTTTCTCAAGCGCCGCATCGCGCTCCCGTTCCGCGGCAACTTTGCCGAGTTTCGTCACACGCTGCGCCACGAGATGGTGCACGTGTTTCAGCTCGACATGCTGAGCGAGAGCTACGGCCTGTCGCCGCGCTCGCGCCGGTTCGCGTTCCCGCTCTGGTGGACCGAGGGCCTCGCCGAGCTGTGGTCGGCCGGCCAGGACGCGCGCGATGAGATGGTCCTGCGCGACCTGACGCTGAGCGGCCGCCTCCCGCCACTCCGGCAGCTCACCTTCGTCACCAGCGGCATCGTGTATCCGCTGGGCGGCCAGATCCACCGCTGGCTCGCCGACGCCTACGGCGACTGGCGGGTCGCGACGATGTACAAGGAGCTCAACCGACACGAGACCTTCGAGTCCGCCATCGCGGCGGTCTACGGCCGGACCCTGGACCAGCTGAGCGACGAGTTCCAGCTCGCCATGCGCCGCCGCTACTACCCCTCCGTGGACAGCCTCGCGCCGCTCAATGTGCTCGGCAGCGAGATCGCGAGGCCCGGTGTAAAGGCCGCGGTCCTGCCCGATACCGCAGACGGTCCCGGACAGGTTGTCTATCTCTCGCCGGCGGCGGGCTACGTCTCGATCTACCGGAAGCCGGTGCTGGGCGGGAAGGCACGCTCCATCGTCACCGGCGGCCGCTCGGCGGAGCTGGAGTCGTTCCATGCCTTCGACTCGAGGATGGATGCCTCGCGGCCGGGGCTGCTCCTCTTCACGGCCCGCTACGGCGATCGGGACGCGCTGATCATCTGGGACCTCCGGCGCGGCCGCATGGCCGGCCGCTATCAGTTCCCCGAGCTGGTCTCGCTGCTCTCGCCCCACTGGATGCCGGACGGGCAGAGCATCGTCATGAGCGGGCTCTCCGAGAGCGGGCTCTCCGACCTCTATCGGGTCCGGCTCCCCGGAGGGAAGCTCGAGCCGCTGACCCACGACCGGTTCCAGGATCTCGATCCGAGCCCCAGCGCGGATGGCCGGCGCCTCGTCTTCGCGTCCGATCGGACGGCGGACGGGCTGGATGGCGCCGTCAATCTGTTCGTGCTCGACCTCGCGTCCGGCCGCACGACGCAGCTTACCAGCGGCAACTGGGTGGACGAGTCGCCCACCTGGACCGCGGACGGGCGCATCTACTTCACGTCCGATCGCGACGGCGTGCTCAACGCCTTTTCGGTGGACACGACCGGCAACGGGCGACGGGAGACCTCGGCCTGGACCGGGGCGTTCGATGCCGTCCCCCTGGGGGACGGCAGTCTCGTCGTGGGCGGGTTCCATGACCTGAGCTGGAATCTGTACCGCATTCCGGTGGACTCGGCCGCGCGCGAAGACCGCTTCGCCGCCGGCACTCCCGAGCCTGCTGGGCAGTGGAGCTGGGAAGCCCCCGGTGATGCGGGCAGCGCCACGGCGGCCAAGGGCGAGCCGTACCGCCGCCGCTTCACGCTCGACTTCGCGGCCGGCGACGCGGTGCTCATCCCGGGCTACGGCGGCGCGCAGGGCGCCTACTTCGTCGCCAGCGACCTGCTCGGGGACCATGTGGTCTACGGGTCCATCTCCTCCTATCAGGGACGCAAGCTCGGCAGCATCGTCTCCAACCTGAGCGGGAGCGCGGTCTATCTGAACCAGTCGCGCCGGGTGAACTGGGGCGTCGGGGCGTACCGCATCAAGAGCCGCAATTTCGAAGGCGACCAGGTCGTGAGCTACGACGAGACGGCGTACGGCATCATCGGCCTGCTGCGCTATCCGCTCACGCGCTTCACCCGCCTCGAGGGCACCTCGGTCATCGAGCACTCGGACCGGGTCGACTTCACGCTTCCTGTGGACGAGCCGAGGCGCGTGGGCTGGATCGCCTCGCACTACCTGAGCTACGTTCGGGACAATTCGCTCTGGATATCGAGCGGACCGATCGACGGCAGCCGGTTCGCGCTGACCGCGGGGGTCTCCAGCGATTTCTCCAACAGCAGGTTCGACAGCTACCTGGTCACCGGCGACTGGCGCCGCTACTTCCGGCTGGGCCGTCGGAGTGCCTGGGCCCTGCGCGGCGTGGGCTTCTACAGCGGCGGTGACCGGCCCCGTCGGATCAACCTCGGCGGCACCCTGGGCCTGCGCGGCTATCCCCAGTTCGGCTACATCGTGGGCTCCGAAGCGTTCATGTTCAACCAGGAGCTCCGGTTCCCGCTGCTCACCCACCTCACGCTCGGCACCCCGCTGGGCGATCTCGATCTGCCGGAGATCCAGGCGGGCCTCTTCACCGACGTGGGCAAGGCGAAGTTCTCGACCTCGCCTGATCGTGCGCTGATCGGCAGCTATGGAATCGGCTTCCGCCTGGCGCTGGGCCCGCTCACGGTGCTTCGGCTCGACATCGGCCGGCGCTTCAGCGACGACGCGTTCCAGGGGTACAGTCTGCAGCCCGACCAGCGCGACGCCGGCTTCGTGAGCTTCTTCTTCGGCTATAACTACTGATGCCACAACGCATTTTCGTTGACCGAGGGTTCCGCGCGTCCTATCTTCTCCTCGTGCTCGCCGGGTGCCGTGGGACGCCCGGTGCGGTGCTGCCCGCCGGAGCGGTACCGGTCGATCGGGCGCAGGTGGCCGAGTGGGTCGATGCCACGCGGCCTTCCGGGCAGCGGCTGCTGCGGTTCAAGTGGCTGTTCCAGGACGAGCGCTCAAGCGCCGGTGGCCGCGGCAGCGCACGGGTGGCGCCCCCCGACTCGCTCCGGTTCGACGTGGCCGGGCCCTTCGGGGCCGATCCCGCCGCCGCCGTCGTGGTGGGCGACGATGCAGTCTGGGCCGAACCGCCCGATGCCGTGAAGAAGCTGGTGCCGAACTACCCCCTGCTGTGGGGCATGCTGGGCGTGGCGCGACCGCCCGACTCGGCCGACTCGCTCCGTGGCCTTGTGGACGGCCTGGTCACCATCTGGCAGTACGCCGGGCCGAGCGACACGGTGGCGTACGCTTGGACCCGCGGCTCGCGCGCCAGGCTCGTGACCGAGGTCCGGCAGCGGGGCGAGCTCCTCGGGCGAGTCGAGACCGAGCTCGATAGCACGGGCGCGCCACGGCGCGCGCAGCTCGTCGTGCCCGGGGTCCCCGCCCGGCTCGACCTTACCTTTCTCTCCACCGCCCGGGCCAGCTTTGCACCTGAGATCTGGACTCCTCACCGGCCGTAGACTGCTCGCGCCGCTCCTCGCGTGCGTGGCCCTCACCGGCTGCCTGTACGGCTTCGCCGGTGGCGGGCTCCCGCCGTCGATCAAGACCGTCGCCCTCCTGCCGTTCGACAACCAGACCGCCGAGCCCACGCTCACCAAGGAAGTGAGCGACCGGGTGCGCGAGGCGGTCGAGAGCCGGCTGGGCCTCCGGCAGGCCTCCGAACGTCAGGCCGACGCGCTGGTCCGCGGCACCATCGTCCGGTACGAGCCCGATCTTCCCGTGCAGTACACCGGCGGCGAGGGCCAGCCGGTCAACGTCACCCGGCGCCTGGTGCAGATCACGGTCTCGGTGGAGATCATGGACCAGAAACAGGACAAGCCCCTGTGGCAGCGGAGCGGGCTGGTGCTCGAGGGCGAGTACGACCCGGGCCAGGAGGTCGCCGGCCGCGAGCGCGCGCTCGACAAGCTGGTCACCAACATCGTGGAAGGCGCGCAGTCGCAATGGTGACCGTCCGACGGCGACGGCGCGGGGCCAGCGGGCTGGGCTGCCTGGTCTCGATCGCGCTCCTCGCCGCGCTCCTCTACTACGGCGTGCACATCGGCGGGGTGTTCCTGCGGTATTACGAGCTGCTCGACGACATGAAGGAGCAGGCGCGGTTCGCCGGCCAGGTCAGTGACGCCGCCATCGAGAATCGGCTCCTGGCCGGCGCCGATTCGCTGCTGGGACAGGCTCCCGACTTCCGCATCGAGCGCCGGGGCGGCCGGATCACCATCGCGACCCGCTACTCCGAGACCGTCGACCTTCCGTTCTTCCGGCACACCTTCGTCCTGACCCCCCGCGCGGAGGGGCCGCTCTAGCATGCTCCTCCTCCTCGCCGCCGCTGACGGCGTGGACATCGCGCGGTTCTTCCTCGCGCTGGCCGTCATCCTGATCGCCGCCAAGCTGCTGGGTGAGCTGGCGGAGCGCATTGGCCAGCCCGCGGTGCTCGGGGAGTTGATCGCCGGCGTGCTGCTGGGCGGGAGCGCCCTCGGCGTGGTGCCCTCGAGCGGCGTGCCCGCGGAGGTCATTCACGTCCTCGCCGAGCTCGGGGTCCTGCTCCTGCTGTTCGAGATCGGCCTGGAGACCGACCTGAGGGAGATGTTCCGGGTCGGATCGGCCTCGCTGGCCGTCGCGTTGGTCGGCGTCCTCGTCCCGTTCGCGCTAGGCTATGTCTACTGGGAGTATGCGCCGCACCCGGCGATCGGCGCCGCGGACCGCACCACGGCCGCCATCTTCGTGGGCGCCACGCTCACCGCCACGTCGGTCGGCATCACCGCCCGGGTCCTCTCCGACCTGCGCCAGATGGCCACCCAGGAGGCCCGGGTGATCATCGGCGCCGCCGTCATCGACGACGTGCTCGGTCTCGTCATCCTGAGCGTGGTCTCCGGTGTCGCCGCGGGGGCCGCGGTGAGTCTGCTCGGCATCCTGCACACGCTCGCGGTGGCCGTCGGCTTTCTCGTGGTCGCGGTGCTCGTGGGCCGGTTCCTGGTGCCGCGGCTGTTC
>DASUXW010000047.1:0-7284 GCA_036377715.1 Gemmatimonadales bacterium
ACGCCGCGGGTGTTCTGCGCGGTAAGCGCCACGACGACCGACGTCCCGAACACGCCGAACTGGTGGAACGTCTTGAGGTCGGCCTGGATCCCGGCGCCGCCGCCGGAGTCCGATCCGGCGATCGTCAGCGCGATCTTCATGCGGTGGGCAGCTCCATGAGCGCATCTCTCCTGACCACGATTCGCGACCTGCGCCGCCGCCGCGGCCGCGAGCGCCGCGGGCTGGCGCTGGCCGAGGGCGTACGCCTGCTCGAGGAGGCGCTCGCGGCGGGCATCACGGTGCGGGGCGCGGCAGTGTCGTCGGCGCTGGAAGGTAGCCCTCGCGGGAGCGCGCTCAAAACGGCGCTGCTCGAGCGCAAGGTGCCGCTCACCGAGGTCGCTCCCGCGGAGCTGAATGCGCTGGCGGATACCGAGCACCCGCAGGGTATCGTGGCCGTGGTCGAGCCGCGGATCTGGACCCTGGATGACATCGCCTTGGGGCCGGGCGCCGTGGTGGCCGTGCTCGACGGCTTGCAGGACCCCGGCAACGTCGGCACGGTGCTCCGGACCGCGCTCGGACTCGGCGTGGCAGGCGTCGTGGCGCTCAAGGGGACGGCCGATCTCGCCAATCCCAAGGTGCTCCGGGCCGCGATGGGAGCCTCCTTTCGCCTGCCGGCCGTCGCGACCGATGTCGAGCGCTTCCTGGTCTGGGCCAGCGAGCACGACCTCGAGCTCTGGGTCGCCGCGGCCGACGGCGAGACCGCGACGCGCCACGGCCAGCGCGAGCGCCGGCCGGCGCTCGCGCTGGTGCTGGGCAACGAGGGCGCCGGCGTGAGCGAGCCGATCGAGCAGGCGGCCCGGCGCTGGGTCTCGGTCCCGCTGCAGCCGGGCGTCGAGTCGCTCAACGTGGCCGTGGCCGCGGGGATCCTGCTGCACGAGGTCACTCGTGGGAACTGATCCGCTGATCGTGGCCTGGGCCGGGCTCCTCGGCGCGGCGCTGGGCAGCTTTCTCAACGTGTGCATCCTGCGCTGGGGCGCGGAGCCCAAGCAGTCGGTGGTGCGGCCGCCGTCCCGCTGTCCCCGGTGCGGCCGCGGGCTCCGCTGGCATGACAACATCCCCATCGTCTCCTGGCTGCTGCTCCGCGGCCGCTGTCGCGGGTGCCGCGAGCCGATCTCGATCCAGTATCCGCTGATCGAGCTGGCGACGGCGCTCATCTGGGCCCTCATGGCGTGGCGCTTCGGTCCGACGCTCGACGCGCTCAAAGCGGCGGTGTTCGCCACCATCCTGCTTGGGATCGCGATGACCGACGCGCGGGCGTTCATCATCCCCCACGAATTCTCGATCGGGGGAACGGTGCTCGGGCTCGCGTTCGCGGCCGCCTCGACCTGGAGTATGGGAGGCGTATGGGAAGCGGTGGTCGGCGCGTGGTTCGGCGCCGGGCTGGTGCTGCTGGTGGGCGAGGTCTCGGATCTCCTGGTGGGACAGGAGGCGATGGGGGGCGGCGACTGCGCGCTCATGGGCATGGTGGGCGCGTTCTACGGCTGGGAGGCGGTGCTGCCCGTGGTCGGCGTCGGGGCGGCGATCAGCGTCGTGCTCTACGTGCTGGGCTCGTTGCGCGCGCGGCCCGCGCCCGCCGCGGAGCCCGGCGAAGAGGTGACCGGTCCGCTGCTCCGCTGGGGGATGCTGCTCAAGCTGCTGATCGCGGGAAGCGGGCTCATCGTGCTGATGGTCGTCGCCGTTCAGGCGGGGGTGTTCGGTGGCGTTCTGCAGGCTGCCTTCGACGGCACCGCCGCGGCGGGGCTGGTCTACTTCCTCTCCTTCCTCGCGCCCCCCAGTCTCGACGGGCGCTGGGTGCGCGTCGCCGGTCTGCTCGGGGCGGCGTTTGGCGTGGCGCTCGGCGGCGGGCTCCATCCGGTGCGGATCGTGGCCGGCGTCGTGCTGGCGGCCGGGGCGCTCTGGCTGGTGCGCCGGGTGACGGTCGCGGAGTCGCCCGCGACCGCCGACGCGCTGAACGCCGGCGGGTATCTCCCGTTCGGGGTGGGCCTCTCGCTCGCGGCCGGCCTTCTCGCGCTGGCCGACGCGTTCCCCGGGATCCGGGTGGGCATGGCGGAGTATCTCCGGATGCTGGGCCTCTCGTGAGCCGGGCCGCTGCAGCGCTCGCGTTGGTGTGGCTCGCCGTCGCCGGCACCGGCGCCTGCCGCGGGCAGGAGCGGGAGACCGATGAGGCAGCGGTGCTTGCCCACCTGGTGGACAGCCTCCGCGCGCCGGTCGAGCAGGCCGCGGGGCTCACGTTCAAGTCGCCGCCCCGCTCGGCGCTCCGCACCCGCGAGCAGGTGCGGGCGTATCTGGTGTCCAAGCTCGACCAGGAGCTGCCGCCGCCGCGCATGCGCGGCCTCGAGGCCGCGTACCGGCTCTTCGGGCTGCTCCCGGACACGCTCGAGCTTCGCACGCTGCTCCTCGATCTCTACACCGAGCAGGTGGCCGGCTACTACGACCCGGATTCGGCGACGCTGTTCGGCGTGGCCGGTGCCGACCGGTCGCAGCTCCGGCTGGTGCTCGCGCACGAGATGGTCCACGCGCTCCAGGGCCAGTATCTCCCGCTCGACTCGATCCTCGAGTCCACCGCCAACAACGACCGGCTGACCGCCGCGCAGGCGGTGCTCGAGGGGCAGGCCACGCTGGCCTCGATCGAGGTGCTGGCCCCGGGGCAGGGGGTGACGCGCACGCCGGAGTTCTGGGAGATGTACCGCGACCAGGTACGAGCGCAGCAGGCGTCGATGCCCGTGTTCGCCCGCGCGCCGCTGGTCGTACGAGAGGCGCTGATCTTCCCGTATCTCGACGGCGCCGAGTTCATGCACTGGTGGCGGACCAGCGGGCCGAAGGACACGCTGCCGTACGGGCCCCGGATGCCGGTCTCGACCGAGCAGATCCTCCATCCCGACCGCTATGCGCGGCACGACGAGCCGGTGCCGCTCGCCTTCGAGCCGGACAGCGGCATTCTGTACGGGGACGTGCTGGGGGAGAACGAGATCCGCGTACTGCTCGCGAAGCTGGCGGGGTCGAACGAGGTCCAGACGGTGGTACCGATCGGCTGGGGTGGCGATCGGTACCGGGTGCAGGGTCCGCTCTCGGCTCCGGCCCTGGTGTGGTACGCCGTGTGGGACGATCGCGGCTCGGCGGACCGGTTCGTCCGGACGGCGGGGCCGGGGCTTCGGAACACCGCACGGCGAGGCTACCGTGCCCAGCTGGACACCATGACGGTGGATGGCCGCGCGGCGACGCGATACGTGCTCGCGCCGGATGGCTGGGTGCGTTGGGGTCGGCTGCCACGCGCGGGCGTGGGCACGGAGCGCGGCGCGGCATCGGAGTCGGCGCGGGGGGCGGAGTCGCCTCGGGCGTCGGAGTCACGTCGGTCCTCGGAGTCACCCTGAACGAAGTGAAGGGGCCCATCACCCTGTATGGGCCCTTTCGCTTCGTTCAGGGTGACTCGACGGTGCTCAGGGTGACGCGGACCGCGATCCGCGACCCGCCGTCATCCCAGCGCGACGTTCACCAGAAACGCCACCAGCCCCACCAGCCCGCCGAGCACGTACCCCAGCCGCACGATGAGATCGAGCTCCCGCTGCGTGACGTTGCGCACGATCTCTTCCATGCGGTGCGTCGAAAATCCGAGCACCTTCTGCTCGACCATTTCGGGAACGCGGATCTGTCCCACGACGAGCGGGATCTGCTCGTGTACCCACTGCCACGCGGCGTCCGCGAGTCCGTTCCGGAGCGCCCGAGTGGTCTCGTCCCCCAGCCACTCGGCCGGCCGGCCAATCGGACGCGCCATCATGCGCTCGGCCAGTTGCGCGACGCTCTCCTCAGTCCAGCGGCGCCCCTGCTCGCTCGCGAGCGCGTCGCCCGCGGCGCGGGCCAGCCGCCCGGGTGGGACCACGCCGAGCAGGTCGCCCCAGGTGCGGCGCTCGACCTGCTCGAGCAGCCGGTCCACCGTGCGGGCGATCGCGGCGCGGGTTGTGGGATCGCGCAGCACGCGCACCAGCCAGTCGCCGAGGTTACGGCTCAGGGCGTCGCGCCGCTCGGGCGTGAACCGCCGGAGCCGCTCGGCGGGTGAAAGCCGGAGGAAGTTGACCACCGCGTCGTTCACCGCCCGGGTCACCTGCGCCTTCATCTGCGGCTCGGCGAGCGACTCGGCGAAGCGGTCGAACCCTTCCTGCTCAAACCCGTCCACCAGCCGCTCGATGGTCCGATCGGTCACGACCAGCCGCGCGAGGAGCCGCTCGTGCAGCAGCAGGTCGCGTACGGAGTGGTCGAACGCGGTGCGGAGCGCGGTCTCGACGCTCGCGCGGGCCTCGGGGTCGGCCAGCAGCGCGCTCAGCCGCTCGAGCGCGATCGGGAGATAGTCGGTGATGGCGAGCTCGAGCGTGCCCACGATGCCCGGCGGGAGCCGCTCGAGCAGCGGCGCCTCGTCATGCGCGAGACGATCGAGCTGCCGGTCCACGAACCCGCGCAGCGTACGCTCGAGGTCGTCGTCCTCCGCGAGGCGCGCCACCCAGCGCTCGACCGTGCCCTTGAGGGCCGTGCGGCGGGGCTCGGTGAGCGACTCGGCCAGGGGACGCTCCCCCACGTCGTTGCGCAGCCGCTCGATCCAGTCCGCCACGACCTGCTCGAACTCGGCCGAGCGGGCGTAGGCCGCCACCCGCTCGGCCACGCGCGCCGGGAGCGGCGCCAGCGCGGCATCGAGCGCCCGTGCAAGCTCCGGGCTCAACTGCTCGCGCAGCGGGCCGCGCTCGCGGTCGAGAATCCCGGCGAGGATGTCCGCGATCGCCTGGTCGAACGCCTGCCGGAGCGCGGGCGCGCCCAGCCGCTCGGCCAGGTCCTCGGGGGTCAGGAGCCGTTCGCCGACGGTGCGGCCGATGCTCTTCGCGAGCCGGGCCTTGTTCTTCGGGATGGCACCGTGGACCCGGAACGGGCCGAGGCCGCGCGACTCGTACGGGTGGAACAGCATCCAGATCGCGACCGCGTTGGTGATGCCGCCTGAGATCGCCCCGACGCCGATGGTGACGGCGCCCTGGACGAGAGTTGGTTGGTCCATGGGGTGAAGCTAGGAGGGAAGGACGGAAGGACGGAAGGACGGAGAGAGAGTGTGCGGACCGGGGACGACCACGTTCAAGCTACGGATGCTTGTCGATGACGCCGCCGATCACCAGGCCGGCGATGCCGCCGAGGCTGCCGAGGAGGAGACCACCCTTCACGATGTCGCCGGCGCAGTTCTCGTTCGAGTCATCCGACTGATCGCAGGCAATCGCGCCGAGGAGCACGCCGCCAACGAGTCCGATGCCGCCGCCAATGGCGAGGCCCTCGTACCGGTAATCGGACGCGCGCATGTGCAGGAGCGTCCGGCTGCGCGCCGCATCTTCGGAGCGGAGGCATCGGGGTGTGGGCAGGAGCGTCGGAGGGCAGTCCGGGTCGCTGTACAGGCGACTTGCCGTGTTGAGGGTGAGGCCGATTAGCCAGCCCGATGCAGCGGCGATCTGCAGCGGCCGCTGGGCCGCTGCGGGGATCGCGAGCGAACAAGCGAGGCCCAGCGCTACTGCGAGCGTTCGGATCGTTCGCATGGGCCACTCCTCCGCGTGGAGCATGACCGCGACTGGAGAAAAAGGTCGCGTCGTCAGAAGTCCTTCAAGGTACCGCTGGGTCCCACTGGCGTCAGGGGACTCTTGCGGCACGCTTCCTCAGGGCACAGCCGGCGCCCCGATCCGCGTCAGAGCATACAGCACCAATCCCACCAATCCTCCCACCAGCGTCCCATTGATCCGGATGAACTGGAGATCGCGCCCCACCTGCAGCTCGATCCTGCGCGAGGTCTCCTCCGGATCCCACGCGCTCACCGTCTGCGCGATGAGCTGCCCCACCTCCTGCCGGTGCTGCTCCACCGTGCGCAGCACCGCGCCGATGAGCCACTCGTCCAGCTTGCCCAGGAGCGCCTCGTCCTCGAGCGCCGCCGACGCGAGTGCCGTGAGGCCGCGATCCAGTCCGCCCGGCGCGCCGTGCTCCGCCGCCGCCACCTGCCGGTCGAGCACCTGCTTGAGCTCGCGCCAGAGCGACTGGGTCAGCCGCTCGCTGGTCGGGTCGTCGAGCACCTGCTGCTTCAGCGCCTCCGCGCGCGCGATCGCCTCGGGCGAGTCGCGGAGCTGGCCGATCCACTCGATCAGCAGGTCGTCCACCTGGCGACGCAGCGGATGGTCGGGGTCGGCCTGCACGCCCAGCAGCGTGCGGCCGATGCCCTCGATGATGCGGTCGTGCATCCGTTCGTCCACGAATCGGGGCACCCACCATGGGCTTTCCTCGCGGATGCGCTGGCGGATGAGGTCGTCGTTCTCGGTCACGAACCGCCAAAGTCCCTGCACCACGCGGTCGAGCAGCTGCTGGTGCCGGTCGTTGAGGGTGAGCAGGGTGAGCCCATCCGCCAGCACCGGCGCGATCGGCCGGTGCTTGAGCGGGTCGATCACGGTCCGCTCGAGAAAGGCGTACACGTCCTCGTCCTTCACCACCGCGGCCGCTCCCTTGAGCACCCCCGCCGTCTGCCGCACTACGGCGCGAGCGTGCTCCGGCTGGCGCAGCCACTCGGCACCGCGCCGGCTCAGCGTCGCGGCGCGCAGCTTGGCCCCCAGCACCTCGGGCGAGAGGAAGTTGTTCTGGACGAAGTTGCCCAGGCTCCGGCCGATCCGGTCCTTGCGCTGGGGGATGATGGCGGTGTGCGGGATCGGGATGTTGAGCGGGTGACGGAAGAGCGCGGTGATCGCGAACCAGTCCGCCACCCCGCCCACCATCCCCGCCTCGGCGGTGGCCCGGACGTAACCCAGCCATGGATGCGCCGCCTCGAGCTGCCAGGCCACGACGAAGATGACGGCCATGAGGACGAGCAGACCCGTGGCCCGCCGCTTCATGCGGTCGAGCTGCCGCTGCTTGGTCTCGGCGTCGGTGACTTCGGGGATCACGACTGAAAGGTACACCAGGGCCATGGGCGCTCAGTGCCCATTGACGGTGCCGCGCCGGGCCCGCACCTCTTGACGGCCGCTGCTCGAGGTCCCTATGCAACCCATGCGCTTCCTTCCCCCCGCCGCCGGCCTGGTCGTGGCCGCGGCCGTATTGGCCGTCCTCCACGCCTGCCGGGACACGTCGGAACCCACCGCGCCGGCGCGTCCCGCCCCGCCCGCCAGCGAGGCCGTCACCTCGAGCGCCGCGCTCCGGGGCCGGTGGGGCGCGGTGTTCACGACGCCGGTCGTAGCGGTTCACATGCAT
>DASUXW010000048.1:0-17088 GCA_036377715.1 Gemmatimonadales bacterium
CACCGGGTGGTCGGTTCGTACCTGACCGAGAACGACGCCCCGCGCGGCGCGGCACTGGCCGTGCTGAACGCAACCAATCGCATCCTCGGCAACCGCCTGTTCATGCGTTGAGCGACCGCCGGCCTCCGGCCGGTTGCCTCACTTCGCGTCGGCTCCCGCGGTTTGCTTCCCCGAAGGCCTCCCGAACCTGCTCTCACGGGTGACCGCATGCGTCTGTTTCCGATTCTGGTCGTGCTCCCCCTCTTCGCCTGCGGCGGCGGTCATGTCCCCGGTGACGTCGCCCCCGCACCGTCGGCCGACGAGCTGGTGCTGCCGCCCGCTCCCGCGCTCGATACGATGATCCCCCCGGCGGAGCTGGCCGCGGAGCTGCGGCTCGCCGCTGACAGCGCCGCCGACGAGGCGGTGCTCGACGCGCTGGCCGACGCGAGCCCCGACGCGGACTCCGGCGCGGATGCCGAGGCCGATGTGGAGAGCAGCAGCGGCGGCACGAAGGCGCTCGAGGGCGCGAGCGTGAGCTGGGACATCGACGTGGACTCGTACACCAGCCACGATCGCGTGCAGTACTATCTGGACTTCTTCCAAAGCCGCGGACGCGAGCGGATGGGCATCTGGCTCAACCGCATGCCCCGCTACGAATCCATGATTCGCCGGCGCCTCCAGGAGCAGGGGCTCCCGGAGGACCTGGTCTACCTGGCCCTGATCGAGAGCGGCTTCTCCAACTCCGCGACGAGCCGCGCGCGTGCGGTGGGGATGTGGCAGTTCATGAAGGGGACGGCCAAGGGCTACGGCCTGCGGGTGGACTCGTGGGTGGACGAGCGGCGCGATCCGTACAAGGCGACCATCGCGGCGGCGCGTCATCTCCGCGACCTGAACGAGCGGTTCGGCTCGCCCTACCTCGCGGCGGCCGCCTACAACGCCGGTGCCGGCCGCGTGTCGCGCGGGCTCGGCCGCCTGCCCGATGAGGACGAGGGCGACTCGACCAGCGCCGACGCGATGTTCTTCCGCCTGTACGACACCAAGTTCCTGCGCCGCGAGACCAAGGACTACGTCCCGAAGCTGATCGCCGCCGCAATCATCGCCAAGGAGCCCGGGCGCTACGGCTTCACGGTCGAGCCGGGCGAGCCCGTCGCCTACGACTCGATCGTGGTGCCGACGATGACCGGCCTCGACGTGATCGCGCGCCTGGCCGACACGACGGTCGCGGCGATCCGCGAGCTCAACCCGCAGTTTCTCCGGCTGGCTACCCCGCCGGGCGTCCCCTCGGTGGTACGGCTGCCGACGGGACATGGCACGGAGACGGTGGCCGCCTACGCGGAGCTGCCGGCCAGCAAGCGAGTCACCTTCGTCGAGCACACCGTGGCGCGGGGTGAGACGTTCAGTGGCATCGCCAAGCGCTATCACGTGAGCCTCACGCTTCTCACGCAGGCCAATCCGAAGCTCCACGCACGAAGCCTCCGCCCCGGCCAGCGGGTCATCGTCCCCACTGGCGGCGCCATCTCAGGGTCGGTCGCACGGCACATGGCCGAGCCGGTCGAGCCCGCGGCGGGCAGCCGGAGCGGATACCACCGGGTGCGCCGGGGCGAGACGCTCTCGGAGATCGCGGTCGAGTACGGGGTGAGCGTGCGCCAGCTGCGCACCTGGAACCGGCTTCGGAGCGACCAGGTCCGGGCGGGCCAGCGGCTCCGCGTGACCTCGTCCGCCCGGGTCCACCGGGTGCAGCGGGGGGACACGCTGACGGGCCTGGCGAAACGCTACGGCGTGTCGATCCAGGCCCTCAGGGATGCGAACGGCTTGTCGGGCGACGCGCTCCGCGCGGGCTCGACGATCAGGATTCCCGGCTAGCGCGGCGGACGGTACCCCTCCAGCACCAGGTCGGCATACCCGTTGGTCGGGTCGCCGCCACCCGCGATGATCTCGGCCACCCTGGCGGGGCCGCGGTTGTAGGCCAGCAGCGCCAGGTGCTTCTCGCCGTCGTAGCGGTCGAGCAGGTCCTTCAGGAAGCGGAACCCGATCCGCAGGTTGAGCTCCCGGTCGTACAACTGCTTTTCGGTGATCCCCGCGCGGTAGAACCGGGCGGTGGCCACCTGCACCTGGGTGTAGCCGATCGCCCCCATCGGGCTCCGCACGCCCGAGCGGAAGCTGCTCTCGATCTTCACCAGCTGGAACCCGAGCGCCGGATCGATCCCTTCGCTCAGCGCGATGTCGTAGATGTCCGCCGCCAGATCGGAGGGGATCTGGTAGCGCGCCGAGTTGTGCATGATGGCGTCGGCACGGTCGAGCTGGAGCTGCATCAGGTCCAGCTCGCCCTGCGCGGTCTTGAGCTGCTCACTCATGGTTCCCAGACGGCGTGAGACGAACGCCGCGTCGGGCGACTTCACGTCGTCGGCCGCACGCACGCGCTTGGTCCAGCCCGCCAGCGTGCCCACGGTGGCCGCGGTCAGCAGCAGCAGCCCCCCGCGGATGAGCAGCATCCGGAAGGTGCGCGGGTCGGGATCGTTGTATTTGTCGGTCGGTCGCTTCATCGGGCCAACCTCCGGTTAACGGTGCCAGTCTCCCCGGGTCCCCCCGGTCTTGCTCAGCAGTCGCACGCCCTCGATGACCATCTCCCGGTCAACCGCCTTGACCATGTCGTAAACTGTGAGACACCCGACGCTCACGGCGGTGAGCGCCTCCATCTCTACGCCTGTGCGCCCCGTCACCCTGGCCGTCGCCGTGAGCCGGACCCCCGGGAGCTCGGGCTCGAGCCGCGCCTCGACCGTGACCAGGTCGAGGCCCAGCGGATGACAGAGCGGGATCAGCTCGCCGGTGCGCTTCGCCGCCAGCACGCCGGCCACTTCGGCCACCGCGAGCACGTCGCCCTTGGCCACGGCGTGCGATGCCACGAGCTCGTACGCCTCTCGCGACATACGCACCCACCCTTCGGCCACCGCGGTGCGCTCGCTCTCGGGCTTGCCGCTCACGTCCACCATGCGCGCGCGGCCGCTCTCGTCCAGATGGCTGAGCGTCACAGTGCCTCCGCCAGCTCCTCGCCCAGCACGGCAAGGAGGAGCTGCGGGTTGACGTTGCCGTATGCCGCCTCGCGCGCCTCGGCAACCCGCTCGAGCGCGCGGAGCAGCGCCGCGGGCTCGCTGCGCCGGCGGAGCGCGGCGGGAACGGCTCGACGCGGATCCTGGCCCAATGCCCCACGCGCCGCTTCGGCCAGCGTGTCGGCTAGCGCGTCGAGCATTGCGGTGAACTCGCCCCGCGCCGCGAAGGGCGGCTGCCGCAGCGCGCGCTCATAGGCGGCCGCAGGGCCTGCGAGCACTGCCGCGAGCAACTGGTCGGCGGCGCGATACGCCTTGGCCGACTCCTCGCCCGCGGCGAGTGCCTGGCCAATGGAGCCGCCGGCCCCGGCCACGCGCTGGTCGAGCGCCTCGGGCGCGAGCGGCGGGTCCATGTACTGCGCCAGGAACCCGCGAACCTCGTCGTCGTTCAGCCGGCCGATGCGGAGCGGCACCGCGCGCGAGCGGATCGTCGGCAGCAGCCGGCGCGGGTCCACGGTCGTCAGGATGAACACGCTCCCTGGCGGCGGCTCCTCCAGCAGCTTGAGCACCGCGTTGGCCGCTTCCTGGCTCGACTCCTGGGGGACGAGCCGCTCGGCATCGCCGATGATGAACACCCGGCGGCCGCCCTCGACCGCGGTCAGCGACGCCTGGCGATGCAGCAGCCTCACCGATGCCATCGAGTGGCTGGCCATCCCGTCAGGCGCCGAGTAGAGCGGCTGCTTGCGCCGCTCCTCCATGACCTCGGCGATCGCCTGGGCGGCCTCGTCCACGGCCTTGTCCGGGTCGGCCGCCTTGGGGCGGGGGACGGGTACCAGCCAGTGGAGATCGGCGTAGGCCAGGCCGGCCACCAACCGGCAGGCGCGGCACGCGCCGCAGGGTTCAGCCTCCTGACGCTCGCAAAAGATCAGCTGGGCAAGCCAGAGCGCGAGCCGCTGCTTGCCCACGCCGGCCGGCCCCGAGACCAGGAGGACCTGGGGCAACCGGCCCGACCGGAGCGCCTGGGCCAGGCGGCGGCGGGTTTCGGTGTGGCCGACGAGGGGCGGCTGTGGCATGGGGACAAGGTAAGAGGCGGGGGCGGATTGGGTAGTACCAAAAATCTAACACTTGATGTGATAAGGTGTTAGCACGGTACTTTCGATAGCTTTGCATTGTAAAGCCCAAGGCGGCGGGCCGTGCGACGTCAAGTGAACGCTCACGGGGAGCGGGGCGCCTGCAACTGGCTGCAGCAAGCCTTGGGGGCGGGCGGACCGCGCTCTTGTGATACATAGTAGATATATGTATAGTGGTCCTATGCATACAGCGGCGCACCCGTGAGCATCAACAAGGACCTCGTCGCGGCGACCTCGACGCCCCTGGTACTCGCGATCCTGGCAGAAGGTGACAGCTACGGCTACGCCATCCTGAAGCGGGTGCGTGACCTCTCCGGGGGCGAGATGGAGTGGACCGACGGAATGCTCTATCCGGTGCTCCACCGGCTGGAGCGCTCGGGCCTGGTCGAATCGCGATGGGAGGACACGCAGGGCGGACGGCGGCGCAAGTACTATCGGGTGACCCGGGCAGGCCGGGAGCAATTGACCGATGAGCGCCGCCAATGGCGGACCGTGGACGAGACGCTTCGGAAAGTCTGGCTGGCCCTGGCCGATTCGGCCGGCGCCGATGTGAGCCTCGCTCCTCTTCCCCAGCGGGGTTGATGCCATGGACCGGAACCGCCCGGACGACCCGGCTGCCGACTCCGTCGAGAACCAGATCGCCGTGTGGCGGGACCACCTCCGTCGGAGCCGCGCGATCTCGGCTGCGGATGCGGAGGAGCTGGAGGATCATCTGCGTGAGCAGATCGCGTCGCTCAGCGCCGATGTGCTGTCGGAGGACGAGGCCTTTCTGGTGGCGGTCAAGCGGATGGGGGCCATCGACGCCCTGACCCGCGAGTTCGCCCGGGCGCATTCGGACCGGCTCTGGAAACAGCTCGTCCTTCCGGGCGGCCGGGAGGACCGAGGTGCCGAGTCGTCCGCGATGCGAGGGTCTCGGCGGATGTGGGTCGCCATCGCCCTGGCCGGGGCGGCGGCGGTGGCGATGAAGATACCCGCGCTCTTCGGGATCCCCTTCGATCCCGACCGGAGCCTTTTCTACCCGCTGAACCTCGGCATTCTGACCTTCCCGTTCATCGTCGCCTATTTCGCCTGGGATCGGCCGGTCCCGACCTCGAGCCGGCTGCGGATCGTCGCGGCGTTCGTCGTGGCGGCCGTCCTCGTGAATGCTTTCCCGTTTCCCTCCATGCGTGCCGACGGGCAGGCCCCCGACACCGAGCGGCTCACCATGCTGCACTTGCCCATCGCACTCTGGCTGGCCGTGGGCGTGGCCTACGTCGGCGGACGATGGCGGGGGAGCGAGCAGCGGATGGATTTCATCCGCTTCACGGGCGAGCTCTTCATTTATTACGTGCTGATCGCGCTGGGCGGGGGCGTGCTGATCGGACTGACCTTCGGCCTCTTCCGAGCGATCGGCCTCGACGTGGAGCATCTGGTCCAGAACTGGATCCTGCCCTGCGGGATCGCGGGTGCCGTCGTCATCGCCACCTGGCTCGTGGAAGCGAAGCAGAGCGTCATCGAGAACATGGCGCCCGTGCTGGCCCGGATTTTCGTTCCCCTCTTCGCCCTGGTGCTCCTCGCATTCGTCGTGACCATGGCGGCAACCGGGCGCGGGATCGACGTCCAGCGGGAGATCCTCATCGCGGTCGACCTGCTGTTGGTGGTGGTCTTCGGCCTGCTGCTGTACTCGATCTCGGCGCGCGATCCGCTCGCGCCCGCGGGCCTTCTCGACGCAATTCAGCTGACCCTGGTCGGCGCGGCGCTGCTGGTGGATCTCCTGGCGCTGTGGGCCATCGGGGCCCGGATCTCGGACTTCGGCTTCACCCCCAATCGCACGGCCGCCCTGGGCATGAACCTGATCCTGCTGGTGAACCTGGCCGGTTCGGCCCTGCTGTATGCCCGCTTCCTGCGCGGCGGCGCGCCCATCGCACGCCTGCTCGACTGGCAGATGTCCTACGTCTACGTCATCGCCGCATGGGCGGCGGTGGTGGCCTTTCTCTTCCCTCCGCTGTTCGGCTTCGCATGACGCGTGCAGATCAAGGATTTGCAGCGACTTAGGTGAGAATACGTCCCGGTCCTCATCGCTTGCGTTCGGGCGGTGCGCCGGTTAATCTCCACGCCGTTCAGCTTTCCCGAGTAGCTCAGTTGGTAGAGCAGGTGACTGTTAATCACCGGGTCGGGGGTTCGAGTCCCTCCTCGGGAGCTTCGGTAGAGCAACAACTTACGGCTCACGCCCGTGCACGGGCGTGGGCCGTTGTCGTACTGACCCGGTACTCCCGGGCATAAACTAGGGACGGCGGATCATTGGCGTAAACCATCCGAGCGCACAGAATGCATTCACCTTCCGTCGGGCTCTTGTCCGCGGGAGAGTTCGCCAGCCCGGCACCCGGACCGAAGGAGGCCCACATGAGCACGAACCCGCGCACCGCCGCGCTCCGCTACGCCATGATCGTTGTCGGCATCATCTTCACCTTCGGCATCTATCCGCTGACGCGGATCTGGCCCAGTGGCTGGAGCTGGGGCGGTGGGCCCTCGCACTATCTGCCGATGATCCTCGGCGTGTACGCGACGCTCGGCATCTTCCTGATCCTGGCATCGCGAGACCCGCTCGGCCACCGGAGCCTCATCTGGTTCACGGTCTGGTCCAGCGTGGTCCACGCCCTGGTGATGGCCCAGATGGCGCTCGGTGACGCGACCGAGCGAGGACATCTGCTCGGCGACGTGCCGGCGCTGTTGATCCTCGCCCTGGTACTGGCGCTCCTGACCCTGCGCGCCGCGCCGAGCACCTCGATCCCCGGGCTTGGCGAGCGGAGCACCGCCTGATAAGGACGGCGGAGCCCCACCTGAGTAGCTTTCGGGGACACACTCGTCTCAGGAGCCCCGATGTCCAAGCAGGACGACCAGCGCCTCGCTGCCCTGGCCCGGAAGAACGCTGCCAAACAGGCCCGGCCCAAGAGCGGCGACGCCACCCAGTTCGATCCCACCCTTCGCCAGCGGCCCGAGGAGGAGGATCCCGAGACGCGCCGGCTGTTCAAGGAGATGAAGAAGCGCGAGTTCTGACCCGGGGACGATCTGGGCAGAACCCGCCCTGCCGGGCGCAGCCGGGAGCGCTAGCTTGGAGCGTTCCCGGTCTGCGACCGACCCTCACCGCAGGTGCCTCCAATGGCGCCCCCACACGAGTTACGCCCGCCCATCGTTCTGGTGGTCGACGACGACCCGGTCGTGCGTTCGTTCGAGGAGAAGGCGCTGCTGGCCGAAGGGTACCGCGTGATCACGGCGGTCAATGGCCTGTCCGCGCTCGAGATGCTGCGCTCGGTCGGGCAGATTGACGTGGTGGTGAGCGACATCGAGATGCCGCAGCTCGATGGTCTGGCGCTGCTTGCCCGTCTCCATGCGCTGCCGTCGGCACCGCCGGTCCTGCTGGTCTCGGGCCTGAGCCACGACGAGCTCGATGGCCCGCACCTTCAGAAGCCGTTCACCCGCGACGCGCTCTGCGAGGCGGTGCGGGAGCTCCTGACCCGGCCCCACTGATCAGCGCCGCGGGCGCCTGAAGACGGGCCGGCGCTCGCCGTCGAGGTCGTCGTCGAGATCGGGCGGGCGGCGCGGCGCAGGGGTGCGGCGGCCCCCGCTGGGCCGCGGAGTGCCCGCCGGCGTGGCCCGGCGCGGAGCAGGCGGTGCCGGGGCCGGCTTGGGCGCGGGCGGCCGGGCCTGCCCCCGTTCGAGCACCGGTGCGCGCACCTCGGGCGCGGGCTGGCGGTGCTCCACGGGCGTCGTGCTCTCGAGAACGCCGCTCGCCGCCTGCGCGGCCACCCGGATCGTGTCGAGCGAGACCTGCAGTGCCTCGCGGAGATGGGCTTCCATCCGCGGCGCCTCGAGCGCGAGCACTGCGCGCAGGATCTCCCGTGCGGTGTCGGGCCCGATCGGCAGACCGAGCTCGCCGAGCCGCTCGCAGAGGAGCTCGACCGCGGCCAGTCCGGGCTCGTGGACCTCAGCCATTCACCCCATCCACCGCGCGCCAGAGATACCAGCTCGCCACGGAGCGGTACGGCCGCCAGCGTTCGCCGCGGCGGCTCAGTACCTTCGGATCGGTGAGCACCCGCCGCGTCCCGTACGTCAGCGCGAACCCCTTTCGCACGCCGAGGTCGCCCAGCGGCAGGACGTCGGGCCGGCCGAGCCGGAAGAGCAGCAGCATCTCGACCGTCCAGCGGCCAACCCCGCGCACCGTGGTGAGCCGCTCGACGATCTCGTCGTCGGTCATCCGACGTACCTCCCGCATACGCGGCACGGTGCCGTCGAGCGTGCGCGCGGCGAGGTCGCGGACGGCAACGGCCTTGGCCGCGGACATCCCCGCGCCGCGCAGGCGCTCGGCCGGGGTCGCGAGCACGTCCTCCGGATGCGGAAAGCGACGCGGGCGGTACAGCGCCAGGACCCGACCGTAGATCGTCTCGGCGGCCTTGCCGGAGAGCTGCTGGTAGACGATGGACCTGAACACTGCCGCGAACAGGCTCTGCGTCGGCCTCGGCCGCATGGTGAAGGGGCCCGCCCGCTCCATGAGCTCGCCGAGCCGGGGGTCCGCCGCCGTCAGATGGCGGCAGGCGAGGTCGGGGTCGTAGGTCAGACCGGGGAGGGTGGCGGGCATCAGTCGAAAGATACTCAGGACGGAAAGACGGAGAGACGGAGAGACGGAGCGGGACGGCGGAGCGCTTGACGCGGGATCGGGCGGCGGTTCGGTTTGGCGCATGCTTCCCGACGAATTTCGGCGCCACGGCCACGCGCTGGTGGATTGGATGGCGGACTACCTGCGCGATGTGAGAACGCTGCCGGTCACGCCGTCGGTCTCGCCGGGAGAGTTGCGGGCGCAGTTGCCGGCCGCGCCGCCCATGGAAGGCGAGCCGTTCGAGGCGCAGCTCGAGGATTTCCGCGACCTCATTCTTCCCGGCGTGACGCACTGGAACCACCCGGGGTGGTTCGCGTACTTCCCGTGCAACAACAGTCCCCCGTCCATTCTCGCCGAGATGCTCACGGCGACGCTCGGCGTTCAGGGAATGTCGTGGGCCACGTCGCCCGCGGCGACCGAATTGGAGCAGGTGGTGATGGACTGGCTTCGCCAGATGATCGGTCTGCCGGCGGGCTACGCGGGCGTCATCCAGGACACGGCATCAACGGCCACGCTGGTGGCACTGCTCACCGCGCGCGAGCGGGCGACGGGCGGGCGCTCGGGCCGGGCGGGGCTCGCGGCCGGCGGAGCGCCGCTTACGGTCTACGCGTCGCGCGAGGCGCACTCGTCGGTCGAGAAGGCGGTGAAGCTCGCGGGCTACGGGCTCGAGATGCTGCGGCACGTCGAGACCGACGACGCGTTCGCGCTCCGCCCCGAGGCGCTGGCGCGGGCGCTCGACGCCGACCGAGCGGCGGGGCTTCGGCCGGCGTGCGTGGTGGCGACGGTGGGGACGACCTCGTCTACGGCGATCGATCCCGTCCGGCCCATCGCCGAGCTGTGCCGGCGCCACGGCGCGTGGCTCCACGTGGACGCCGCCTACGCCGGCTCGGCGGCGATCGTGCCCGAGCTGCGCCCGCTGTTCGACGGGATCGAAGCGGCCGACAGCCTGGTCTTCAACCCGCACAAGTGGTTGCTGACCAACTTCGACTGCAGCGCCTATTTCGTGCGCGACCCGGCCGCCCTGCTGTCGGCGTTTCAGGCCGCGCCCGAATACCTCCGCACTCCGTTCGACCCGGAGGTGGTGAACTTCCGCGACTGGGGAATCCAGCTCGGACGGAGGTTTCGGGCGCTCAAGCTGTGGTTCGTGATCCGGAGCTATGGCGTGCAGGGACTCCGGGCGCTGATCCGGAAGCACGCGACGCTGGCGCGGGAGTTCGCCACGTGGCTCGAGGCGGAGCCCGATTTCGAGCTGATGGCGCCGGTGCCATTCGGGCTGGTGTGCTTCCGGTATCATCCGCCTGGCCGGTCGGAGGAGGAGCTCGATGCGATCAACGCGCGGTTGCTCGCGGCGGTGAACGCGAGCCGCCGCCGCTTCCTCACGCATACCCGACTGGGCGGGCGATACGTGATTCGGCTGGTGGTCGGGCAGCGGGGGACGGAACGAGAGGATGTAGCAGCGGCATGGGACGCGATGCGCCAGGCAGCGCGAGAAGGCTGAACGAGTCATCCTGAGCGAAGCGAAGGAGTACTACGCGGCCGCCCGCGCCGGCCGCTCGAGCGCGGGGGCGGCCACGGCGCCGAGAATCATGGCGCCGCCGACGAGCTGCAGCGGTCCGAGCCGCTCGCCGAGCAGCAGGTAGCTCGTGAGCGTCGCGAACACCGGCTCGAGCGTGAACACGATCGCCGTGTGCGTGGGCGACAGCACCTGCTGCGCCCGGAGCTGCATC
This sequence comes from Gemmatimonadales bacterium, assembly GCA_036377715.1. Taxonomy (GTDB): domain Bacteria; phylum Gemmatimonadota; class Gemmatimonadetes; order Gemmatimonadales; family GWC2-71-9; genus CAVVWJ01. Next base: position 10,514 of record DASUXW010000048.1, read on the forward strand.
CGGAACGACCAGAGCCCGCTCAGGCCGAGAAAGGCGACCAGTCCGGCGAGCATCGGCGTGGCATCGAGGCGCGGGGTCTCGAGCACCGGTGCCGCGGCAAGGGACAGCAGGGCGCACGAGCCGAGCTCGAGGGCGAGCAGCCGGCCGATCGAGAGCCGCGGCGCATAATGTCCCGCGGCCACGATCTGCCCCGCGAACATCACCGCGCAACCGATCGTGAGCAGATCGCCGCGATTGAGTCCGCCGCCACCGGGGCCGGTGAGGAGCCAGGTGCCGGTCACCGCCAGCACGATCGCGGCTACGGTGGGCACCCGCGGCACCGTGCGGTACATCAGGAACCCCACCACGGGCACGATCGGCGTCGAGAGAATGGTGAGGAACGCCGACCGACTCGGCGTGGTATACTCGAGCCCCGCCGTCTGGAACACGAACCCCGCCCAGAACAGCACGCCGAGCACGAGCCCGCCGACCGCCTCGGCGCGGGTGAGCCCGCGAAGGTCGCCCAGGATGAGCGCCGCCGCGAGCCCGAACCGGAGTCCCATGAGCACGAGCGGCGACGCGTCGCCGAGCGCCTGCTTGGTGGCGGTGAACGAGACGCCCCAGACCAGGCAGACGACGACCAGCGTGGCCACCGCCTGCCGGCGGGTCATCCCGCGAGGGCGGTCGCTGCTGCGGGTTCGCCGACCAGCAGAGGCCGGAGATAGCGTCCGGTGTGCGACTCGGCCACGTCGGCCACCTGCTCGGGCGTCCCCTGCGCCACGATGCGGCCGCCGTACTCGCCCGCCTCCGGGCCGAGGTCCACTACCCAGTCGGCGCGCTTGACGATGTCCATGTGGTGCTCGATCACGACCACCGTATGGCCGGCGTCCACCAGCCGGTCGAGCACCTGGATGAGGACCCGGACATCGTCCATGTGCAGCCCCGTGGTGGGCTCGTCGAGCAGGTAGAGCTTCCGGCCCTCGCGCTTGCCGGCCTGCGCCAGCTCGCGGGCGATCTTGAGCCGCTGCGCCTCGCCACCGGAGAGCGTAGTGGCGGGCTGGCCCAGCCGGAGATAGCCGAGCCCCACCTGCTGCAGGTGCCAGAGCGCGGTGCAGAGCTTCGGCTGGTGGCGGAAGCGGGCCACGGCTTCGTCCACCGTCCACTGGAGCACGTCGTGGATCGAGTGGCCCTGAATGCGGACGTCGAGCACCTCGCGCTTGTAGCGCGTCCCCTGGCACACCTCGCAGGGCACGAACACGTCGGCCAGGAAGACCATCTCGACCTGGACGTGGCCCGCGCCTTCGCACGCGTCGCAGCGGCCGCCGGGGAGGTTGAAGGAGAAGGTGGCGGCCGAGTACTTCCGCTGCCGCGCGAGCGGCTGCTCTGCGAACAGCTCGCGGATCTCGTCGAACGCCTTGATGTAGGTGATCGGGTTGGACCGGGGCGAGCGGCCGATGGGCGACTGGTCCACCAGCAGCACGTCCTTGAGGCTCTCCCACCCGGTGAGCGACTGGACCGTTCCGACCGGCTCGCCGAGGTGGCTCTTGGCGGTGTGTTCGCCGTGGAGCCGTGCCTCGAGGTTCCGGTAGAGCACGTCGTACACCAGCGAGCTCTTGCCCGAGCCGCTCACGCCGGTCACGGCGGTAAGGGCGCCGAGCGGGATGTCCACGTCCACGCCGCGCAGGTTGTGGAGCGCGGCCCCGCGCACGCGGATCCGCCGCGGCCCCGCCGGGCGCCGCAGGCTGGGCACCGCGATCCGCTTCTGGCCGGTGAGATACTGGCCGGTGAGCGACGTGGTCGCGCTCTCGACCGAGCCCGCGTGCACCACGCGCCCGCCGCGCTCGCCCGAGCCGGGGCCGAGCTCGAGCATGAAGTCGGCCTCCCGGATGGCGGCGAGGTCGTGCTCGACCACGACTACGGTGTTTCCCGCGTCGCGCAGCCGCCGGAGCAGGCCGAGCAGGCGGTCGGTATCGCGCGGGTGCAGGCCGACCGAGGGCTCGTCGAGCACGTAGAGCGTGTCCACCAGCCGCGACCCGAGCGCGTTGGCGAGGGAGATCCGCTGCGCCTCGCCGCCCGAGAGGGTGCGGGTCTGGCGGTCGAGCGTCAGGTAGCCGAGCCCCACGTCGCAGAGAAAGCCGAGCCGCGCGTCGAGCTGCTCGAGGATCGGCTGCGCGATCTCGCGCTCGAACGGCGTGAGCTCGAGCGCGCCGAGCCAGGCATGGACGTCGTCGATCGAGCGTGCGGAGACATCGGCGACCGTGTCGCCGCCGATCCGCACCGCGCGCGCGTCGTCGTTGAGCCGGCTCCCGCCGCAGGCCTCGCAGGTCTGCGCGAGCTGATACTGTCGGAGGAAGACGCGGATGTACTGCTTGTACCGCTTCTCCTCGAGGTCCTTGAGAAAAGGAAAGATCCCGACGTAGCGGCCCTTCCGTCCATACAGCAGCTCGCGGCGGTGCGGGGCCTTGAGCTTTTCCCAGGGCTGGTCCACGTCGGCGCCGAGCTTCCGGGCGAAGTCGAGCAGCATCCGCCGGCGCGACTCATAGCGCGGCTTGGTCCAGGGGTCGATCGCGCCGCGGGCCAGGCTGCGCCGGCGGTCGGGCACCACGAGCGACTCGTCGTACTCGAGCACCGCGCCGAACCCGTTGCAGTTCGCGCAGGCGCCCCGCGGGTTGTTGAAGGAGAAGAGTGCGGGGGCGACAGGCGCGGACGGCGTATCGCAGGCGCTGCAGGCCGGGAAGCGGGTGAAGCGGAGCCGGTCGCGGCCGGAGGGGAGCGGATCGTGCAGCACCACCGCGATTCCCTCGCCCTCCTGGAACGCGGTCGCGAGCGACTCGGCCAGGCGGCCGGACGTGTCCGCGCCGGCCACGAGCCGGTCCACGACGACGAGCAGCTCGCCCGCGCCGGTGAGGTCGAGTCCCGCGGGGAGCTCGTCGAGCCGGTATGCGGTCCCATCGGCCTGCACCCGCACGAAGCCGAGCGCGCGCAGGTTCTCGACCATCGCATCGTGGGTGAGCCGCGCGATCGGCGGGAGCGGAAAGGCCACCTGCACTCGACCGCCGGGCACGGCGGCGAGCACGTCGTCCGCCGCGCTCTGGGGGGTATCGCGCCGGACGGGAGCGCCGCAGGTGCGGCAGTAGCTCCGGCCCACCCGGGCCCAGAGGAGCCGCAGGTGGTCGTACACCTCGGTCGCGGTGCCGACGGTGGACCGGCTGCTCACGGTCGGGTTCCGCTGCTCGATCGCCACCGAGGGCGCCACCCCTTCCAGGTGGTCCACCAGCGGCTTGGGCATCCGCTCGAGAAACTGCTTGGCGTAGGTGGAGAGCGACTCGATGTACCGCCGCTGCCCCTCGGCGTAGAGGGTATCGAACGCCAGCGAGCTCTTTCCCGACCCCGACGGCCCCGTCACCACGGTGAGCGCCCGGTGCGGCAGCTCCACGGTGATGCCCTGCAGGTTATGCTGCCGGGCGTTGACGAGGCGGATCATGCGCGAAGGATAGTGGGTTCGGGGAACGTTCGGGAGCCAGGGAGACGGTGAACGGTGAACGGTGAACAGTGAACGGTAACGGCACACCGGGAGCGGTCTGGTGTGCTCTTTCCGTTCACCGTTCACCGTTCACCGTCTCCCGCTTACCGCCGTCCGCTCACCGCTTTAGCTTTCCGCACCCATGTCCCGCCTTCTCACCCCCAAGCTCCTCGTTCGCGGTTTCGAGATTTCCGTCCTGGCCTCGCTCGTGGGGTTCGGGATTACCCTGCTCTACGGGAACGATTTCCAGGCCTTCCTGGCGGGGATGGGGCGGATCCACTGGGTCTGGCTCCTGGCCGGGATCGGGCTCGCGTCGCTGGACTGGTTCGGCGGCGGGCTTCGGAACTGGGTGGTGGCACGGCACCTCGACCCGAAGGCGTCGCTCAAGGGGATGATACTCGCGGGTGGCATGGGGGCCTGGGCCGCGTACATCACGCCGCTCAACTCGGGCGCGGGCCCGATGACGATCTACACGATGCGGCGATACGGCCTCCCGCTCCCCTCGGCGGTGACGGCCACCTTCATGACGTTCGTCTCCACCATCCTGTTCTTCGCCATCGCGGGGCCGCTGGCGCTGCTGTTCGGGGCGGGGCGCTCGCTGGGCCAGCGCGGGAACGTGTTCGGGCTCTCGTTGTACGATCTGTTCCGGGGGAGCCTCACGATCGTGGCCGGGATCGGGATCCTGATGGCGATCGTGATCTTCTTCCCCCGCGTGGTGCGTGACCTGCTGCGCCGGGTCGCGGCATCGGTGGGACGGCGGAGCGGCCGGGTGGCCGCGCGGCTCGAGCGCCTGCAGCAAGGGATCGACGAGATCCACGCGAGCGTGATCGCGTTCAACAACCCCCGTGGGTGGCTCTCGCTGGTGTGGGCCACGATCCTGTCGGCGCCGTCGCACGCCAACAAGCTCCTGGCCGGCTACGTCTCGCTCCGCGCCCTCGGGCTCCACGCCAACTTCGTGGACATTCTGCTCATCCAGACACTGGTGATGTTCCTGCTCTACTTCGCGCCGACGCCGGGCGCATCCGGGATCGGCGAGGTGATCTCCGCGGCGGTGATGACCTCGTACGTGCCCCGCGAGCTGACGCCGATCTACATCCTGCTCTGGCGGCTGATCCTCACCTACTTCACCATCGGCGTCGGCTTCCTGGTGTTCTCGAGCTGGGTGCGGCAGGGACTCAAAGGGGTGGAGCACGGCGTGCTCGCCGAGCCGGCCGGCTAGCGGATGACCCTCCAGGGCGACGAGCTCGAAGCCGGCGGCCGCGGCTACGACGCCGCGCTGCTCCGGCGCCTGCTCGGCTACATCCGGCCGTACCGCTGGCTCACGGCCGGCGCGGTCACGCTGCTGCTCATGCAGTCGCTGCTGGCGCTGATCGGGCCGCGGCTCACGGAGCATGCGCTCGACGTGGCGGTGCCCCGGCACGACGTGGGGCTGATCGGGCTCCTGGCCGGGATCTACCTCGCGACGCTGCTCTTCGAGTTCGTGGTGGAGTACGGCGGCACCTTGCTCACCACGTATATCGGCCAGCGGGTGATGTACGACCTGCGGCTCCAGGTCTTCGGGCACCTCCAGCGGCTCAGCATCACCTACTTCGACCGCCACCCGGTGGGCCGGCTCATGACCCGGGTCACCTCCGACATCGAGACGCTGAACGAGCTGTTCTCGTCGGGGGTGGTGACGATCTTCGGTGACGCGTTCACGCTCATCGCCATCATGGGGATGATGCTCGCGATCGACGTCCGGCTGGCACTGGTGACGTTCGCCGTCATCCCGCTCGTCTGGCTCACCGCCCATCTCTTCCGGAGCCATGTGCGGCTGGCGTTCAGCGACATCCGCGTGCGGCTGGCCCGGCTCAACGCCTTTCTGCAGGAGCGGCTGAGCGGGATGCGGGTGGTGCAGCTCTTCGGGCGCGAAGAGGACACCGCGCGGCGCTTCGGCGAGCTCAACCGCGAGCACCTCGAGGCGCATCTCCGCTCCATCACCATCTACGCCCTGTTCTTCCCCGCGGTCGAGCTGCTCACCGCCGTGGCGATGGCGCTGCTCCTCTGGTACGGCGGACTTCGCGTGCTGAGCGACACGCTCACGGTCGGCGTGCTGGCGGCCTTCATCCAGTACACCCGCCGCTTCTTCCAGCCGCTCCAGGACCTCTCGGAAAAGTTCAACCTGCTCCAGAGCGCCATGGCGTCGTCGGAGCGGGTGTTCGCGCTGCTGGACGAGCCGGTGACGGTGCGCGAGCCGGAGCACCCGCGCCACCTCCCGCGGCCGGTGCGCGGCGAGGTGCGGTTCGAGGGCGTCTGGTTCCGCTACCGTCCCGAGGGGCCGTGGGTGCTCAAGGACGTGTCCTTCACCGCATCGCCCGGGCAGACGATCGCGCTGGTGGGGCATACCGGCGCGGGCAAGACCACGATCGTGAGCCTCCTGCTCCGGTTCTACGACCCGGAGCGGGGGCGGATCACGGTGGACGGCGTCGACATCCGGGAGCTCTCGACCAGCGACCTGCGCTCGATCATCGGCTTCGTGCAGCAGGACCTGTTTCTCTTCACGGGCGACATCCTGCACAACCTCACGCTCGACGCGCCCATCACACCGGACGCGGCACGGCGGGCGGCCCGCCGGGTCGGCGCCGACCGGTTCATCGAGCGGCTGCCCTCGGCCTACCACCACGAGCTGGGCGAGCGGGGGCGGAGCCTGAGCGTGGGCGAGCGGCAGCTCCTGAGCTTCGCCCGCGCGCTGGCGCTCGACCCCGCGATCCTGGTGCTGGACGAGGCGACCAGCTCGGTGGACGCCGAGGCCGAGGCGCAGATCCAGCGCGCCATCGCCGAGCTGATGGCCGGCCGCACCAGCCTGGTCGTGGCGCACCGGCTCAGCACCATTCTGCATGCCGACGAGATCCTGGTGCTCCACCACGGCGAGATCCGGGAGCGGGGGAGCCACCGCGAGCTGCTGGCCCAGCGCGGCCTCTACGAGCGGCTGTACCAGCTCCAGCTCCGCGGGCAGGAGGAGCGCGCGATTGCCTGACCGGGCCCAAGTTGCGGCCCCCGTGACCGGCGGATACGTTTGTCGTCGGCCGTTTTT